>PXAV01000045.1 GCA_003565715.1 Methanosarcinaceae archaeon
AGAAGCATTTAAAGAAATACTTGAAAAAGAAAATGTTGCTGTTGTTGATACCCGCAGTTACCTCGCTTTTGGCAGTCAGCATATTCCCGGAGCCTGGAGTCTCGACTTTAACGGCAACCTTCCCACTTTTGCCGGATGGGTGTTACCACTTGACAAAGACCTGCTGGTGGTTTCAGACAGTTTCAATGAAGCCGAAAAAACCAATGTATGGCTCAGGCGCGTCGGACAGGATCGTATTGTGGGGTACCTGGATGGCGGAATGGCAGGTTGGGCAGTGAAAGGATACAAAACCAATTATATCAACCAGGTTTCCGCTGAAGATTTACATGATAAAATCAAGGGTTCTGCCAAATTTGTTTTGCTCGATGTAAGAGCACCCCAGGAGTTTGAAAACAGACATATTGAAGGAGCCATCAATATTCCTGTGGCTGATTTACGTGAAAGGCATAAAGAACTCAAAAAGGAAGATGACATTATCCTGATTTGCAGCTCAGGCAACCGCAGTAGTTTGGGTGTTAGTATTCTGGCTCAACACGGGTTTAAAAAGCTGCATAATGTTGCAGGAGGAATGACCGGGTATAGTGCTGCCGGATATACCAAGCGCTGCACTGTTTGTCAGAATCCGCATGGATCAAGGTTTTATTCAAAGGTTGAAGAAGTGAAACCCCATTTTAAACAGTAAAATATGGAAGCAATTACTTCATTATTTACAGATGCCAACTGGTCGCCTTATGCTGTAGGCATTGGCATAGGCCTTTTAAGCTGGTTGAGCTTTTTAATATCGGGCAAACCCATTGCCACTTCCACCACCTTTGCCCGTACCGGAGGGATGATAGAGAGACTTTTGATTGGAGAAAAAGCAAACCAAAGACCCTACTATAAAAAGATTAAACTTGAAATTAACTGGCAGTGGATGCTGGTTTTGGGGGGGGTTATAGGCGCATTTCTTTCGGCCATTATCTCCGGCGATTTTAAGGTTGGAGTTTGGGTTCCATCATTATGGGCATCGGCCTTTGGCGATAACGCCCTGCTGCGCGTGCTTGTAGCTGTTGCAGGAGGTATCATCCTTGGATTTGGTGCGCGTTTTGCCGGCGGTTGCACCAGTGGGCACGGAATCAGTGGCACCCTGCAACTGGCCCTTTCAAGCTGGATTTCAGCTATATTCTTTTTTATTGGGGGAATTATAACTGCTCATTTGATATTTAAAGTATTCGTTTAGTAAAATAAAAATTTAAAAAAATGAAAACCATTTTCATAACGGTAATTTTTTCGGTAATGCTTGTCCAGGCTTTCGGTCAGTTTAGTCTCGATGTTTCAGGCGGGTTTGCTGCTCAAAGCTATAACGAGGTTCGAATCCCAAGCGCAGAGGGAACGGCTTTTGATTTGTATAAAGATTTTGAAATTCAGGGGCCTGTTTTATACTATAGCCTAAAACTAGGCTACAGCTTCCGGGAAAAAAATCACTTCTTCTTACTATTTGCACCATTGAGTGTAAATTATGAAGGTGCAGCACCATTTGATATCAGGTATCAAAACACAACTTTTCTTCAGGGTCAGAACATAGATGCATATTACAAATTTAACAGTTATAGACTGACCTACCGAAGATATATATACAGCTCTGATAAATGGCTTGTTGGGGTTGGTTTTACTGCTAAAATTCGGGATGCTGAAATTCGCTTAACATCTGATGATATCAGTGATTATAAAGATGATTTAGGCTTTGTTCCCTTGTTGAATTTGTATGCTGAATACAACATAAATAATTGGTCTGTGTTTTTTGAAGGTGACGGTTTGGCCGGAGGTCCGGGAAGAGCTTTTGACCTGTATCTGGGGAGTAAAGTGCCAATTAATGACTATCTGAAGATAAAGGCAGCCTACAGAATGGTGGAAGGTGGAGCAGATGTAAGTTCTGTTTACAACTTTACCATGCTGCATTTTGCTAATTTGGGGTTGATTATAACACTTTAAAAACAATTGTATGAACAAAATTAATTCCAAAACAAATATAGAGAAAGCCCCTGATAGAAGGCCATTATTCTATGGCCTGGGATTCGGTGTTTTGTTCGGCTTTTTGCTGCACAAAGGAGGGGTAACCCAATACGATGTGATTGTTGGACAACTGCTGCTCACCGACTTTACTGTTCTGAAAATTATGCTTTCGGCGGTAGCAACCGGAATGATTGGCATATACTTTATGAAGTCAATGGGCTGGATTAAGCTTTCACTCAAGAGTGGATCGGTGGGAATGAATGTTATTGGCGCCCTGATTTTTGGTGTTGGCTTTGCCGTACTGGGATACTGCCCGGGAACCATTGCAGGTGCCATTGGCAATGGCTATATGGATGCAATAACCGGCGGATTGGTCGGCATACTTTTAGGTACCTGGATTTTTGCCATTATGTATCCAAAACTCAAGGATGGCATCCTGAAAATGGGTGACTTCGGTGATATAACCCTGCCCCGCCTTTTTAAAGTAAACGATTGGGTGGTGGTTGTTCCTGTTGTTGCGCTGATTGTGATGCTGCTGTTTTGGATTGAGAGAGCAGGCTTTTAAAAACTACAACTTATATGGAGGTCGATTTAAGAAATATTTTTGAGTACCTGTATATTGCCATTGGAA
>PXAV01000094.1 GCA_003565715.1 Methanosarcinaceae archaeon
ACGAGATACTTTTCCAGAGAGGTATACATATCATTCCTGACTTCCTTTGTAATGCAGGTGGTGTGACGGTTTCATACTTTGAGATGGTCCAGAATTTCTATATGTACTACTGGAGTGAGATAAGGGTACACACACGTCTGGACAGAAAGATGACAGAGGCGTATAAGTCAGTTTATGAGGCATCAAAGAAGTATAACATAGACATGAGGACAGCTGCCTATGTTGTTGCTATTGAGCGTGTGGTCATTGCAATGAAAGACCGGGGATGGATCTGATACATTTCTTACAGGTATTTACAAGATATTATCAGACAAGGCTTATATGGTCTGAGGTCACAGACCATATATTCCTTTATTATGTACTACTGGAACATCTTTACTCGTAGATAAATGGGATTATCATGAAAATTGCAATAATTGGCGGTACCGGAAGCATAGGTAGGGGCTTTGCTCTCAGATGGGGGCAGAAACACCATGTGATCGTAGGTTCAAGGGAAAAGGGAAAAGCAGAGGATAAGGCAGCTGAATATACAAAGGCTTTAAAAGACCATGGGTATGATTCACATATAACAGGCGATATCAATGCAAAGGCAGCCTCAGAATCCGAGATAGTGGTCCTTGCTATAAGGTATGGACAAATAACCTCTATGATAGAGCAGATAGGCCAAAAACTCAAAAACAAGATAATAATATCTGTTGTAGTTCCAATGGAAAAGGATACATGTATCATTGTACCAGACTCTGTCCCTCTTGCGATTCCGGCAGATTCGCGTGAGGACTACAAGGCTGATTACTTCTGCTATATAAATCCTCCTGCAGGAAGTGCAGCCCAGGAAATTGATTCCCTGCTACCTGACGGTAATGAACTGGTATCTGCTTTCCATAATGTTCCGGCAGCTAAGCTTGCCAACCTTGATATTGCGCTAAATTACGATATAGGTGTATGTGGGAACAACATGAAGTCAAAGAAAATTGTCTTTGAGCTTGTTCGGGAAATCCCTGGTATGAGGCCACTTGACATAGGCCCACTTGAGACATCATCTATGGTAGAATCAATTACTCCACTGCTTGTTAATGTTGCTATTCGCAACAAAATGAAAGATGTGGGAATTAAATTCGTAGACTGATCCACAGTTTGGATCGGTCTCCAAGCTGTTCATTTCCTGTTTTGAGACAGTCCTGATTCATAAGTTGAAAAATAAGGAATGTGGCAGTGGACCAATAAGCCCTTCAGTGCCACTGTCCTTTTAGCTTGTCAAGCTTCCATATCCTTCCAGTGCTAACTTTTTCAAGATAACATACAGCACTCTGTTCATTAAGGCTTGCAATGACAACAGCGCTTGCACCTCCAGAGGCTTCACGGACATTTATCACTTTCACAACGTCACTGAATAGATCATACTCTGGGATTATATCTGTGAGCATGTTCCTTGCTTCCCTGAAGAAAGATTCATTAAAGCATGAGCTTTCCATATCAGGATATACAGGCATGTAAATTATCTCCTCCTCAACAATATCCTGGAAAAAATGTGTACCATACGATACCTCTGGAACATGTCCGGCCTTCTCACGGGCAATTTCAACTAACATGGACGTTTTATCTATTTCACTGTATGTCGCGTTCACTCCCAGCTCAATGTTACTGCTCCCCCATCTTCCCGGTCCCATGAGTATATACTTATCTTCCATGGAACCAATTCTCTCATTGATAAGGCCTATTACTCTTCCTGTGGATTTCTTTGTATCCATGTCTGCAATTTCGTAGGCTTTTGGATCAACATATACTATATACTCTATGTCCCTAACTATACCTTCATTTATCAGCATTTTCGATCTGAACAATATATTATCTTTTTTTATGTTATCCGGGGTCACTATCTTATCAGTACTTGTAATCGACTTCATGGGTCTGCACTGTACGATATTTATGCTTACATTTCCACTTTTTTCCACAGATGCAGTGAACTCTATGTCCACAGCCTGGCCATAAACCTCTTCAACTATTCCCAATATCTCTCCCATGGAAGCAACAAAGTCTGTTTTCTTTATGAGATTATTGAAGGTAAGTACCATTTCCCGGGAACAGTCTATTGTGTTGGTGCAGGGGTCTGAAAGATACCCCTCATTGAAGACTGATATGAACATTCTCAACGAAGGATAATCGCAATCTTTTATGAGATCTTTGAAGGACAATGTTTTAAACATTTTATTTTCCAGGTCAAGGACATCCACATCCCATTGGGAATATTTGAATATCTGGGGTCCAGCTTCAGGTCGTATATCTGGATTACTAACAGAAATCATCCGTGGATAATCCCTTCCAACGCGATCAACTGCTCTGGTACCAAGTCCAAACACCAGCCTTATAAGTCCTTTAGAGGGATCTATGCGTTTTGACCAGCGGAAAAGATTCTGTGAAAATGCCACTCCTGCAAGTGCCGGGAAGAAATACTGTTTGTAGGGCATCCCAGAGACACGCTGCACCAATATTGCCATCTGCTCATCCATATTCTGGAGCCCTCTGGTGCGTCGATAAGCAAGAGCATCCGGGTTAAGGGCACTTGCATATACCAACTTTACTGCATGCATGAAAGCTTTAAGTCTGTCTTCCGGACTTCCCTGGTTTGCACAGAACTCACTTCTGTATTTGCCTGCAAATGCATTTCCGTAGCTATCTTCCTGAAGACTGCTTGATCGAACTATAATAGGAGCCTGTCCAAAATAATCTATCATATCTCTGAATTGCTCAATGATATCCTCGGGAAACCTTCCTTCAAGAAATTTGTTCTCTACATCTATGAACTCTTCCTTTGTCATACATGAATTATCTGATAACCTGACCTTGAGGCTGAAAAGGTCGTTGTTAATCATAAATGTAAAAAAGACGTCAGATCCAATGTAAAAAGAATCATGTGGTTCTATTATCTGTGAGAAATGATCCTTTTTTTCAGGTTCATTAAGTATTATACTTCTTGCAAGAAGCATTCCCACTGCCTTTCCTCCAATTCTGCCAGAACCTATCATTCTGTCCCTTATGTCTAGCAGTTCCTCAAGGCTTAGATATTTATCAGCTAGGTGATTAAAGCGGGGGTGGTCGCCAATGACCATTCTCGATAGCTCTTGTTTAAGTGCCCTCATCTCTGTTTCAGGTATACTGTCAAGCATTCCCATATCGTAGTGGAAACGAAGTTTTCTGTAAACCGTATCCCAGGGTGCAGTACCATAGCTACCTGTGCGTAACATCTTCATTCGGTTACTCGAGGATATAGTCGCCGCATCAACACTGTCAAATACAGGTTTCCATCCTCTATCTGATATAAGATGAGGCACAAACATACTATGTGAGTACCTGTCATAGACCTTTAGTGGATGTATATATGTACTTTCCATGATGTGATAATGATCTATAAGGACCTGTGTAGTTTCTCTTATTCCAGCAACAGTGGAATGACTGTGTTTTCCACGTGTGAGGCAGAAATATCCTATTGTTTCAAGGTCGAAAAGGTGGGGGCAGGTGACTCTGAAGAAATTAGCCACAAGTTCATCGCTGGCCCAGTCAACCATCAGGGATGAGAGATTATCAAATACGTAAAAAACCTTTTTTCCATACCACTCTATTAACCTGTGCACCTGGCTACTGAAAAAATCAAAACCGTTGCTTGGATCGACCTTGACAATCTCTAATCCATCCATTTTCTTCAGAACAGGGTCATGGGGTGCAAACCTTACATATACACATTTATAGCCGGATTCTATTCCGCTTATAATGAACCTATTGGCAAAATATATGTAATCATCAAGCTCCTCTACCTTCCATACTACATTATCTCCAAGTCGCAATGAATGTAGTATTTCATCTAATTCTGTTACTCCTGTTGTTATCTTTTCTTTTTCAAAGTACTTTGGAGCACTATTTACAACCTTGCCATTTCCTTCTATTGACCTTCCTCCTTTGTGGCAGGATACTTTTTCCACAACCTGCTATCTATGCAATAGCAAGTTGTATTTTGAGTAGTAGGATATCGGTTAGCTAGTATTGGTATAAATTGATTTTGCACGTTTTTATGTGTTTATTGTTAATTTTACTGGAAAATATGTACCTTTCAACACCCACAGGCACATGCCCATGTATATGTGTATTAAAAAGTATCTGTATTGCGGTAACAGGATTTTCTGATTCTCTTCATACTTGTAAGGATTGCTGAAACAGGTCATAGACCCGGCTTGCAGTCACTCATTTTGCTACCCGGTATTATCAATTGATGGTATTTTTAGGTGTTATGGTTGTATTGTTGCTTCTTTAATTTGAAATAAAGTTGCCTTTTACGTTCATTAAAAAAACTAATAAGGCAGTAGTTTCAATTTAATTACCGGAGGTCTTATCATAGTACACATATTAAGATGCAGGGACCTTGGATTCAACGATGATTTCATCGTTGTTGATAATGACCCAAAAGAAGCAAAGGAAATAATGATAGAACACGTAAAGGACAAACACGGTGAGGAATTTGGTAGATTGTCGGAGTTTCACCAGGAAGAAATTATCTCCAAGGTCGACTATCTTCTGAATCGTGGCTGTGGCTGTGGCGTGCTAAAATTGTGACTTTTTCATCTCTTGTTTTTAGTTTTACTTCTCATCTTTTTTTTTAAACGGGAATAAATAATCACCAATAAAAGAGGTAGACCTATACCTAAAAACAATGTATCATAGCTGGTATATAGTGGCTCAAGTCCCTTGAGAATAAACATAGCATTGCTTTTTTCAGTCACGACTCCTGTAAAAATTAATAAGACCATCACTGTTAACAAAGCAACGCCGGCTAGAAGATATATTTTATATTTCATACACAGACCTGATAATATTGTGTTGAATGCATTATAAAAGTACGTTATTGTTGTGTTTATTTAATATGTTACTTTGCTGGGTTTTACATATACATGCAGGTACATATTCAGTTTTATCTGAACAACTTTTAATATTTTGATCATAATAAACTATATATCACTTGATATCATCATGGCAATCGAGAGAGGAAGGACGGCTGCCGGGCCATTTGGCCTGAGGAAAGTCTCCCCACCTTCTAAACACACGAATGTCTGTAAAGGGCATCGGGCGAGAGCTCGGGCAGTTGCCTTGCAACTCATGCAGTTTTCTGCATGCTGGCACAGAAACGATACCGTATCATGCTAATGCTGTGATGCCCTAAGGCTGAGGTCGCATGGATAGCGGATGGAACGGCGAATCCTCGTGGGTGCAAGTCAGAAGTAGGGGTTAATGGCTGTTTAGACCATCCCGAAGTTTGTGTACGCGTAGCCGAATGCCGTCAATGCAAGTCTTCAGAGGCGCATCATTCTGTCAGAAAGAATGAATGTATTGCATCAACAGAAGGGAGCTTACTCTCCTCACTCAACATCGTTGTTTTCCCATTGCTTTTTTCTTTTAAGATTTCTTGACTTGATGATTTGAAATATCTTCTCTTTAAAGCCGCAACAACTTTCAATCTGAAAATATTTCAAGTGCCTCTATAAGTTTTTCATATTCTATATTGGTATTAAAGCATCCGTCATTGAGCATTGGAATGCCATATGTGGCTATTCCTTTTCCCTTAAGTGCCATCATTACCTTGTTAAGCTCATAGTCACAGGCTAAAAGCAATGCAGCATCATATTTCTTTTCAGTTATTACATGCTTGACGAAGGATGAACCTGTAACGATATAAAGATCATATCCATATTTTCTGGCGTCTTCCTTCAATCTGCTAAAGACACATTTACCACATGATATACATTGTATTCCTGTTTTTTTAGATGCTGCGGGACAATCCATTGAACGCATACAGTGAGGTGCTATTATCATTCGCCTTTTAGCTTTTTTGAACTCATTTATGTTAGAGATGTTCTTAAGTGATACCATCCATTTATCAAGTGTCCTTGAATCAGAGAACCTATAAAAAAAATACTTTATGGGCATATAAAAGAAATCTAAAACCCCAGAAAAAAAACCAGCAAGCCATACGTGTCTGTTCAGACTTATTCTGCTTACTACCAGTGCAGTTGTTGCCAGGATAAAAGAAAGTACAAGGAAAAATGTGATAAGTTCTCCAACAAAACTATACATTACATTCCTCCATCCTTTCTATCAGCTCATCAACGTCTACCTTTGTGTTAAAACAACCATCCTGTGTCAGAGATACTCCCTGGACGATCATAAAAGGTGATGCACCCTGCATTGATTCAACCAGCTCCGGGTAGCATGCAACCCCTATACAGCTTTTGGGCATGTGGGCTTTTATTATCTTTTTGACAAAGCTGCCACCTGGAATGACGTACACTTCAAATCCTCTTTCTTCTGCAGCCTTGCATATTGTTCCAATATCACAACGCTCACAACCTATACACTTGTAACCTGTAACAGGATCACAGCGTGCTTTACAGTCGGGGTGTCTCAGGCACTGGGGGAGAAATATGACTCTTCTGTCCTTGACACCTTTGAACTTTTCAAGCATAACTGCATTGCGCACCTCTACAAGTATCTCATCTACTATAGTATCCTTAATACCAAACATTCTGCATATCCATTTAGCAGGCCCGTAAAAAAGATAGAGTATTGATAGAACGAAATTTGGAAATATGATCCTGTGCTTTTTAAAGCTATAGGCTCCGAACAACAAAGCCACGAACAACAACATCAGTGCAGCCAGTGAAATTCCTATGAAGATTTTTCCAAGTATTTCATATGGGATCTGCATGTGAAAGATAAATAATACGAACGGGTATATTCAATTTGCCCTAAAAATAAGAAAAAAAGAGTGATGTTATCACTCTGGTGTATCACTAAGGTCAATTCCCATTGCTTCAGCAGCAAGCACAACGATGTCCTCTACTTCAAGTTCCTTGGCGCCTATGGCATCTCTGCCATCGCTCAGGTTCCTCTTACAGAAAGGACATGCACTTGAAAGGACTTCTGCCTTAGTTGCAAGTGCATCTTCTACCCGTGTTGAGGCTACACCAAGAGCAAGATCAGGAATACCGGCTTTGACACCTCCGCCAGCTCCACAACAGCGCTGGTTATCTTCTACCCTTTCCATTTCAATAAGCTCTATTCCGGGAATTGCATTAAGTACTGCTCTTGGAGGATCGAATACACCGACATGACGCCCTAGGTGACATGGGTCATGATATGTAACTTTCTTATCAATGGATTTTTTCCATTCAATTTCGCCCTTTTCTATAAGCTCCTGAAGGAACTGTGTAATATGCATAACTTTGAAGGGAAGCTCCTGCCCAGTGAGTCTTGGCCAGTCGATCAAAGATGCCCTGTAGCACCCTGAACATGCATTGATAACAATCTTTGCGCCTTTAGCCTTTATGTTATCTATATTTTGCTGTGCATTTATCTTTGCAGTATCATTTATGAAGTACTGCCCTGTCCTGATAAGCGCTGAACCACAGCATATCTCATCCTCTCCTAGCATTGTGAACTTGATCCCAAGCTTATTGAGCAGACGTACGGTTGCAAGTGCAAGTTTTCTCTGTTTGAGCTCTGCGGTGCATCCTCCATAATATAGGACTTCGGCCTTGTCCTCAACCTTTACATCATCAGGGAACCAATTCACTCTGTTCTTATTGTCCTCCATATAAGGGTTCTTATACTCTCCTATAAGTTTGAGGAAAGCTCCCTGTTTTCCAAAAGGACCATTACCGCGCTTCACCAGATTTGCACGCATTGACTCCCAGAGTTCCACAGTATTGATTGCTGACTCACAGACCGTGGCACACATACCACACGTGGTACAGCCATACACATCATCCTTGAACTGCTCTATATCTTCTTCATTGATCTCCTTTGGACCAAAGAGCTTTGCACGGAGACCATATGACTTGTTTATATAGTCTCTCCATCTTAGGATCTTATCCCTTGGTGCAAGTCCTGGATCCTTTTCAGATGCATCGTATGTGGGACACCAGTCCACACATTCTCCACAGCGGCTGCATGAGTCTATTTCCATTAGCTGGACAGCTGTGAAGTTCTCTGTATTAATCGAAGGTTCACGTTTTGCCATTTTATTCTCCTCCCTTGTTTGCAAGGAGTGCAAGTGGTATTGCGATCATGTGTATGTATTTGCTGTATGGTATATATGCGATACAGAAAAGCAGTGCTGTTATTGAGTGGAACAATGCCATAGGTGGTGCCAGTAGTGGGTCCATTCCCAATCCCCAGAAGTTCTCATTCCTTAATCCATAGGCCAAAAACCCTGTAATTGTGATAAAGGTAAGTCCTCCCAGAAGAATTGAATCATATGCAATGGTGGCTTCCCTGACCTTTGCCAAAAAGAGCCTTCTGTATATAGCAATTATGATACCTGTGAGCAATATGTAACTGAATATAACGTTTGGTAAGGATAGCATCTGTCTCATCACTTCCGGCTCTATGGTGTGAAGTCCAATAGCACCTGCACCTATGTGCACCATCTCTACCGCAAACATAAGCAATGACATAAGGAACAGGGCCATCCAGCCAAAGAATATAGTGAAGTGCATGAACCATCTTACTGGATTTCTCTGCAGGATCCTTCTCTGGAAAACGATATCCATGATAAATGTTTCAAGAACGGATTGGTTATGGGCGTGTGCACGCTCACTCATTTGATACATAAGCATTTTTGGAAATGCCATGATGCTCTTTGCGGGGGCTTCTCCATAAGCCGTTGAACCCATGCCCCATTTCTTTAAGTTGATATACATTCCAACAAGGAAAAGACCTATTGCCAGATTTGCTATGATCATAAACTGTACAAAAGATATTCTCAGTATTTCACCATCTATGACCAAACCTGAATAATACTCCAAAGCCATTCAATTATCTCCTGATTCCTGATATGTTTTTATAAATGTAGATTACAAGAACTGAAAGTACTTTATACTTATAACTGACCTTTCTGGTTTGCATGACTGAGGTTTCAATGGTATTTAAACATTTTCATCATAATAAACTGCACCGGATGGCTTGTTTCTGTATTATGACATATTTTACATTAAAGTAAAGGACTAATTAAGCTTATATGCTGTCATATACTTTAGATAAAAAGCAAAAAACACAGACATATTAATTGTAAATATTTGTCTGTATCAATGCTCAAGCAGATGGTAATGTAAGTTTGTAAATAGCGGGAAGTGTTGTCACATTGGATATCAAAGTCATACTTGTAGAACCTATATACCAGGGAAACGTCGGCTCTGTTGCAAGAGCGATGAAAAACTTTGGGTATTCAGACCTTGTTCTTGTAAATCCATGCGAGCTTTCAGGACAGGCAAGGGCCATGTCCTCACATGCACGGGATATATTGGAAAATGCAATAACAGTATCATCTATAGAGGAGGCGGTGGCTGGTTGTAGCTTGATGGTCGGTACAACAGGTATAACTGGCACACGATTTGATCTCCATCTGCGAGTTCCCGGATACTCACCATCTGAGATAAAAGAACGCCTTTTAGATATGGATGGAACCATTGCACTGCTTTTTGGGAGGGAGGACAATGGATTTACAAAAGAGGAATTAAAAAAATGCGATATCATAATGACCATACCGACATCAGAGATTTATCCCGTAATGAATCTTTCACATGCAGTTGCAGTTATTCTGTATGAGTTCAGTGAGATGGAAAAAGGGTCAAATCCTATGGCTGATCCATTTGATATGAAACTTCTTTATGAGCATATTTCAGAACTCCTAGCTGACATTGACTATCCGGAACATAAAAGGGAAAAGACCGATCTTATGCTCAGGAGAATATTTGGAAGAGCATGTCTTCTTCCAAGAGAAGTGCAGACCTTGCGTGGTGTTATGCGCAGGATGCAAAAAAGGTCGGATGTGGAAAGTGAGCAGGATGATAATATCATTTAGTTGTCTTATATGTGTATGGTCTTATGTTCACGTTTTTCACATTTGTTACATTGGTTTTAGGTAGACGATCAAGAAACGTTTCGAAATCTTCATATCATTTGAGGTCCATGTTCCATTCCCATATAGCTGGGAAATTTATTTAATATCGTTTTTAACTGATTATCTGTGTGAACATGACTGAAGGTAAGTGGGACGAAAAATTTGCAATTTTTCTTAAGAAATATTATTGGGATAGTATACTGCAGCTTGCGAACAATTATCCGGACCACCGAAGTCTGGTAGTTGATTTTTCAGACCTTGAGATATTTGATAGGAACATTGCCAATGAGCTCCTTTTTAACCCCGATGAGGTCATTCCGGGTGCAAACAATGCTCTGCAGCAAATAGACCTTCCAGTTGAGAAGGAGCTTGATGATGCAAAGGTCCGCTTTATAAGGATACCCTCGAAGGTACCTAGCAGGGAGCTTCGCAGCAAGCACCTTTTACAGCTCGTTGCTATTGAAGGTATGATAAGAAAGGCAACAGAGGTGCGCCCCAAGGTAACGAATGCTGCATTCCAGTGCATGCGTTGTGAACATGTGACCATGGTCCCTCAGAATGAGATAAAGTTCACAGAACCACATGAGTGTGAGAATGAGACATGTGGTAGAAAAGGCCCTTTCAAGATAGTTATAAATCAGTCTGCATTTATAGATGCTCAAAAACTTCAGATACAGGAGTCTCCGGAGAACCTAAAAGGTGGTGCACAGCCTCAAAGTCTTGATGTTGATGCAGAGGATGACCTCGCAGGAATTGTTAAGCCCGGAGACCGTGTTATTATAAATGGCATATTGCGCTCCCATCAGCGAACTACACGGGAGGGAAAATCACCTTTCTATGACCTTGTAGTCCATGCTAATTCAATAGAATATATGGACCAGGAGTTCGATGAACTTGAGATTAGCCCCGAAGAGGAAGAAGAGATACTTTCAATGGGCAGGGATCCGGCAATATATAAAAAGGTTATAGGCTCCATAGCACCTTCTATATATGGTTACGATGATGTCAAAGAGGCTCTTTCACTTCAGCTGTTCTCCGGGGTACCAAAACACCTCCCCGATGGATCAAGGGTGAGGGGTGATATCCATATGCTCTTTGTGGGTGACCCGGGTGTAGCAAAAAGTCAGATGTTGCGTTATATGGTTAAACTTTCTCCCCGTGGGGTGTTCGCATCTGGTAAGAGTGCCTCGTCTAGTGGTCTTACTGCTGCTGCAGTACGTGATGATCTTGGAGATGGAAGGTGGACACTGGAAGCTGGAGCACTTGTAATGGCAGATATGGGAATTGCTGCAGTTGATGAAATGGATAAGATGAGCACAGAAGATAAAAGTGCACTTCATGAGGCTATGGAGCAGCAGACTATCAGTGTGGCAAAAGCAGGTATTCTGGCTACTCTTAAATCACGCTGCGCGTTGCTTGGTGCTGCCAATCCTAAATACGGTCGCTTTGACAGATACGAGGGGATAGCCCAACAAATAAACATGCCTCCTGCATTGGTATCCAGGTTCGATATGATATTCGTCCTTCTTGATACTCCAAATGAGGATATGGACTCAAGGATAGCAAAACATATATTAAAGTCCCATTATGCTGGTGAGCTCTCAGAACAGCGAAAGAATATGCCAACAAGCAATATTACCCAGGAGCAGGTCGATGACTATATGGGGGTGATCAAGCCTGTCATAGATGCAGATATGCTGCGAAAATATGTTGCATACTCAAGAAGGAACATCTTCCCTGTAATGGAGGAAGAAGCACGTGTTCATCTTGTGAAATTTTACATGGACCTGAGGAAGATGGGTGATGGAAAGGATGCTCCGGTACCTGTGACAGCAAGGCAGCTTGAAGCGCTTGTAAGACTCGCAGAGGCAAGTGCACGTCTGCGCCTGAGTAATATTGCAACTCTTGAAGATGCAAAAAAAGCTACCGGGATAGTTTATGCCTGTCTTCGTCAGGTTGGAGTTGATCCTGATACCGGGGCATTTGATGTTGATGTCATAGCTTCCGGTACAAGCAAAAGCCAGAGGGACAGAATAAAGATAATTAAAGAAATAATAAAATATGTGGGTGAAAAACATCCAGGTGGTAAAGCACCGCTTGAAGAGGTCTATGCAGAAGCTCGAAACCAGGAGATAGACCGGGAACATGCAGAAGAGTTGATATCAAAGATGAGACGATCAGGTGATCTCATTAAGCCAGATAAGGAACACGTAAAGGTGGTTTAAAAGAACTATCTGGAACTCAATGTTAAAAAGGTAGCCAGAAATCAATTCATGTATATAAAGATCCATAAACATGGCAATAGTACGATAGTTGCTATCTGTGACAGGGAACTGATAGGAAAGACACTTAAAGAAGGGAATATAACTGTAATTATAACGGAACAATTCTACAAAGGGGAAATAATATCAGAAGAAGATGCTATAGATGTAATGTCAAGAGCATCGAATATCAATATCTTTGGTGACAGGGCGGTATCATGTGCTGTCAGGTGTGGTGTGGTCGATAAAATGAACGTAAAGTTAATTGATGATGTAGCACATGCACAGGTTTTCAGGATCTAATGATACGAGGTTTTATTATGAATGAAGAGACAGCGGTTTTAGACGCAAACAGGAATGTGTTAAACACCTTTGATAGGACCGAGCTCATTGATGGGGTCTTGCAGAAACATAAAAGGTTTCTGGCTGAATATACTACTGAATTCAATGAACTGGGGGATAAAATGAAAAAACTCCAGAAAGACATTGAATCCTGTAAAAGGGAAAGATCAGATACAATTGAAAAGGTAGAGATACTGGCTGAAAAAAGGCAACAGTTCTATCATCAGGCAGAAAAGATGCTAGATGAAATTTCTATTCACGATTCAGGTATTGGTGAGTTCACAAGGGATATATCATCCATAAGGGAAAGACTATCTAAGGCAAAAAGCTGCCACAATACTTCAGTGGAAGAAGAGCAGGTATCATATCTACTTGAAAGTCTTTCTTCTCTTGATAAAAAGTTAAAAGTATATGATGAGCGTTTTGAGGCTATAAAAGAGAGGATAAAAGTGGCTCTTAGCTCTAAGATCGAACTAAGCTCAATTGATAGTTCGGAGGATAGCTACATTAACAAATTATCTTTATTTGAGGAAGAGATAAATAATATAGCTCCAAGGTACAAATGGTTGGAGAACAGGATAAAGAGCCATCAGGAGGCATATGATTACTGGGAAGGCCAGAAATCAATTGATGATGGAGAGTTTAAAGCATGAAGGATACGGATATTGCTTCAATGAGTGAAAAGGAACTCAAGAACAAGGTAAATGAACTAAGGACGCAGATAGGTCAGCATGAGCGTGAACTAAAAGCAATCTATAGGGAACTGAAGTTACACAGGACCAATACCGAAGAACTCAAAGAGAAGCGTGATAGTTTAAATTCACAGGTTAAGGAGCTAACGGCAAAGGCACGCGATGCTCGCTCAACTCGAGACTCTATAAATGCCAGGATATCTTCCCTGAAAGCGTCAAAAAACGATGTTCAGGAGCGTACACGCAAGCTTTCGGGCAATATAAATGAGCTCAAAGCAAAAAGAAATGATCTGAACAAACTTTCAAAAGGGAGTGTTGAAACCCTTTCAAAAGCATATGTTGCGGACCTTGATCTTTTTATGAATGCAGACATTCCACTCAAGCATGAGATCGATCTCTTTGGAAGACTACTAGATCTAAAAGGGCGTCTTGGTGCTGCATTTGATGCAAATACCATTCATGAGGAACTGGTGAAAACTTATGAATCATCCAAGGATATATTTGATTCTAAGGAGGACTTTGGCAGTGAGATCAGTAAACTTGCAGATGAATCACAGGAATATCATCTTGAAATGATAGAAATATATAACCAGTCCGATGCGCTTAGAAAAGAAGCCGATGAAGCCCATTTACAGATAACTGAAAAGTTTGCTTTATCTGCTCCTATCAGGGAGAAGATCGATCCTCTTAAAAATAAAATAGCTTTGCTGAGGGACGAACTTGGTATATATCTTGAAAAACTGAACGACATACAGGTTGAAAAGGATGATAGGAAGCAAGAAGAACATCTTGTGGTAGCTAAGGAAAAACTTGAGAAAAGTGGGCGTCTAAGTCTTGAAGATCTAAAAATACTTATGGACAAAGGAGACCTTAAATTCTGATATCATTTATTTACCTTTTTACATTGTCCAATTTAATTTTTTCTTTATTCCATCCTTTCTTTAGTTTTGAATATTAACTATCTATTTATGCTGTTTTTGACTGTCTGCCTGCAAACTATTAACAAAAAGATGCAGGCAATTGACTGTAACATTGTAAGCCGGGTATATGCTTTTGATCTCTATAATTCTGCTTTATGCCTTCAACCTTTATATTCCCACTATTGTTTTTCTTGTTGATGGCAATGGATTCTGGAAGCGGGAGTTGACTGTCCATGTACTGATATACAGGTCTGAATCTTACAAGCTCTCTGCGTGGGTTTGAATATATATTATCTACTGTTATGTTCAATCACACTTCCGTTCTTTGAATAGATAAAGGCTTGGTCTTCAGACAGTATATCTTCCATTATTATCCTTTCCGAGTTCCTGAGTTTTATCCATGTCTGTTTTTCCTGGAAGTTTACACCCGTCATCTCAAAGACAGACCCCTGATAGAAATCCCATGCATCATCAGTTGTAATATATATTCCAGTCCCATTGATAAGCACAGGACCAGCAGTTACAGCGGCTGGTACCAAGCAGAGAAGTATTACCATTTAAATGACGAAAAGAACAGGTCTGTTCAGTGTCGCCATAGATATACCATTCGATGTTATCAATAATTATAGCGACAGGTGCCTGCTATTATCTCATTTCTTTTATTATTACTGTCAACAACAACCAGTGAGCCTTTTTCTGTAATACTTACGGCCCTGCCTTCTATTATTCTGCTTGGAGTGGTTATCTTTACATTCTTTCCAATAGTATCGGAAAGAGCTATCCATTCATCAACAATATCGGCGAAATGGTGGGTTTTAAATTTTATGTATTGTTGTTCAAATTCATACAAAAGTGATGCTACAAATTCATTCCTGTCTATGGTTTTACTTTTCTCTTTGGAAATACTTGTGGCATAATCCCTTATTTCTTGCCTTAGCTCCTGTACATTGACATTTGCATTGATACCTATTCCAAGGACTATATAATCGACCTTCTCAACTTCTGCGCTGACTTCTGTAAGAATTCCACATATTTTTTTGCCCTTGACAAGTACATCATTTGGCCATTTAATGTTAGCGTTAAGACCAATCTCTCTGAGTGAATTTGTAACGGCTATACCTGCTACAAGTGTTATCTTTGCTGTACTTTCAAGTGGTATCGAAGGTTTTAGTATCAAAGATAACCATATTCCACCTTTGATGGACTGCCATTCAGTTCCCATTCTCCCACGGCCTCCCTTCTGTGTTTCTGCTATCACCACAGTTCCCTCTGGCACAAGGGGAGCTATTTCACTTGCAGTGTTATTTGTTGAAATTAACTCAGGATAATACCTTATATTTTTTCCGATAAGTCTTGTATTAGTTTTGCTCTCAAGCTCATCAACATCTATTATATCAGGATATGTAGCAAGGACATAACCGGTCCTTGGGGAGGAGCTGATGTGATATCCATCTTTTCGAAGTGCTTTAATATATTTCCATACCATTGCTCTGGATATACCCAGCTTATCTCCTATGTCCTGTCCGGAAACAGGAGTACCAACCGAATCCCTTAGTAACTTTATGATCCCTTTTCTTTTATCACTCACAGTGAATCCACCATAGGAATTTTTGTTCCCTGGTTATAGGATATATTGCCAAAGGTTTATTACTTTGTCTGTTTTTTGATAGCATCCACATATGAACTTACAGCAGCTGTAGCAACAGCTATTTTCCTGTCCTTGTCATCCAGCGCAGATGATAGTGTCGCACCTGCCAGTGCATCCTCCTCCACGACCTTTCTGACTTCATCGATTATCTTATGATCCTCTATGAAATGTGTAGTCAGCTTGCCTTCCCTAAAAGCAGGGTGTCTCATCACGGCTTTATGGAATGGGATATTGGTTGTGACCCCTATGATAACATACTCATAAAGTGCCCGTTTCATCCTATCAATGGCTTCTTCCCTATCATTTCCCCAGGCACATAGCTTTGATATCATTGAATCATAATAAGGAGATATCGTATATCCCATATGGACACCACTATCAACCCTGATTCCGGGTCCTCCTGCAGAACGGTATCTTTTTATCTTTCCGGGACATGGAACAAAATCATTTAGAGGGTCCTCAGCATTTAGACGACATTCTATCGCCCATCCTCTTATAGTGATGTCCTCCTGGCAGAATGGTAATTCCTTGCCACATGCAATATGAAGCTGTTGTTTTGCAAGATCTATACCTGTTATCATCTCACTTATGGTATGCTCTACCTGCAGTCTTGTGTTGACCTCAAGGAAATAAAAGTCTCCTTTGGAATAAAGGAATTCCACAGTCCCTGCGTTCTCATATCCTATTGCCTTTGCTGCTTTTACAGCAGTCTCCCCCATCTTTTTGCGCAATTCAGGTGTCATCACCGGAGATGGTGCTTCCTCTATCAGTTTTTGGTGTCTGCGCTGTATAGAACACTCCCTTTCCATGACATATACTGTATTACCGTACTTGTCTGCAAGTATCTGGAATTCTATGTGCCTTGGCTCCTCTACATATTTTTCTATAAATACTGTAGGGTCCCCAAAAGCAGATTCTGCAACTGACTGTATGGAATTGAGGGCAGCGATGAAGTTCTTTCTTGAATGAACTATCTTCATTCCTATTCCTCCTCCCCCTGCAGATGCCTTGATTATTACAGGATACCCAATACCGTCTGCAATATCAGCGGCCTTTTCAGGGTCTGCTATGGCTTCGTTTGTTCCCGGGACCACAGGTACACCTGCCTTGATCATAGTGTTCCTGGCAGCTATCTTGCTTCCCATTTGTTCGATAGACCTGCTTGAAGGACCAATAAAAGTAATGCCCACTTCTTCACATTTACGTGCAAATTTACTGTTCTCTGACAGGAATCCATATCCCGGATGTATGGCCTCAGCTTCACACTCAAGTGCAGTCTCTATTATCTTATCAATATTTAGGTAACTCTGGCTGGAGGGAGCAGGACCTATGTGATATGATTCATCTGCATACTTTACAAAAAGAGCATTCTTGTCCGCATCTGAATATACTGCAACTGTCTTAACTCCAAGCTCACGACATGCACGCATTGCACGTATGGCAATCTCGCCTCTGTTGGCTACAAGTACTTTCTTGAACATGAGAACACACCTACTCTATACTCATCAGTACGTCACCCGATTTCACTGCATCCCCTTCTGCTATCATTATAGCCTTAACGGTGCCGCCATGTGGTGCATGAATTGCATTTTCCATTTTCATTGCCTCTATGACACACCCGACAGCCCCTTCCTCGATATTATCCCCGATCTTTGTCTTGATCGAGAGTACCATTCCCTGCATGTGGCTGGTTACTGCACCTGGAACACTATCTGCATCGGTCTTTGTTCCTGCATCCACAAATTTTATCGATCCGCCCGAAGGGTTTACCCTGACTTTGAATATCTCCCCATCGACCTCGACATTATACTCTGTAGGTATACCTGATGTATCTGGCACAGCACATGGGTTCTTTTTCTGCATGATAGCCGCAAGGTCCTCCTCTTCAAGTTCTCCCTTCAGGAATGCAGGGGCTATTGCAGGGTACAGTATATAGGTCAGTATGTCCTCTTCTTTCTTTATAAGCCCCATATCTTCTGCTTCTTTCTTCATCCTTTCATATTCTGGTTGGAGAAGATCTGCGGGTCTGCATGTGATTGGTTCATCCTCTCCAATTATCTTTGCAATAATCTCCTCACTTATCTTCTGTGGAGGCCTTCCATAGAGTCCTTTCACATAATCTCTTACTTCTTTTGGGATCACTTTGTACCTTTCCCCCATAAGTACATTTAGCACAGCCTGGGTCCCAACAATCTGGCTTGTGGGAGTTACAAGTGGGGGGTACCCAAGTTCTGCACGTACCAGAGGCATCTCAGCAAGCACATCATTGAACTTGTCAACTGCATTCTGCTCCTTTAGCTGTGACACGAGGTTGGAGAGCATTCCTCCGGGTATCTGGTATAGTAATACGTTGGTATCTATCTGCTCGGATATCGGATCAAGTATGCAACGGTATTCTTCTTTTATATCCTTGAAATATTTTGATATCTCAGATATAAGTTCCAGATCAAGTCCGGTGGCACGCTTTGTTTCTGCAAGGGCAGCAATTATGGATTCTGTAGGTGGTTGTGATGTGCCCCAGGCAAAGGGTGAAAGAGCAGTATCAAGTATATCAACACCTGCTCTACATGCTGCTGTATAGCTCATCGGTGCCATACCTGATGTGCAATGGGAGTGCAGGTCAACAGGAATATTGACTTGTGCTTTGAGTGCTTTTACAAGGTCATATGCCTGTTGTGGGGATATAAGTCCGGCCATGTCCTTTATACAGATAGAATCACATTCAAGCTCTGCCAGACCATTTGCCATCTCTACATACTTATCAATTGTATGAACAGGGCTTATTGTGTAAGCTATGGCACCCTGTACGTGAGCACCTTCCTTTTTAGCCACTGTGATGGCCTTTTCCATATTACGAATGTCATTTACAGCATCAAAAACCCTGAAGATATCAATACCGTTCTCGTGGGCCTTTTTCACAAACTTTTCCACAACATCATCAGAATAGTGCCTGTATCCTACCAGGTTCTGTCCTCGCAGAAGCATCTGGGCAGGTGTTTCTTTCATATGTTTTTTCAGTTCCCTTAGTCTCTCCCATGGATCTTCGTTCAGGTATCTTATAGAACTATCAAACGTCGCTCCACCCCACATTTCAAGTGAATAATATCCAACCTCATCAAGCTTGTCAACAATTGGGAGCATGTTACG
This sequence comes from Methanosarcinaceae archaeon, assembly GCA_003565715.1. Lineage (GTDB taxonomy): Archaea > Halobacteriota > Methanosarcinia > Methanosarcinales > Methanosarcinaceae > Methanolobus. The sequence goes on from PXAV01000094.1 coordinate 18,954, forward strand.
TGTGCGCATCCTGGTTGCAATAAGTGATTGGTGCGCATCTCGAAGAATTGTTTCAGTTATTTTTACTTTCATGGGACTCCTCCGGGATTTTTTTAAAACTTGTATAAACATTACTGTCAAAGCTATGTGTGGCTTGACTGTAGTAAAGAATCATCTAATTTCATTTTAGATGAAATTGTATCATATATATCATGTTCTTTTATGTAGTTTCTGGTAGTCCTTATATGCGCATCTTGTGGTTAGCAACCAATTTTGGAAAAATAACAACATATACCATGTGTTATGTTATGTATAGTAAAAAAACATCAATATTCAATGCAAACAAGGAAGATAAAAAAACATAAAACAAACAACCCAATCAGACGATCATTTATCTATAACCTTGAACAGCGTATGATGGAAAGAATAGCTAATATCGCACGTAAAAAGTATACAAACATGCATATCTATATATACACAAACATCCAACTAAAAATGTAAATAAAAATGTAAATTATATATATAAGCATGTAAAATTATTATATTATTTCCACTTCAATACATACATTGAACTGATAAGGTGCATAGGATCGAACTACTCTTTTATCCAGTAACTGACATATTTTTCCAGCTTTAGTTGCAGCTTCTTCTATAAGCTTTAGAGAAGAGTCAAAAAGATCGTTCTGAGGATTTATATCATAGTAGTGTATTATGGCATTGCGGGCACAGATCTGCATTGCAGCGTCAAGGAATTTGTGTGCATTGTGCGGCAGGTTCATTATAACATGGTCCGCTGAAGCTTCAAGTCTTTTTGCCTCATGTATAGCATCCCCCTCGATTGCCTTTACATTGTATGTGGCATTTAGCTCTATATTCTTCTTTAGGAATTGGACTGCTGAAGGGTTCTTATCAATTGCTATAACTTTTATTAAAGGGCTTTTTTTTGCTATAATTATACTATATGGGCCTACACCTGCAAACATATCAGCAACAGTATCTCCGTCTTTTATTTGTGCAAGTATCCTTGAGCGCTCTGTTGCAAGGCGGGGAGTGAAATATGCCTTCTCAAGGTCTATATGGTATCTGCATCCATATTCTTTATGAATTGTTGATGTTTTGTCCTCACCGGCTATTGTGCGAAACCTGCGGGTTCTGAACTCCCCTTCTACCGGTCCAAGCGGAGCAAGCACAGTTCTAACATTCTTCTTTACCTTTATGATAGCATCAGCAACCACTCCAGGCTCTGGTGTATCCTCTTCTATAAGGGCAATATCACCTATTATCTCAAAGTGCGGTACTGTGTCAAGCAGATTTTCAAGTTTGAGCTGTCCTGTCTGCTTTTTGAATTCGTACAACATAAAAGTAATATTCTCACAGATATCTGTAAACACTTTTGTGTTTTCCTCCTGGGTGCTATCTGCCAGTGGGATGTACAAATATTCATCTTCTGCAGATATCTGTGCTGAGCTATCCAGCATATTTCTCTCAAGTAGTTCCCTTCGAACCTCTTCTCCTCTGTCCTTTGGAACACGTATGCAATTTCTTATCATATTACTATTCCTGCTATGAACCACATACCAAAAATTATAAGGAACAGGCCGCATGACACAAGTACCCTTTCATAGGTCTTTGTTGACATTAATTTTTTTCCCTTGCTGAATGAAGCTGAAACAGCTGTAAAATAACCTATATCAGCTAACCAGTGACCGACTATAAACATTATTGCAGCTAGTAAGCTGATTTCAAGCCCTCTAAGTACAAGCGCACTTCCTGCAGCAAGCCACCATATCCAGAAATATGGATTAGCAGCTGAGGTTATAAATCCTGCTGAAAAGTTATTTACTTTCACAGGACTATAACTTTTAACTGAGCTTTCCGAAAGACCTGCGTTGCGTATAGTAAGCATGCCAAAGACCACAAGTATAATTCCTCCAAATAGAGATATAGTCATTAAGATGCTATCACTTACAGCTGTTATGCCTAAGATCACAAGTATGCAAATGGCCAATTCAAGTGACGCATGGCCGACCACTACCTCAGGCCCCGCTTTCCATCCAGTTTTCAGGGAACCATCTATAGTAGCAAAAAGCATTGGCCCGGGAACTATGGCTCCTGTCATGCCAATTACAAATCCTATAGTAAGCATTTCCAGCATATCGAGCATCGTATTCAATGAATAGTAGATACAAAAGCTAAAAAAGGTTTTGTAGGATAACCTTGGATCTAAGTATTTTACTATTGTCAATCAATCAATCAATCAATCAATATATCTATTTCACAAGTGAGTCGGGGCCTATCTTTGCAGTTCTTATCATGTGATCTGCAAGCACTAACGCCATCATAGATTCAGCAACTGGTACCATTCTTGGAGGTATTGTCGGATCATGTCTGCCATGTATCTCAATATCTATCTCTTTCATCGTGTTTGTATCCACACTTCTCTGAAGCTTTGATATAGAGGGTGTTGGTTTAACAGCTATTCTGCATATTATGGGCAATCCTGTGGATATGCCTCCTATTATACCGCCTGCATTGTTGTTATCGGGAATTGCCTTTTCTGTGTTGACCACAAAAGGATCGTTCATCTGGCTTCCTTTCATTCTTGAACATTCAAACCCCGCTCCTATCTCCACACCTTTCACGGCACCTATACCCATCATGGCACAGGCAATATCTGCATCCAGCTTCTCAAAAACAGGTTCTCCCAGACCAGCTGGCACGCCAGTAGCAATAATCTCCACTATACCGCCTATACTATCCCCTGCAAGCCGGGCATCATTAACTCGCTCCAGCATTTTTTCTGCAGCCTTGGGATCAGCACAGCGTAGATGATTCTTAACAACATTGGCACGAATTTCTTCATATGTAAGCTTTTTGGATCTGATATTTCCCAGTTCTATAACATGGGCAAAAACATCAATTCCTGCAATTGAGAGTAGTTTTCTGGCTACTGCTCCACCTGCAACTCTTCCAATAGTCTCCCTGCCTGAAGATCTTCCTCCACCCCTGTGATCCCTTATCCCATATTTCTCTGAATAGCAAAAATCAGCATGACCCGGGCGGGGTATGTTCCTTATAGGGTCATAGGCTCCAGAATCTGCATTTCTGTTCCATACAAGCATGGATACAGGCATTCCGGTTGTAAGGCCTTCAAATACACCCGATAATATTTCCACCGTATCATACTCTGATCGTGGGGTTGAAACATCGCTCTGACCTGGACGGCGTCTGTCAAGGTCCTTTTGGATATCATTTTCAGAAAGTTCAAGACCTGCAGGAACGCCATCAACAACTACTCCCAGTGCTTTTCCATGGGATTCGCCCCAAGTGGTTATCCTGAAAGAAGCTCCAAATGTATTTCCTGGCATAATCCTATAGATTCCCTGATCATATTTATATCGACCGAGTGTGTGCAGGTTCTATGTGTACCATTACGTCCTCAATACCTTCAATATTCTCTTTGATACGATATTGTACTATATGTGAAACAGTATGGGACTTATAAGTGCTCATATCCGGGTCCACTTCTACATGAAGGTCAACATATAAACTGCCCGGGGGTCCTCTTGTGCGTATGTTGTGGCACTCTATAACACCTTCTATGTTACGAACGATACTGGCGATCTTTTCTGTATCTATCTGTGATTCATCACATAGTATGGATAGACTACGGAATATTATCTCGGCTCCGGCATGCAGTATCACAAGAGCTATCATTATTGATATCAACGGGTCTATGGCGGGGTAACCCAGATGTATCGCCACCAATCCGATGACCACAGATATAGAGGTGTACATATCACTTTTAGTGTGTGCTGAGTCTGCAAGTAATACCTCACTGTCCAATTCTTCACCTTTGATCCTCTCATAGGTCGTCACCCCGTAATTTATTATAATAGTCCCAAGCATAATAGCAAAACTTACAACTGTTACCTGTGGGTTTGCATCACTACCAAAGCGACCAAAGGCCGAGTGAACGATCTCAAAGGCTACGATTGCCAGTAACAAGGCTATCATTATAGATGCAATAGTCTCAAATTTACGATGTCCGTAAGGGTGTTCCCTGTCAGGTGGCTTGGCTGCGATATAGATACCTATCAAAGCAATTATATTGGATACCCCATCAAAAAGAGAATGATAACCATCTGCCTGCATGCTCAGCACATCTGTTTGTACACCGTAGGCAATTTTAGCAAAAGCCACCCCCAGATTGAGAAAAAGTAACAGAATTAATATTTTACGTATTTTCCTGAAACGCAGCTCTATATCAGACATCAGTTGAAATATTGAACCTTAAACATATAAGGGATGTGATTAACCTGGCTAAAAAAAGAAGGCTTTCCAATACAATTTATACAATATTTGTTAATTACATATTAATAACAAATGACTATAACTAACTCTCTTACTTAAGTTTTTGAGCTGCAATACAGGATAGGAGAAAATTATAGTTTATAGAAATATTCAACATAATGTGCATACACATATTTGTGTATAACATACAGCACAAAAGTACAAACAAGCAAACAAGCAAATATATAAATACATAAAATATAATACAATATTAATATATACTAATGTCAACAATGATAATAGTAATAATGCTGATTTTGTATTATAACACATTATGTCAATTTTTATTCCAACATAAATGGTGATAGCTTGTTGATAAAGACAATAAACATTATATTCCTGCTAATAATACTTTTTCTTTTTTTACCTGGGAGTGGATGTCTTGAGGCATCTTCTGTAAAACCTGCGATCATAGATGAGAATGCACTGATAGCCTATGGCTGGTCCCAAGTTTCAATTGAAGAGGGCTCTTTCTCACAGGTGATAAGCAGTTCAACTACAATAACCATCAACTCAAGCACTGTTAAATATCGTAATGACAGGCTTAGTAAGGAAGTAAATGAGCAGATACTCGAATTTAAAGAATCCAGCAAAGTACCTATTCCTCTGGAAGTACCTCAGAACCTGAGTGCTCAGATAATCACCTATCGCATATCTCTGCCAATGGGAATCACAGTTCCTGAAAGAGTTATCTCAAGGATAATGGAGGGAAAGATCAACGAAATAGAGCAAAGCAACAATATTGAGAACCTACAGGATACTACTACTAAAATACTGGTGCTGGCAGACGGAACAGAAACCTTTGTCAAAATGTTTTCTGCATCTGGCAATTCCACAGATAAGGGACTGAGTATGCTGGGCTTTGTAACTGCATTTGAAAGTGAAGGATCAAGCACCATTGTCTTTGGTCTGGTTCCTAACGGTTCATATACTATTGATGCGGGACCTGTAAATGGCACACTGTTCCATATAGATGGTCATAGCGAACGTAATCAGATGCTGCAACTTGTAAGTACTGTAGAATAAGTACAGTTACTTATCATTTTGTTTATGACTACTATCAATGCAAATAGTATTATTGTAATTGTCTTAATTGATATGTTTTCTCATAAATAGTGGATATTTGATACCACTTGTAATCACAGGGATAGCTCTGAGCAACCGGAACATATATTTCACATAAATTAGCAGTTCAGAGCATGGTAAAAATTGCTGTCACGGGAAAAGGTGGAGTCGGTAAGACAACACTTTCAGGAACACTTGCAAGGATGATGGCAAGGGATGGTTATGATGTCCTTGCAATTGATGCAGATGCCGATATGAACCTTGCCTCTTCATTGGGTATTGGAAAAGTCCCAAAACCTCTTACTGAGTACCAGGAGCTCATTGAAGAAAGAGCCGGGGAAAAAGAGGGAATGTTCAAGTTCAATCCCAAGGTTGATGATATTGTGGACATGTTCGGTGTTGCGGGTCCTGATAATGTTAAGATGCTTGTAATGGGTACTATAGAAAGGGGGGGAAGTGGATGCATGTGTCCTGCATCAGCTTTCCTGCGGGCTTTTTTGAGGCATTCAGTACTTAAGGATACCAGCGCAGTGATACTTGATATGGAAGCTGGTATCGAACACCTTGGAAGAGGTACTACAAGAGGAATAGACCTTATGATAGTTGTAGTAGAGCCAGGCCTGCGTTCAATTGAAACAGCAAAGAGGATCAAGGACCTTTCTGAGGGAATTGAAATTAAAAATCTTGCAGCAGTCATAAACAAAGGCACATCTGCTAACATAAGGCCAAAACTTGAAGAGCTTGGAATTCCTGTCTTGGGTGAGATACCATACGATGCCCATCTTGTGGATGCGGATTTCAATGGACTTGCACCAATAGATGTTGGAGGAAAATGGGTGGACTCTGTCAGTAGTATTAAAGATCGGATGCTTGAGCTGGTAGAGGGATTTAAGGACCTAGATAATAAATGAGAAAAGTCCACGATAAATTATCAAGCTTATCTTTCACATGAAAAAGACGATAACAGGTACCATTATAACTCCCATGGCATGCGATTTTCTTATCTGGATGAATGAGGCTATCATCCCCATAGGTGTTGCTATGATAAATATCATAAGTCCGAAGGGACCTGTAAATAGCAGGCACATGAGCAAAAGCAAAAAGATTATTGTGTAGCACAGTAGCGGATAATCAAGTTCTGAGAGTCTGTGATGTATACTGTCTCCCAGAAATATAGTGGAATAGTATGAAAGGATTGCTGTCAATGCCATAGCGCAAAGGAACAGTATAACTATTCCTCCCTCAAACCATACATCTCCAAGCAATTCATCGACAGCTACCATTGCTCCACTACGTGTTCTTCCAATAACTGCGAGTGCCATCAGTGCAAATATAGCATTACAGGTGTTGACACCTGAAACTGAAACAATGAACTCCTTAGCAGATTCAAGCACACTATCATCATTATATTTATGTTCACAGTCTTTGTTGTTGAAGGTATCAAAGTCCTGTTTTATAAAAAGGCGGGCAAATACTGTTGCAACAGAGGATGATATCCCTGGTATCCAGGCAACAAGGGAACCTGAAGTTCCTCCCACCACGATACCCCTTAGGATCTTTATTTTGTTAAGTTCCATACGTGAAGCCAGTTGTGGGGGTATGCTGGAACTTGACATCAGGCTTATTATAAGCTGTGAGGAACCAAAAAGTCCACTTAGAAGGGGTAGAAGGATGGAAGGTTCCCCAAAGCTTATGAAAGGTCTCATCAGGTGGTCCATGCTAAATGCAAACATGCCCAAAGATCCGGAAAGAAGGAATATAAGTAGTGCAAAGAATCTGCTTTTTATTTTTTTTAGCAGGTCTTCTCCAGGAAAGCTTGATCCTCTTTCTGTAAGGATCATGATCATTGCAATGAATATCAGTATCCAGGATATGTTATTCTGGACCATGGGGTATGCATGCCTGAAGACCAAAGATAGCGGAACAGCTATGAATAATGCAAGTGCTACCGAGCCGGCACTCCCAAGTGCTGACAGGCGTATGGCCTCAGCTCCTCTTCCTTCAAGCAGCATCTTATGCCCCGGAAGGACAGCCAGAGCCATATCTGAGCTGGGCGCACCCAGGAATATTGAAGGAATAACATCATGGAATGTGTGAGATATTGCATTTGCAAGTATCATCGCGGCAATGCAGACAACAGGGAGGCCATTTTGGGAAAGTACGGGGGATAATGCCAGTAGTATCAGTGCGAAGTTGTTTGTGTGTATTCCGGGAACCATGCCAGAGACAAGTCCCAGAAGATAACCTACAAAAACCGATATTAAAAAAATCCACAATGGAACATCTGCAACCACATTCATCACTATTTCCTGAAATATTTATTCAGGAATATTTGATTAGTACTTAATTTTTCCTTTTCTATTTTAAAATAAATTTAGTACAATAATTTGTTTGATATAATTTACTTGCTTTAATAACATGTTTTTCAGGACACTTTTAAATAATAGTATTCACTGAGCTAATGTAGATGGAAACCAGGATTATCAGATGTAATAAATGTAATAATGATGCCATAATTTTTCAGAAATACTCTGGCATGCATCTTTGTAAAAAACATTTTATAGAAGATGTTGAGCGTAAAATAAAACTGACCATCAGAAAACATTACAATGTTAAAAAGAATGAGGTCATTGCAGTAGGTCTAAGTGGTGGTAAGGACAGCAGTACTACCCTTTACATATTACACCATATATTTGGAAAAAGACCTGATATAGAAATTGTCGGTATATCGATAGATGAAGGTATTAAAGGCTATCGTTCTGACACGATAGACTCTGCACGAAAGCTTACAGTAGAACTTGGTATAAAGCATATTGTGCGTTCATTCAAAGAAGAATATAGTACTACAATGGATGATATAGCTCCTATGCAGAGGGAAAAGGGAGCATGTAGCTATTGCGGTGTTCTAAGGAAGTCTCTGTTAAACAAAGTTGCACTGGAGATAGGAGCTACAAAACTGGCAATTGGGCACAACCTTGATGATGAGGCTCAGACCATTATGTTGAACCACTTAAAAGGTGATGTCTCCCGCATGGTCCGGCTTGCTCAACCAAAGGCACTTCAGGGCCTTGTTCTAAGAATGAAACCTCTCAGGCAGATTCCTGAGAAAGAAGTTGCACTTTATGCATATCTGCATGATCTTCCAATGGGCTTTGGAGGGTGTCCATATGCCCATGAGGCAATGAGAAGGGAGATAAGGGTGATACTTAATGACCTTGAGGTCAGACACCCGGGCACTAAATATGCACTGGTTAGTGGATTTGATAAGGTGTCGGGCATACTGGGACGCGAATTTCCTCAGGAGGGACTATCAACGTGTAGCATCTGCAAACAGGCATGTACTGATTCGATATGCCAGGCCTGCAGGTTACTCAAACGTGATCAATGTTCAACCACATAGTCTTCAAAAGAGTATAGCTTTCTATTTGTCCTGGCCAGGTACAGCCTCGTAAGCCACACGGTTAAAAGAGGTTGTATAATAATTATACCAATAATAAAATCCAAAAATGTCCATATCTGTGAAATGAGATCAATACCGTGTGCTAACTGACCTATAAGGATGAAGAAAATAGTAATACCATTTACCAGTATCCATGCAGCAAATACAGTCAGCTTATTGGTTAAGAATACCAATATACCTTTCTCAATGCCTGTAATAGGGTCTAGATTATCGGCTACAAGGGCGTAGTCGACAAGTATTAGTATTATATTAAGTACCAGCAGGTATAGTACCCATAATGAGACACCCAGCACCAATAACAAGGAACCAGCTATAACGCTCTGTGGATCTGTAATCATACTCCTGAAGCCACCCATCGCGACAATTCCCGGCAAAACTAGAATAAGACCTGCAAGGGCAAGCATATAGATTAGAACTTTGGTCAGGAACAGGTTCATATAATTCGATTTGCCTGCGTAAAACATATCTCCAAGATCCGTATATCCTTTTTCAGATGCTGCTTTTGCCATACCAATGGCCCCTGCCCTGAAATAAGAGTGTATCAACAGATATATGATTATGAACAAGATTCCCAGTATAAGCACTGCTCCTATTTGCGATGTGGCAATTGAACCCACTGCAGCTGTAATATCTTCTGGAGATAGATTTGATGTATCTATATTCTGACTTGTGATGGAAGGTGCTATAAATACAACTGTCAGCACAAGGGCCGAGAAAAAAAAGAGCAATAATGTAGTTATTGTTTCAAGTATGAATGGTATGCATATGTTAATGTTTTTTATCCAGGTATTAAATCCTTTTGTAACAATTGTTTGAATGCCCTCTACCATTGTCATAGCTCCGAAGATGCTACTTTTCTATGTATACCTCATATTTATTTGCATCCCACAGGTGAAATATTGTGCTGTTAAAAAACCATGTTTTTATAGTATGTTTTTTATACGAAGTTATTTTTTTAAGAATGAAAAAACATAAATATTATCAAGTAATGTAACGATTGTTTTGCGCGGGTGGCTTTTTTTATACATTAAACCCACTCCCACACTAAACCCCCACTCCCCAAATAAAAAAAACCCAACCATCCGTGCAAAATCACTTTTTTAAATGGATTATTTCAGATTTGCTTATATTAAAATTTACTACCTCAATGTATCCTTGCTAAATTACCCATATTGCTAAATTGATGAAATAAAAACCATTATAAGTTTTTTTGATGTTAACTGTCTAATTAATCGATAGGTTCATATTAATTGTGTTCTATTTCAATCTGCTTGTGACATGAAATTATCTGAGGTTTCTCATCGGTATACTATTATGTACATATGTGCTGAGAATGGTTCCATCAAGATTACAAAATCATGTTAATATTATAACATGCTGATTGTCATTTCACTGATCAATTATCAGATAGTTTCATATTAATAATAAATAAAAATTATGTGGTATAAACAAATAAGAAATAAATATGGTTTATTTAAGTAATTTATAGGAGTTATACAATGGATGGTTTGATATATCTTGCTCCTCTAGCAGGTATAATTAGTCTGATGTTTGCTGCTTTCTTTGCACGTAGTGTATTGAAAGAAGGAACAGGCAACGAGAAAATGCAGGAGGTATCCCTGGCAATACAGGAAGGTGCAATGGCATACCTGAATCGCCAGTTCAAGACAATAGCAGTTGTTGCTATAGTTATTGCGGTCCTGATAGTTATCCTGCTCAAAGATGATGGTATTAAGATAGCAATTGGCTTCCTGGTTGGCGCTGCCAGCTCTGCTCTTGCAGGATACATAGGAATGAACGTATCTGTAAGAGCAAATGTGCGTACAGCGCACGCAGCTTCAAAGGGTCTGAAACATGCACTTTCAGTTGCGTTCCGTGGAGGAGCTGTTACAGGTCTTGCAGTTGTAGGTCTTGCACTGCTGGGAACCAGTGGATTCTACATCATTTACGGAAATGTTGATCTGGTTCTGGGATTTGCTTTTGGTGCAAGTCTTATCAGTCTTTTTGCCAGGGTTGGTGGTGGTATCTATACAAAGGCTGCAGACGTTGGTGCTGACCTGGTAGGAAAGGTCGAGGCTGGAATCCCTGAGGATGACCCACGTAATGCAGGTGTCATTGCAGACAATGTGGGTGACAATGTAGGTGATTGTGCCGGAATGGGTGCTGACCTTTTTGAAACATACGTAGTTACCGTTCTTGCAGCAATGCTTCTTGGCTCACTTATAATTGACACACATGCCAACGCAATACTATATCCACTTATATTAGGTGCAGTTGCCATTTTTGCCTCTATCATCGCAATGTTCTTTGTAAAGGTTGGTGATGATGGTAAGATAATGAAAGCACTTTACAAAGGAGTTGCCGTATCTGCAGTTCTATGTATGATTGCCTTTTATGCTGTTACAGACTGGCTACTTGGGGACATAAGATTCTACTTTGCTGCACTTGTTGGTGTTGTGATAATGGTCCTAATGGTCGTTTTTACCGAATACTATACATCCACGAGTTTCCGTCCGGTAAAGACAATAGCTCAGTCTTCTGAGACTGGAGCCGGTACAAATGTCATATCTGGTCTTGCTATAGGCTTTGAGAGCACTGCTCTTCCTATGGTCATAATTTCTGGTGGTATTCTTGCAGCATTCTTTGTTGTCGGTGGTGCAACTACCCCGGCCATAGGACTCTATGGAATCGCTGTAGCTGCTGCTGCTATGCTTTCAACCACCGGTATGATCGTGGCACTTGACTCTTATGGTCCTGTCACAGACAATGCAGGTGGCATTGCTGAGATGGCAGGTCTGCCTGCAGATGTTAGGGAAATTACCGATTCCCTTGATGCTGTTGGTAACACAACTAAAGCTGTGACCAAGGGTTATGCCATAGGCTCAGCTGCACTGGGTGCATTGGCCCTGTTTGCAGATTACAGATACAAGGTAGATCTTGACATAGGAGTTCTTGCTCTTGATAATCCTCTTGTGCTTGTTGGTCTTTTCATTGGTGCCCTGCTTCCCTTTGTATTCACTGCCGTTACAATGCGTGCAGTTGGAAGGGCTGCCTTTGAAGTGGTCAATGAGGTCCGCAGGCAGTTTAGGGAAATACCCGGTATAATGGATGGAACCGCAAAGCCAGAATATGGTCGCTGTGTGGATATAGTTACAAGTGCAGCCATTAAAGAGATGGCAATTCCAGGTCTGCTTGCTGTTGTAGTTCCTATATTAGTAGGAGTTGTACTGGGACCCCTGGCACTTGGAGGTCTTCTAATAGGTATTATCGCATCTGGTCTTCTGCTTGCTTTGACAATGTCAAATAGCGGTGGAGCATGGGATAACGCCAAGAAACTAATAGAAGATGGCGCCCATGGTGGAAAAGGTTCAGAGGCTCACAAAGCTGCTGTTGTTGGTGACACGGTGGGTGATCCTTTCAAGGACACATCAGGTCCTGCGATCAATCCGCTGATAAAAGTGGTGAATGTTGTTGCACTACTGTTCTCTTCCTTGTTTATAGGTGGAGGATTAATATAAATACACCATTTATCCGCTTTTAAACGCGGATATTTTTTTCATCTTTTTTCATTATTTATTACTAATGGTTATTTTTGATATTAATTTATCTTCTTGTTATATTGAGAATTTTATTACTACTTTTCGTATATATGCAAATCTTCGTATATCTGCAAATGAATGATTTCTGTTCTCTACTAGAAAAAGACAAAAAGAGCAGAATAATTTACTGTAAACAAAAAAAGGTAACTTTTTAGCTACCAATAACAAGTGTGAATATATAATAGGTTTATATTTTCTGATTCAAGCCTGATATGTCCAAGAAGGAAACAAATTTTAGAATTTCTTCATGGAGTATATATAATATAAATATTATTATGCCTTTGCATTTTCAAATCTTCACATTCCTCCACCTATCTGGATGAGCTCAAAGTCAATTTCATCAGGGACCTCTACCCTGAAAACAAATACATTGTATCGTTCTCTGCGTGCGGCTGATATGGCAGCTTTCTGTTCTTCTTTCAGATACCCGTCTGTGTTTGTTATGCACAATGATCTTTTTGACTCCTTTACAAGAAAGTCAAAGTGTATTCCGTAGTCTTTAAGAAAACCAACCAAGTCTTCCAGCTCCTGCCAGCTCTGGCACATATGAATACTTTTTGTTGCTGAATTACTCACATACCAGTCCTTGCTCATATAAGGATAAGCAGCGTACTGATCTTTCAATTCATCGTATGCTTTGTGTATCTTTGATATATCTGCGTTAAGATCTATCCATTTCCATCCCTGATCAGAAAAATATCGGGATGCAACTATTGACACTATTCTATCCTTATCTTTTTTATCCAGTTCCATTTTAGCACCTGTTGCCTTTAATGAGCTCATAGCATATAATTGTTAAAATATGGTATTGTTTTTGTGGATGAAATATTCAAATACATTATGGGCCGAAGGCTGGAAATATCCTCCTTTGTAAGGTTTGCGGAGTCAAGATCTATATTACCATTTACGGTCAAAGATGACCCAACACTTACTAACTGGTTTATATCATGCACGATTTCCTCTGGATGTGTCACTATATATGGACTCTGTACAAGCTCAGGCTCAACAGTGGTAACAAATATATCCTCCGGTCCAGTGTTATACAATGTAAAGCTGTATGTGTAAATGTTTTCAGAGGAATTATCATCCGATGAGCCGATAGATCCTGTTCCTTCCACTAGGATTACACCCTCGGTTTTAACAGGACCGCACGAAAATGTGCTTGTGCCTGCACTTAATACTAAGGCAGTGATTATAACTAGCAGTACAATAGTAAAGCCTTTTTTTGTTTTTTCCATTCAAATTCCCGATATTTAGCACTTGACATTACATCATATAATTAAAGTTATATTTTATTATTGTTTTTGATTGATAGTAATGTAAGAAGGTACTTTTGAAAAAAATTCTGAAGAAATAATGGGGAACATCTTGCTTTCAAATTGTTAGAACTGGTTGGTATGTTACAATATTGAGAAGTTGGTGGTAAATGCTGTTCCCCATTTTCCCGGAATAACTATTGTACACATACTATATAAAATATAGTAGGACATTTTTAAAAAATATAACACAATATATTATATTGATATGCAATATTAATTACTCATTATAAATTCTAATTAGATGTATACAAGTACCAACAGTTATTAAAACCACACATTATATATGGCATATTATATTTATAATAAATTATACTTATATTTATACTATATGTATAAATAAATACATTAAAAAAATATATTATACTCATAATAAAATATGCTAAAACGCAGCAATTATTATCTTATCAACATCAAAAGAGAGTGTCAAATGAACTGTTTAGCTTGTATCCATCGAAGGAATATTCCTCTGTTCTCTAAATGTGCTGGTATATCTGGTCGGTCGCGCGTAGGTAATGCACATTACTGTGGTCACCCTGATATGTCAGATCCTGTTCCCTTAATTAACATAAATGAAAACGTACATAAAGAATGCCCAATCTGCAAAGATGACTACAAATATGAAAAGTGTGATAGAGATGATCTAAGGCAAGCTAATGAAACCTAATTTGAACTATGATCAACACTTTAGTTAAATCTTATAGATAATTGTATTAACAAACCAGTAAATGATATAACAAATACTCTTCTTAAGTGCCTACAAATGGTACAGACAATACAATGTTTTATCTTCGGGTAAGCTCAGGGCAATAAAGAAATATGATGCAAAGCATCTTTACTCTTGTATTGTCACATCAACATTGCTAACTTTACATGTGATAGCATGAAGAAACAAAAATCATCAACTACAAGTCTTACAAACAGTATAGTATCAGGCAAGGTTATCTTTGTACTGATACTTATATCCTCCATGATCCTTTTAATGGTCCCTTCAACGGCCTTTCCAGAGAGTAACATATCTGCCGATGGAACAACTGACCAGAGAAGTGAGGCAACTGTTCTTCGGCATCTTGTCAATGTTGATCTTTCGGATGAAAGTTTTATCCTAGTAACTGAGTCAATTGTATATTCTCTAAATAGATCAAATGATGAAAACAGGCTTATGATGCGGATACCTGCAGGTGCAAGCATAATGCAGTTCACGGTGACCGATATGACAGATAGCACATCTTCATACAATGTCGATTACTTGCGTGAAGGTAGTCTTCTGTTATTTGATAATTATGCTTACACAGGTTCAAATGAAATGCCCTTTCTCTATGATATCAGATATGTAGTACCAATGGGAGATAAGGAACCATCCTTCAGTAAGCTACTCAGGGATGAAGGCTATTTTTATTATAATATTTCCAGATTTGTACTAGTTGTAAAGCACAAGGATAACTGGTCTCCTATTATCAGGACAAATGATGGTTTTCCACTGGTTGCAGAAGAGATTGGCAGGGAGCCGGAGCGTACTACATATATATGGTCTTCACCGGCTTTTGATAGTATTGATGTAAACGTAAAAATTTTGGATGATGGTTCAATATTCAATGGTGGTCATTTCTTTTGGATATTAGTTGGAGCGCTTGTTTTTTTCACTATATTGGCAGTTGGCATAAATAGAAAACAACAAGATCTTCCAAATGACCCTGATGAACTTGAAGCTCTGTATGAATCGGAGCTTATTGTCTTATCCAGGATCAAAGAAGACTATAAGGATAAGAAACTGAACAAAGAAGAGTTTGATTCATTTTACAAAGAACATAGTGAGAATTTATCACGGATAAAAAAGAAAATGGAGAAAAACAGGAATACTTAAAAAATCAACAAAAGGTTTATTGATTCAATGATCATTTCTCTCCATATGCCATTTCTATTTTTGGTTCACTGGCATTTATGTCTGTGGTCACCCAACCTATGTCATAGCTCTGGCCACAACTTGGACATATGAGTCCCAACTTTGCTTTACCTGGGGATATTTCCTTGAAATGAACATGAAATCCTCTCTGGTAGCCACAGTTAAGACATATACGAAAAGAGTTTACAGTATCCTTCTTATCCATATTATACAATCTATACATTAACATAAAACATTTTCGACATCATTATATTTAATTATCATAGCTCTCAAACATCAATAGATCTGCACAACACTTATCATTCATACATACAAGGGGTAACTTATGTACAAAGGAATTATATTTGATATGGATGGGGTTCTTGTCAACTCTATGCCATACCATGCAAAAGCATGGGTAAAAGTCTTTTCAGATATGGGCATAAAGATTACTGAAGATCAGATATATGATATAGAAGGATCTAATCATATGGGTGTTATTGATATATTCTTCACAAAAGCAGGTAGGCAGCCTGATCCAGATATGTATGAAACGATACTTTCTCGCAAAAGAGAGTATTTTTTTGGTAATAATGATACAGAGGCTTTTGAAGGAATGTATGAATGTCTTGAATATCTGAATGAAGATCTCATGCTTGCTGTAGCATCAGGTGCCGACAGAACCATTGTAAGTTCTTTAATTGAAAAGTTCTATTCTGGCATATTCGACGTAATTATCTCAGGTGAGGATGTTTCAAAAGGCAAGCCTGATCCTGAACCTTATGAAAAGGCAGTAAGAATGCTTGGCCTTAAGAGGGAGGAGTGCCTTGTAATAGAGAATGCACCCCTTGGTATAAGGTCAGCAAAGGAAGCAGGTATTTTCTGTGTAGGGATACCCACTTACTTGGACGCATCAAAAATAAAGGAGGCAGATCTAATCCTAAAAGACCATGCTGCACTTATAGATTACCTAAAAGGCTTGCATTCCTAATGATTAATAGATTGAGACTGTTCAGAACAAATATTTAATAATAATAGTTCTGAGCAGCAAAAAAAAAGTGGGGGGGTTCATACCAGCCTTACTGTTTCTAGATTAACTAGTGCTTTTGTTTCCATTTTATTCTTTTTGTGTATGGAACTTGCAAGGTCTATGCATGATCTTTCATCACCATGTTCGGTATATACCCTCTCAGGACGTGGCTTCATCTTTCTTATATAATCCATTAACTGTTTTCTGTCGGAGTGGCCCGAGAAACCATCGACCACTTCTACGTTCATGTTCATTTTTACAACATGGGTTCCGTTGCTACTTGAAAGTGGTATCTCTTTCCACCCTTTCTGTATCCTTCTTCCAAGAGTCCCATCTGCCTGGTAGCCTACAAATACAAGTGTATTGTTCTCGTTCTCTGCAAAGGCCTTGAAATATTCTATGACTGGTCCTGCATTCATCATACCCGAAGTTGAAAGTATGACACACGGGTGAGGTTCATTGATTATCTTCTGGCGAAGTTCATTTGAATCCACAGCTTTGAAACACTCTGAAAGGAATGGGTTTTGTCCTTTCTGGAAAATAAGCTTTCTAAGATCACTGTTCAGATATTCAGGATATGTGGCATGTATGGCTGTTGCTTCCCATATCATCCCATCAAGATATACAGGGATATTTGGTATGGTGCCATTGCGTATCGCATCTTCCAGTACTATCATGACTTCCTGACTTCTTCCTACTGCAAAAGCAGGTATCAATACGACCCCTTCATTTTTCAGCGTCTCGTTAACGATATTTTGCAGATTCTTTTCTGCTTCATGTAGTGAAGGTTGTATAGCATTCGAATTTCCGTATGTTGACTCCATTATAACACTTTCAACACGTGGGAACTTGTTGACAGCAGGGTCAAAAAGCCTTGTCTTCTCATATTTGAAATCTCCTGTAATAACAACATTGTGCAATCCGTCTCCTATGTGGAAGTGTGATACTGCTGATCCAAGTATATGCCCTGCATTGTGAAAAGTTAGTTTTATGTCAGGGGCTATATCCGTAACTTCTTCATAATCAAGGATGATTGTGTGTTTTAGTCCCTCTCTCACATCGGCTGAACTGTATGGTGGTCTTTTTCCCTCTTTTGATGCCACATCGATATAATCAAGTTGAAGAAGCGTTGCAAGATCTCTTGTAGGTGGTGTGCAGTAGATCGGCCCTTCATATCCATATTTATATAGGAGAGGTACCAGGCCATGATGGTCCAAATGTGCATGTGTGAGTACCACTGCATCTATCTGATTGATAGGATATGCTTCCGGTACATAAAGAAAAGGGGTCATATTCTCATCAGAACCAACATTAACTCCGCAGTCGATCATTATGCGTGACTCTGGTGTTGAAATGATAAAACAGCTTCTTCCCACTTCCTTTGCTCCTCCAAGAGATGTTACTCTTACCCACTCATCTTTTGAAGTGCATCCTCTGTGTATCTTCCTCCCAACGGACTTAAGGATTTCCTTTCTTTCTTTATGGTTGTTCTTCATAAACTCACGTATGTTCTGTACAGTACGCGACTTGATTGGTGGTGCTCTTACGACCTTTGGAGTCCATCCAATCTTTTTTGTTATCTCTCTAAGTGTCTCTCCATGTTTTCCAATAACAAGCCCTGGCTTTTCAGCCTCTATTATAACCTCGCCTACATCAGGGTCGAAATGATAGTTGGATACTCCTGACTCCTCAGGCACTGTCTCCGCTATCTTGGTTATAGATTCTTCCGGAGGCATGAGCACTTTTGGGTCAGGCCGTACAACTATGCGTGTCCTGAGTGCTTTTGCAAGAGTTCTTACAATGTTACCGTTATCTGCAAACTTCTTAGGCTCTTCTGTATAAACAACAAGTTGTGGGCCTTCGAACTCAACATTAGAAATAGTAGTACCACTAGGTAATTTTTCTTCTATTTTCTTTTTCAGATCAGATAGTACTTCTTCTACCGCCATTAAAATAGCCTTCCTGTATAAAAAAGTGAAAATAAAGTAATAGTTAAATAAATACGTGCAAAATATTGTGTTTTATGTTAAATGAAAGCAATCATACAACCAATAGATCAGTTCAATTTATCTCTCATCTTTTTTACATCTTCCTGTTCTAGCCTTGTATATTTGTCCTTTGTAATTACAACAACATCGATACCTTCGCCGGATGCAGAATCTCTTTTCATAGCATTGTGAAGTGCCCTGACAGCCAGCTCCATGCCTTCGCTTACAGGCATATCTTCTTTATATCTGTCCTCAAGCACACCATATGCCATTGGTGACCCTGATCCAGTGGCCACTGCCTTTGTTTCTTCAATGTTGCCTCCAAGTGCATCAAGTGAAAATATGGCAGG
>PXAV01000152.1 GCA_003565715.1 Methanosarcinaceae archaeon
AAGAAGGATAATGGAAAAATATACAGCAACCTGTCGTTTCATACTTTCAACAACACAACCTTCAAGGCTCATAACTCCTCTCCGTTCAAGAGGGTTGCAGCTATTCTTCACACATGTACCTGAAGACAAGCTTGTACCATTTATACTGAAGATAGCTGAAAAAGAGGAAATTTCAATAAGCAACGATGGTATAAGTGCACTTGTATATCATGCAAAGGGAAATGTCGCAAGGGCATTGAACACCCTTCAAATATCATCCACAATAAAAGGGGAAGATATGATCGAATCACAACAGATATACGAAGCTATATCAGGGGAACATTCAGATAACATCGGAAAGCTCTTTGATTCCGTCATTGCAAGGGATATACTGCAGGCCAGAAAATATATCGATTCTCTGCTTCTTGAAGACGGGCTTTCAGGACAGGAGATATTAATGCGTTTACATGAGATAACAGTTACTTCTACAGACCCGGACCATGTTATTGCAAAATGGGTCACAAAAATAGCAGATGCTGACTTTTATCTGACAGAGTCTGCAAACGAAAGGATACAGCTTGAAGCACTTGCAGCCAGGTTCTGCAATCAGGAATAAATATCCTGGTTATTTTTCGATTCAAAATATCGGGGTTTAAATGAGCGGGACAGAAAAAAATGATTTTCAAACTGCATGCCGCAAAATAATGGATATGGTGCTTGACGGCAGCATCGACGATGAAAAAAAACTTAATGCTGTAAAGAAAAGGATCTCAGGGTCCTTTAAGCTTTCAAGCATTCCAAAGAATGCAGACATAATAAGTACAGGTAATGATGAAGAACAGGAAAGGGTTCGCAATATACTTCAGCGCAAACCGGTAAGAACAATATCCGGTGTTGCAGTGATAGCTGCGATGACCTCCCCTGCGCCATGCCCCCATGGCACATGCATACCCTGTCCCGGAGGACCAGGTTCTGCTTTCAGTTCCCCCCAAAGTTACATGGGAAGGGAGCCATCTACAATGCGTGCCATACAATTTGACTATGACCCATACAACATAGTCAGGAACAGGCTTTCTCAGTTAAAACAGATAGGTCATGAAATAAAAAAAGCAGAACTGATCATCATGGGAGGGACTTTCTCTGCCAGATCCATCGACTATCAGGAATGGTATACAAAACGTTGTCTTGAAGCCATGAATGATTTTTACGGGACTTCCTGGAGACAGCATGCAAACCCCATTGGAAGGACTTTTCCATATTATACTATAGAAGAGGTCCAGAAAGCTAATGAAACAGCAGAGATCAGAAACACAGGTATGACCTTTGAGACCCGACCGGACTGGGCAAAGCCAGCGCAAATTGACAAGATGCTTGAGCTAGGCGCAACCAAAGTAGAGATAGGTGTTCAAAGCACTTATGATTTCATACTTGAGAGAATAAATAGAGGTCACAGCGTTGCAGATAGTATACAGGCAAACAGGGTACTAAGGGATTGCGCATTAAAAGTTGGCTTCCACATGATGCCAGGTCTTCCTGGTACAGATACGGATATGGATATAAGGAATTTCAAACGTCTTTTCGATGAACCGGGGTTTAAACCAGATTACCTTAAAATATATCCAACACTTGTTACAGAGGGTACCCGGCTGCATGAGATGTGGGAAAATGGGGAATATGTTGCTATGGATGATGAACAGGCAATAACATTTTTGTCAAAGATAAAATCCTTTATCCCAAAATGGGTACGTTTACAGCGTATCCAGAGAGATATACCATCGCCCCAGATACTTGCTGGTGTCAGGAAAAGTAATATTCGCCAACTTGCGAGTGAGCAACTGGAGCAGCATGGAGGAAGATGTCTTTGTATAAGATGTCGGGAGGTTGGGCACAATATACTGAGGGGCAATTCACCTGAGCCTGATAATATACAGCTGACAGTTGATTCCTATGATTGTTGCAAGGGAAAGGAACATTTCATTGCCTTTGAAGATGTTAAAAAAGATATACTCATCGGATTCCTCAGACTGCGCTTCCCGGGACAGGTACATCGCAAAGAATTGAAAAATGCTGCGCTTGTAAGAGAGCTACACATATTCGGTGCATCTGTTGCTGTTGGGAAAGATGCCCATAAAGATGGCTGGCAACACAGAGGTTATGGAAAAGAACTCATAGCCTATGCAGAAAAGATGGCATTGGACTCAGGTTATAAAAAAGTTGCAATAATAAGCGGTATTGGAGTAAGAGAATATTATCGCAAGTTAGGCTATGCGCTTGAGGATGTTTACATGACAAAGTATCTGGGTGCTTAATATGGTAATAAATATCAAAATACATGAACGTTATCTATATAACTATTTATGTATAGTATACAATGTAGTAAAAAAATGTAAATCGCATTTGTTTAAAGGGGAGAGATGTTGGAATCACAAATGATTTACCAGATAGTCGATAGTCTGGAAGAGATGAATTCAAAACTTAACCGGGTCATTGAACTCCTGGAATGCAATGGGTCACATTCAGTTGAAGATAAAGCTTTTTTTTCAGAAACTGAAACCCTAGATGTTATAAAGTTGCTGTCGTTGCCAGACCACCTCAGAAGAACTGCAACAACCCTGTTTGAAATAGGACCTGCCACTGCAGACGAAATAGCAAGAAAGACCAGCAAGGAAAGAGCTGTAGAAAGCAATTATCTTAATCAGCTTGTAAGGATGAAGCATGTAAAAAAATACAGGGAAGGAAGAAAAGTATATTTCTGTACCAATGAAAGTATAAAAAGCAGTAACAGTAACTGTAACATAGCATTTAAGTGAATTACCGAAAAACATCCCATTAATGGAACAAATTTAGCATATAATGTTTTTGATTCATACAAATAACACTAATAATGCTGAGCATCACAAATGAACATAAGATAACCTATGATTTAACATGACAATTACAGTGGCTATACATTCATCTAAAGGTGGAACTGGAAAGACAAGTATTGCAGTTAATCTGGCAGTAGCTTTTGCTTCAGAGGGATTGGATACGTGCCTTATAGATATGGATCTTCGAGGGCCATCCCTTTGTACAATATTCAAACAGACACCGAGATTCTGGATCAATGATTTTTTGTCAGGCAAATGTACCATCAATGATACACTAAATGATATGAAAAAGAAGGTTAAAAGCAGTGGGCATCTTTATCTGAGCTATTCAAATCCAGATATTACGCAAATCAGAGAACTTGTAGGCAAAGATAGAGCGTGGCAGGCATCTGCACTTAAAGCATTGATGAATGTTAAAAAAGATCTTGCACAGAAAGATATTGACATAATTATGATAGACACAAGTCCCGGGATGGAATATGAATCCATCAATGCTGTTGCGGCTTCAGATATTGTATTGGTGGTCCAGAATGATACTGATGCATGTAATTATTGCACTGAGCAACTTATAAACGGTGTTTACTCACTCCTAGATAAAAAATATGCAATTATAGACAACATGTGTCATTTTAATTGCCTGGAGAACATTGAAAACAGCAGATATGGTGCTGCTATCATTGCATCCATACCATGTATGTGTGATGTTCCAATGAGAAGCAAAAAAGAGATATTAGTTCTTACTGATCCAGAACATCAGTTCTCAAAGTCGATATTGAGAATAAAGCATTGGATAGAAAAGATGCAATAATAGGTCAATTTACTTCTTTTTATTCAGGATGGATATGACATCATTGTGCAAATAATCTTCCACATCATTCACCTTCTTTTCTTTTAATTCATCTTCAATTCCATTTGAAGATATCAATATTTCCTTGATAACCACAAACAGAACGTACATAACAAATGCAGGGAAAAAGGCAAGTATCGAACGCTCCACTGGATAAACAAAAGCAACTGAAGCATACATATCGGCAGATACACCATATAAGATATGATATAGAATGCTTCCTGCAAGGTGGTTTGAAAGCACACCCATAAGAGCGGCAAATAAAAATGATAAAAAAATGTATTTTCTGGATAGGCTCTTAATTAGTAGTGACCTCTCAAAAAAAACGAATGCAACCAGAACAAGCAAATGGAACCATGGATAATAGAATACAGTTCTTCCTACATCAAGAAGGTACCATGCAAATATAAGTCCAAAGAATATGACTTTTACTGCTTTGTATTCTCTGTTGACCACAAGACCTGCAACTACTGAGCTCAGTGATATCAAGAGAGGAGCAAGCATGGAGAACATACTTTTTGAGAGATATGTACCTGTCCTTAGTTCGTGCAGAGAAAGAGCTGATAAAGAAACAATAGCTCCCCAGAATGGGCCAAATAACATTCCATTGAGCGTGCCAAAGGATACTATGGAACTTATCCTTCCGTAATCTACACCAGCAACATACATAAAATCAGGAAGATAACTTGAAAAATAGGTTACAACAATACCAAATAGTAAATAAATCAATTTAATGTCATTTTTTACTCTGATTTTTGGTAATAATCTTGAAGACACATAGCCTTAATTGTAGATGGCCTTATATAAATATGTTTATAATACAAGTGAAAACTAAATGTCAATTGTACTGGAAACGAAAATAAATCTGCTTTGAAAAAATAAGTGATCTTTCGCTTTTTTCATAATATTATGCATGTAATATGACATACATAAAATGCTTTTTATTTTAACTTTTATTACTTTTTATAAGTAACATAATAAATACAGAAACTTAAACAATGCGACTATATATTTTTATATATGAAATAAATAATATTTTGATAAACATATATATATATATATATGTGTGTGTGTGTGTGTGTGGATGCATATTTGAATTTTTGAGTATAAAGAAGAACTATTGTAGCAAAAAATTATGTTTATCCACACAACCCATACTGTTTAAATAAGATAAAACATTATACTGCTAAACTAATCTATAAAATCAAAATACTGTTTAATGGACAATGTATAAATAAAAGTGTGTATATACACATAACTTACTGTAGAAAAAAATCTGTATATACCTGTTATAATTAAAGGACATACATAAATCTAAAGGACGGTAAAATATGAAAATAAGAGTAGTAAGTTCAAAAGAAGAGATCAATACACTTGGCTCTAACGAGGAAATAATACATCTTGCATTCAGGCCTTCAAACACAGATATCTTTTCCCTTATAATGAAGTGCCCGAATGTCAAAGCGTTACATATACCAAGTTCATATAAAAGGACTATATCAAATTCTGCTAAGATGTATCTTGAGATGCAGGGTATAGATCTACTTGAAGGGGATGTGTGGGGTCATCGTAAAGACATCAATGAATACTCAGAAGTTTCACAAAGCGTTTATGACCGTATTTCACAATATAAACAGGAAGGTCTTTCAGATAAGGAAGTAGAAGACAAGATGATAAGAGAGACAAGACTTAGCCCTGATTTTGTCAAATTCCTTGTCAAACAGTAAAGATCCTATCATAAAAGTGATCCTGTTTATCATTCGAAATAAGACAGTTTTGAATAAATATCATGTAGCTCTACGATGTTCAGGCCTGTACTTCTTAATGGTCATAATAGACCATATAGCATTATCATTCACCACAGACCTGGACGACAACCTTTCTTGACCTTGGACGATTATCAAGATCAATAAGTATTATCTGTTGCCAGGTTCCAAGCATTAGTTCACCTTTTATAAGTGGAAATGATTCACTTTGTCCTATAAAAGATGCTCTTATATGAGAATGACCATTACCATCGTGCCACTTTTCATTGTGGGAATATCTTATGCCTTCCGGAACCAGACGCTCAAGTGCTGCTCTCATATCACTGATAAGGCCATGCTCAAATTCCATAGTGGTGATTGCTGCTGTGGAGCCTGGAATATACACAAGCACTATACCATCGATGATACCTGAAAAAGATACAATTTCCAATATCCTGGAACTTATATCGATTATATCCGCATTTCCGTTTGTATCAATATCGAATCCATCACAGAACACTGACATTGCAAGCCTCAGGTCATTTCATTTAGCTTCAGACCAACCACAGAGATAACGATAATAAAGATCACAATTGAAACAATAAAACCATATGATTGTGGAAAAGTATCATGGATACTATGTGCAATAGCCAACAATATTACAAGCAATATCACTGAGCCAGTAGAAGATATGATTTCCATATTTTTCTTATTCATTGACCGCCTAAATAGTACTGACAGGTAATCAATCTAACGATTAGCCTTAAATTGTGTAATATAAGTCCAATGTTTGATACAAAAAACAGAAATATACATCCTAAATTATATATATTTCTATATATGATGAACATTCAAAATATATAGTGTGCAATACATACTAAAACCGATGTGCACAAGTATATTTTGTTTATATAAATGAATAAAAAGTAAATGACTTGTCAGGTAGAATAGATTAAAAATTACTATATAATAATGCAATATAATATCAAATGGTTATTCAATGACAGAATTTGAAAGAGTGATTGTTCAGTCGTTCAATGTTTTCTTTGAGGAAAAAAAATTCAAAGGGGTGGCATACCGCTTGAAACAACACAGGTTCACCCCACAATTCCTTGATGTACTTGTAGATTCACTTGATCCGGACTATTATATGGGAATCGAGTGCAAGAGCATATCAGTTGATAAAGGCGCAAAAGCGCTTTATTTCACCCAGCACTTTACAACTGATAAGAACGGTGTGCATCAGATAGAAAGAATATCAGATTTCCTCCTGAGATCCGGCAGAAACGGTTTCCTTGCCGTTGAGCTAAAAATGGGAGTTGGTCGCACACGTCAGGCATATATGATACCTTGGACGGAGCTATACCGCAAGTTCATAAAGGAAGGTATATTAAAAATAAGTGTTGAAGAGATACAGGAATATCCCAGGATAGAAAGAGAAGGAAACAAATACCTGATAGACCCAATTAGTTGGCAGAAATCCAGGTTAGTATAGGATGAACAAAATATGACTGAGAAAATGGTCCTTATGCAGGAGCGTGCCACAAAGTGCGCAGAGGAGATAAAAAAGCACGATGAGGTACAGCTTGTATCCCATATTGATGCAGATGGTATAACATCAGCTGCCATTATTGCAAAGGCACTGGAAAGAGCAGATATAGGTTATGAGATGATGTTTATTAAGCAGCTTGATGAGAATATTATACAAAAGCTTGCTGATATCAATCCAGAGTTAACCATTTTTACAGACCTTGGAAGTGGACAGCTGGAACATATCAATTCTTATAAATTGAATTCGGTTGTTTCAGACCATCACCACCCACAGGGAAACATCGAGCTGCACCTTAACCCTCATCTTTTCGGAGCTAACGGTTCATATGAAATAAGCGGGTCTGGTACTACCTTTATACTTGCATCGCAACTGGGCGATAACAGGGACCTGGCAGATCTTGCCATCGTCGGATGTGTTGGAGACATGCAATATAGAAGGCATGGGCAGCTTGTAAGCATGAACAGATGCATACTTGATACAAATAGAGATGTAATAAGCCCTAAAAAGGATATATCACTTTTTGGTAAGCAGACACGTCCAGTCTATAAGATGCTGCAATATTCATCTGATCCATTCATTCCCGGACTTGCAGGTAATGAAGATGCGTGCATTGAACTTCTTTCAAATGTTGGCCTTCAATTCTCAGATGATGAGAAATGGAGACGATGGATCGACCTGTCAGAGGATGAGAAAATGAGAACCACATCGTTCCTGATTCAATATTGTATGCAAAATGGCATGTCGTCCTATAATATCACAAGGCTCGTTTCCGAAGGTTACATACTCCTGAACGAGCAGGAAGGAACTGAAATGAGGGACGCAACAGAGTACTCAACACTCCTTAATGCCACGGGCAGATACATGAGGGCAGAGATAGGAATGAAGGTATGTATGGGTGAACGTGAAAAGACATATCGCCAAGCTCAGGACCTTTTGAGTAATCACCGCAAAAATCTTGTTGACGGACTTAACTTTGTAAAGGATAACGGTATAATACAGCTCTCGCATATGCAATATTTCGATGCAGGTAACTATATCCCGGAAACAATTGTCGGTATTGTTGCTGGAATGAGCCATTTTTCCGTAGGCAACCGTAACCTCCCAATAATAGCATTTGCGGACAAGGATGATGGTTATAAAATATCAGCAAGAGGAACACAGGAACTTGTGAACAGGGGACTCAACCTTGCTGAAGCCTTAAAGACAGTGTGTAAGGAACTGAGAGGTGCTGGCGGGGGTCACGATATTGCAGCAGGAGCTACAGTACCACTTGGGAAAAAAGAAGATTTCATCCACATGTTAAACTCAGTCCTCTCTACACAGATAAAGAGGACATAAAGACATCATATAAGATCATTGATATGTGAAAGCTCATTGATGTTAACAAGCGTTGACATTGCGTTGGTCCTTATAGGGATACCGTGTTCCTGTACAATAGCCATTGGATTGGTACCCCCAATGACCACAATACCAAGATGATCACGCTCTATGGGGACATCAAGGATTCTTGTATTTGGCTCCCCCACCTCCAGGATTCCGTTAATACCAGCATCTACCATGTCAGAAAGTGTCGTGTCGATCTCATCCCGTGCGGCCATGGTTACTTCACGCAGGTTTGCAAGTATCTTACCCGAGCCTGTTTTCAACATATTAGTTACAGATGTAAGGTCCTGAGACATTAGCACTTCAAGAGGGTCTATTGTAGTACTTTGATATGTAAGTACGTTCGTAAAACGTAGTGGTTCACCCTCTCTTATCTCTACAAGTCCTCCAAATCGTGGTTTTACCATAATTCCTGCATTCAGCAAGATCCCATCGATAGTTATACTACATACAGTTGCAAAGCCAACTTCCCCTTCAGCTATCCTGCGGTCGCCAATGGTGTCCCCTTCATGAAGGATCTTAAGCAGAGGACTGACTGAAAGTCCGCTGTTTATTGCCATACTAAAGAGCCTGAAAACATCCTCAAAATCCTTTTTATTGATGATTGAAAGATTAACTATTACATCACCTTTCATTGTCCCTGGATCAAATGAAGTCCTGAACATCAGGTCCTCGATCTTGGATGATGTGAACTGGATTCGGTTATTCCTCTGCAAAGATATGCCTCTACCGTTAATTGATAACCGATTAGTGACTAACATGGATTTATAGTTTTGCATTGACTTCCAAAAAAGTGAAAAATGTATTAAAACTAACTGCACAGCTTAATCAAAAGAGAGCATCTTTTTAAAAATATCCATGTGATGCTGAGGATCTGTTAGAAATCCAAGTTTCCCTATATCATTTACCATATAATACATATCATTTCCGCAAAAAAGTCCCGCTTCTGGATACTCCCGGGGCTTAACATACCTTATTTCAGGAACCTCCTGATAATCAGGATTCTTTATAAAACCACTCTTGAGAAGGTAATATGCGCCACCAAACAATTTCTTTACAGGTTCATAAAGAGAGGAAAAATCACGACATACCCAGTTGGCCATTTTCAAAGAACGATCTGATGAATTGATAGTTATGTGTCCATAATCAGGCGGTACCAGAACAAGATCCCCAGCCTTTGCCTTACATACAACAACATCAGTAACAATATCACCTTCTGCCTTTTGGAGAAGGTATATCGCTTCCCCTTCAAGTACCTGGTAAAGTTCCGCATATGAGATCTCGTGCCCGGGGACAGGAGGATGATAGTGTCCTGCTGTTTTGATATATTCATCGCCAAGCATAGCTGCAGGGATTATAGTGATATCATACCTGAGACGATTATCAAATATCTTTTTGTGATCAGACTCATTCCTGGACAGATCACGGTACATATAATAAAGTTCCATGTCCCCCTGTAAACTAAGCCATTCCTTATCATATACCACTTCATCCATATCACGGAGCATCCTTACATCAGGATGATGGACTTTCCCATAAAATAACAGTTCTTTACCCATTCGATCACACTTTACCATTTACAAAAACCAAATACTCAGGATAATATTTGCATCTACAGTATATATTTTTGCCGCAGACCCTGCAATATGATAGCTTTTTATCAGGTAGGACATATCATAGGTATTATCTGGTTGTCACATAAAGTTGTCATATAAAATGTGCAATGCTCAGCTTTTCAAATGTTCAAGTATCCTGTATGCAAGTTCTTCATTAATTCCCTGAAGAGAGCATATCTCTTCAACTGAAGACGAACATATTCTCTCGACTGAGCCAAACTTCTCAAGAAGAGTGCGTTTTCTGGAAGTACCAACGCCTGGTATAGAGTCAAGTTTTGAATGTGTTAGACTGGCAGATCTTCGTCTTCTATGAGAGCTGACAGCAAACCTGTGGGCCTCATCACGGATATGCATCAGAAGCTTCAGGCCAGGAGAAGTGTGCGGGAGAATAATAACTTCATCTGATCCCTTTTTAGTTGTTATTATATGTTCAAATCTTTTGGCAAGGCCGATAATAGGGATCTCAAGGCCAAGGTCCTGCAGAGCTGAGCTTGCAGCACTTAACTGCCCAGGACCACCATCAATAAGAATAAGGTCTGGCATCTCCCCATCATCTTTGAGAAGGCGTGAATATCGCCTGTTAACTACTTCCAATATCATTGCAAAATCGTCCATACCTTCCACTGTCCTGATATTATGCTGCCTGTACCTGTTGTTAGCAGGTTTCCCATCTTCAAAGAATACCATGGACCCAACGGCATACGCACCAGAGATGTTAGATATATCAAAGCCTTCTATATGTCTTGGAAGTGATTGCAGGGACAACACTCTCTGCAGCTCTTCAAGTGCCATCCTAGCTTATTCTGAGGCAGGGGGCTTTATACTTGCCATATTTTTGGCCATCTGAGCATTCTTTTCTGCCATTTCAACCAGTTTTTTCTTCTCTCCTCTTTTAGGGACATGTAATCTGACCTCCCTTGCAGAGCGCCTGGAAAGCCATGTAACAATAAGCTCTTTATCAGGAAGTTCATACTGGACAAGGATCTCAGGTGGGATCGGGGAGTCCTGATAATATTGCTTTATGAACTGTGCAACTGATTCTTCAATGCTTTCTGCTACATCAGCACCAAGAAGTGTGAAGTCAGCTTTACCGACCATGCTTCCATGCCTTACATAGAACAGCTGAATGTAAATTGCCTCCTCATCAGCAACAGCTGCCAGCACGTCACGGTCATCGCTGCCCAGGCTTGTTATCTGCTGCTCAGAGAGAAGCTCAATGGACCTTATATCATCCCTTACAAGTGCTGCAGCTTCGTAATCCTGTATCTGTGACAAATGTTGCATCTTTTTTTCAAGGTCCTTTATGATCCCTTTGGTATCACCTTTTAAAAAACGGACTGCTGCCATGACCCGCCTGTGGTATTCCTCATTTCCACTTCCGGACTTACAAGGGGCAAGGCAGCGCTTTATGTGATAATTGAGACAGGGTCTGGACCTGCCGGGATCTACCCTTTTCTTGCAGCGACGAAGCATGAAAACCCTTGAGATTATATCAAGTGTGGCACGTATAGCTTTCGCATTTGTATAAGGACCAAAGTACAGTGCACCATCCATAAGCCTTCTGCGGGCGAGGAATATCCGCGGGAACTCAGAGTTGACGGTTACCTTGACATAAGGATAACGTTTGTCATCCTTAAGCCTTACATTATACCTGGGCCTGTGCTTTTTTATAA
>PXAV01000103.1 GCA_003565715.1 Methanosarcinaceae archaeon
CACGAACCATTAAAGGGTATGGATGTGGTCCGACAGCCGACCCGATGATGTAAAATGTATCTTCGACGTTGCTGACCCAGTCCCGTATGGCTTCATTAATCGCATTAATAAACGTTTGTGCACCTGATGTCACCGGTCTGACTTCAGCGCCGAGCAAATGCATGCGGTCTACATTCAGTTTTTGACGCGAAATATCCTCTGCACCCATATAGATGATGCAGGACATTCCGAAATATGCGCATACCGTTGCTGTAGCTACACCGTGTTGCCCGGCCCCTGTTTCAGCAATGATCCTGGTTTTACCCATTTTTCTGGCCAGCAGAACCTGTCCGATTGCATTGTTGATTTTGTGCGCACCGGTATGGCAGAGATCTTCTCTCTTGAGATAAATACGCGCTTTACCGTAATGCTGGGTAAGTCGCCCGGCATAGGTTAGAGGTGTTTCTCTACCCACATATTTCTGAAGCAAACTGTGATATTCTTGTTGAAAGATGGTGTCGTTTTGAGCCGCTGAAAAAGCCCTGTTGAGATCATCAAGTGCCGGTAACAGTATTTCCGGTACATACCTTCCACCAAATTTACCGTAAAAACCACGGCTATCCGGTAATGTAGCTGTTTCTTTTTCAGCGCTGTTTATATGTGTCTTCATTCGTATATACTGTAATTGGTTTATACAATTTGCATTTTTAATACTTTTCAAATGAATCTCTGAGGTCATTCCATTGGTCAAAGAAATGCTGCATTTTATCAAAGTCCTTTACGCCAGGGGATTCTTCAATGCTGCTGGAAAGATCAATTGCATAAGGGCGGCCTGTAAAAAGTGCCTCTGCTACATTTTCAGAAGTGATACCACCAGCCAAAAAGAATGGTTTTTCAGGTGACAGATGTTTTATCAGACTCCAGTCCCAGGCTTTACCCGTCCCGCCATGCAGTTTGTCATTTTTGGTATCAAATAGATAATACCCGGCAGTACGATTCCAGTTATGCATTTCTTCGCGGAGGGATGGAATGTCGTTCTGACCACGAATTCTGAATGCCTTGATAACCGGAACTTTGATTTCTGCTGCATCTTCCGGAGTTTCTTTCCCATGCAGCTGCACGAGATCAATGCCGGTCTGATCTACGATTTTGTTAATCTGACTGGCGGGTAAATTGACAAAGACTCCTATTTTGCGAGGTCCTTCAATCCATCCAATAATTTCTGCTGCATCTCCGGGAGTTATATATCGCGGACTCTTTTCATAAAAAATAAAGCCTATATAATCGGCTAGGGCACCGGCGGCATATCTGGCATCCTCCAATGTTGTAATGCCACATATTTTCAATTTCGGGAAATTCATTGAATCGCTTTCCATGATATTAACGATTGGTTTCTACAATCTATGCATTCGCATATCGGGTCATTAATGAATCACAGTGCATCTGGACCTGGTGATTCGGGAAAAATTGCTGTAAAGCGGGCAAGCTCATTGCCCGGATCTTCAGCACGCATGAAATGTTCGCCAATCAGTGCACTGTGGATGCCACTATCTTTCAGCAAATGAAGGTCCTCAGGATTTCCGAGTCCACTTTCGGACACTCTTGTGGTTCCAGCAGGGGCATTTTCGAGGATAGATATTCCACGATGTAAGTCCACCTCAAAGGTGTCCAGATTTCTGTTGTTAACTCCAACAATGGAAATGACATCAAAATCTAACTTATCCCAGTCCTGATGGTCGTAGCACTCAACCAGTACCTGCAAATCGATCTCCCTTGCTGCGGCATGCAGGTCATAAAGCTGGTTTTTGTCAAGAATTTTTACAATAAGCAAAACTGCGTCAGCTCCCCATGCGCGGGCTTCGGCAATCTGGTATGGATCGATGATAAAATCTTTTCTGAGCAATGGAAGGGTGACCATAGCTGAGACTTCTTGCAAATACATGAGTGAACCCTTGAAAAAAGGTTCATCAGTGAGGACAGAAAGCGCAGAGGCGCCATTTTCCTGATAGCTTTTCGCTATTAGGGCAGGATTGAAATCATCCCGGATAACTCCTTTTGATGGTGAAGCTTTTTTTATCTCAGCAATTATGGAAACGCCGTCAGGTTTAATCAGTGCCGCACCGAAATCACTTCGCGGGCGTTGATATTCCTCAAAGGACTGGAAATCCCGTGCACCAACAGCTTTTTTTCTGACAGCAACTTCTTCGCGCTTTTTTTTAACTATGATCTCGAGAATGGAATCAGGCATTTTGCTGCAATTTTGTTGTAAGTCCGAATACAGGTTCCGAATAGCCTCAGCTGCTTTTTCTGAATTATTCAGGATGCTTTTTTAAAAGTCATTTTGTAGCTGCGTAGTACAATCCGCAAATATTTTAAGCGACTGGCGCGCCTTTCCGGACTCCAGACTTTCTTCGGCGGCATAAAAGGCCTCCTGGATATCGTCATGCAATCCGGAAGTGTGAATGGCAAAGGCAGCATTGAGGAGCACTACTTCTCTTTGTGCTCTGCTGGCCTTATCGTCCAGAACAGCAAGAATGATATCTGCGTTTTCTTCCGGAGAC
>PXAV01000113.1 GCA_003565715.1 Methanosarcinaceae archaeon
ATAAATTCAGTTCTATCGCAGACCACGGGGTTGAAGCAACTGTGAATGGTAGCGGAGTTATATTAGGGACCTGCAAGCTTATGGCAGACAATAATGTTGACTTCTCGATACTAAGCGTAAAAATGGAAAATCTTGAGTCACAAGGAAAGACTGCAATGATACTAGCAATTCAGGGAGAGGCCATAGGTCTGTTTGCTGTTGCTGATACTATAAAGGACCATTCGAAAGAGGCTGTATCAGAAATCCGGAAAATGGGTATAGATGTTGTTATGATGACCGGGGACAACAAAAGTACAGCAGAAGCTATTGCATCTCAGCTTGGGATCGATAAGGTCCTATCTGAAATACTTCCAGGTGACAAGGCGTCAGATATCAAGAGACTCCAGGAGGAGGGGAGAATAGTTTCAATGGTGGGAGATGGGATACATGATGCTCCTGCGCTAACTCAATCCGATATAGGCATTGCAATGGGTACAGGTACTGATGTTGCCATTGAATCCGCTGAAATAGTACTTATAAAGAACGACCCAAGGGATGTAATTTCATCTATAAGACTTAGCCGCCTGACAATGAGGAAGATAAAACAGAGTCTTTTCTGGGAATTTGGTTATAACAGTATGGGCATACCCCTTGCAGCAGGTATATTATATCCTTTCATTAATAAGATAGTCATAAGCCCTGAACTGGCAGCAGCTTTTATGGCCCTGAGCTCTGTGTCTGTAACCGCCAATTCCCTTATTATGAAGAGGAGCAGGGTCAAATAAAATAGGTGTGAAAATGATGGACATAACACAGAAAAATGCAGGAACATATTCACTTATAGCTACTATTATTTACTCATCTATGCTAGTATTAATCTTTGCAGCCTTATCGCTGGCTGTCAATCATTTAAGAGATGTAAAACTGTACAGCTATGTAGACATTGTGGCATGGATGTTGTTTTTCTTTATTGTCAGTTTTATTGTCTTTGCGTCCATATGGCCAAGGATAATTGAAAAACGAGCTTAATGATATCCTAATATCTTACTACTTTAACATCACATAAAATACTTTCACCCTGCATCCCATGGGGTTATATATTAACAATGTATACATTAAATTTGCCTCTCCATAAGAAACAAACAAGAGGCTTGAGGATTTGAATATGAAACAACTAGCAAAGGAAATAAGTACCAAGTTCAATGAGCTTGGAGTGGAGATCCCTATTGGGGAGATAGAAGAGCGCCTTGACAAAATGATAAACAAATTCAAGGTACCAAAGGAAGAAGCACGCAGAAGCGTTGTTAACTATTTTTTGAAGGAGTATGATATCAAAAGGAATGAATTTTACTCCGGTCAGTCTGAATCCCCACAGGTAAATATTTCTGATATAACCGAAGAAGGAAGATGGGTCAATGTCAGAGGTAAGATCGTACAGTTGTGGGAGAATTCACATGAGTCAATATCCCAGGTAGGCCTTATAGGGGATGAGTCAGGAACTGTAAAGTTCATCATCTGGGAGAGTGCTGCAGCAAATTCTGTTGAGGAAGGTAAGAGCTACATGCTCAGGAATGTTGTTGTTAACGAGTGGAATGGAAGGTTTGAGCTTAATATCAATAAAAGCAGTTCTATAGAATCCATTGATAAGGATATAGAGGTTGGTAATACTACAGTTGATTTCACAGGAGTGATGGTTGATATCCAGTCCGGTTCCGGTCTCATAAAAAGATGTCCCCAGTGCAACAGGGCACTTACAAAAGGTGCGTGTATAGAACATGGCAAGGTTGATGGTATATATGATCTCAGGATCAAAGCAGTGATGGATGATGGTGCATCCGTCCAGGATACTATAATTAAAAGGGACCTGGCAGAAACTTTAAGTGGTATGACACTTGAAAGTGCAATCTCACTTGCTGCAGATGCCCTTGATCAGGGTGTTGTACTCGAGGAAATGAAAAGATCATTGGTTGGAAGGTACTATAAGGTCAGTGGTCCAAGGATAGAAAGATATCTTCTTGCAGAATCCGTAGAACCGATATTTTCCTATGAAATGACCCAGATTGATGAACTCATAGCATCAGCAGAGGTGATCTAAATGGCAGGATACACAAGGGAAGTTGCCAGAAGGATATTTGCGCAGGAATTCAGGGAATCAAATATGACCTTCAAAGATGGGGATGACCAGTATGCACCCCAATACCTTCTCACTCCTACAGGAGCAAAGGTAAATCGTGTCCTGATCGTTGGTACACTAATAGAGAAAGATGATATAGGTACAGAATCTGAATATTGGAGAGGCCGGGTTACAGATCCTACCGGATCATTTCTGATATATGCAGGGCAGTATCAGCCAGAAGCCGCTCAGGTGCTAGCTGAGTGTGAGACTCCTGTTTTTGTTGCTGTTGTTGGGAAACCAAGTACCTATACAACAGCAGAAGGGGATATCATTACTTCAGTGCGTCCGGAATCCCTTTATGTTGTAGATGGGCAGACAAGAGATCTTTGGGTAATTGAAACTGCCAAAAGGACCCTTGAGAGGATTAAAGCTCTTGATAGCAATTCTCCTGACATACAAAAAGCAAAGGAGTACTACAATCAAGAGCCTGGGCATTATTATTCCATGGTATCCCAGGCTCTGAGATCACTAAATGAAACATATTAGTCATATATTATTCAGAGTAGGTATATTGTGCAGGATCAGGGTACATATTGCCCTTTTCTATTTTTCGACCAAAAGTGCAATAAGTAAGATATACGTTGTTTGAATTATAAGGTGTTTAAATGAAAACATATTTAGTCCTCTGGTTTAACAGTAATGGTTCACTACCATCTGAAATAGACAGGAGTCTTATGTCCCTTGGTTTTCAGCCCGTACAGGGAAACTATGACTATGTTTATGTGTGGGGTAATAATGTTGATCTGGCTGATATCCTTAAATTCACAGATAAAATCCATATGACATTGAAAGGGACCGGTGTCATGTTCAAAACAGAAACGGTCAATGGACACAACTAATTGTCTTTATCATAATCCTCACCAAGTTTACGAGAAAATTCAATATATCCGCATGATTGTCCTGCTACAGGAATAATATCAACACTAATGGCTCCGTTATCAATTACCATTTCAACGGCACTGGGGTCTGACATACGTGGCTTTGTGGGTGAGCCAGGACAAATAAGTATGACATCGCTTTTCTCGATCAGAGGTCTGTGAAGGTGTCCAAAAATAAGGACATCAACTTCCATCTCCATGGCCATGTATCTTGATGCTGTGTTGTCTATGATCGAAAGAGATGGCTGATGGACAACTCCTATCCTTATTCCTTCCACATCAAATCTGATTTTATCAGGTAGTGCTTTTTTTATCTCCGGTCCATCAGTGTTACCATGCACGGCTTTTAGTTTACCGGTTGCCTGAAGCGCTTTTAAAAAAGGAAATGAATCAAAGTCCCCGGCATGAACTATCATATCATACTGCTCAAAAAGATCAACAAGATTAGAGGGTATGATTTCTGATTGAAGGTGTGTATCTGATATAACTATAATCTTCATTTTATCTACAACTCATTGTATACTAAGGTCCACAAGCTCATATTCGAGATTTTCTGTTTCAAGTCTGCTAAGTATTGATGGTACTTCTTCATCTATAGAAATGACCAAGGAAGAAATTCCGTGATAAGCAGCCTCTATAACTGATTCTTTTGCTCCAAACATCACATGTGGTTTTAAGCCTATTCTTTTTAAGGCTATCAGCGATTCCACACCAACGGTTGCAATATATGACTTTGACTTTGCAAGGGACCTGAGCCTTTCAATGTCTACATTGTGTGAACCACCTCTTTCTACCCTGGGCACCTTACAGATGGTAATACTTGCATTCTCAAGGTCAATAAGACCCATAAGATCAGTAACTCCAACATCCTCTCCATTCTTTGCTTCTGATATTGTGGTTCCGGTTGCATTCGTCACATCAGTACTGCTCACATAAAGCAGGCCATTTTCCATCTTCAGATAGACTTCTTTTCCTTCATCAAGGTCTTCCTTTGCGATGGCTGTCCATGTGGATACGTGACTTATGATATCGCTCATAACATAGCGTGCATATCGCTTCATATCAGCGGCATTCTCAAGAACCCATTCAACACCCTGTTTTGTAATCCTGTAGCGAACTCTGCCTTCTGAATAAATATGCCCTTCCGTAACAAGCTCTTTTATATATTCGGATACTGCCTGTGGTGTAACTCCAATCTTTTCTGCAATTTCCTTTTGTCTTACATTAGGCTGGTGTGCTGCAACCTCTATAAGTATCTGGAATTTGGTTATGCCGCTTTTACTATGAAGGAGTTCTATCATTCTGCTTCTCCGTTTACAAGTAGCTTAAGCCGCTGACCCATGACAGTGAGCCTGTCAGATCTTCTTGCAACTGCGCGAATATATAAGGGACTCTTGTTCAATGCCCTTGTGAGACTGCTCATTGAATCATTTCCCTGCTCTACCAGCTTTTCAAGCTCTTCAATAGCATCTCCCACTTCCTCATATGGCATAAAGGTCAGCATTATTATGTCACTCATATCTTCAAAAGAGCACTGGAAGTTTGTCTGGACTTTAGAATATGATGAACGGTATTCCTTTTCAGGGGTCTTACCAGGTTCTGGCATATGCCACTGGCTTTCTATCAAGCCGCTTTTTTTCAGTATGTTGATGCTTTTGGTAACATCAGTACCTAAAAGTTTCTCAAGATCTTCTCTTGTCATCCACAGGTTCAGGAGCGAGTCAAATACCTTTTTGTGTCTCCTGGATCCAAAAACCTGAAGTAGAGGTACGAGTTCGGAAGGGTCGTTTATAATTCTTGTTCGTTTACTCATCTAATTACCTCATCTGTGTCAACGGACCTAGTATAAATAGCCACATATCAACTCCTTACCTTAACAGGCGAGATGGATATCTCACATGGTGTCCATTTAAGCACCTATAATATAGAGGTTTAACTTAATAAAGGTGTTGTGTTTTCATACTGTTCTAAAAAATATATTAGTTCCATTATCTTCCCACTTAAATGAAGGAACATTTCTATTCATTTCTTTTATTTTTTCATGTAAGGCATGACCTACTATTGGGAGAGCTACTGTTGCATCAACGAATACCTGTACCTTCTTTGCTTCCTTTGCAACCTTTCCCCATGAAACCGCTTCATCGAATGTACACCCGGAAAGCCCTCCCCAGTGTGGAACATCTGTGGTGTACTGAATGGCATATTCGTGTCCGGTAACATCATGTCCCATTATAGAAGCAACCACTTCGGTCTGCTGGATGAAGTTCTTTGGAACTCCTCCGCCAACATAGATGACACCTGTGTTCTCAGAAAGCTCCACCATCTGGGTTATTTCATCTACATCCTTGATCTGATCTATATTCACATTACAACCATATCTTCTGGCAATTGTAAGACCTATACCTATCGAGCTATCACACAGTGCTGGTATGAATATAGGTACATCATGCTCATATGCACTTGCAATAATTGATCTTTTATCTCCCCTCTCAGATATCTCTTTTCCAAGCAGTCGAATGAACTCCCTTGAGGAATAATGCTGACCATCATGCCTTTTTGCAAAATCGGCAACAAAATGGTCAGTATCCCTGAACTCTTCTTCATGAGCAAAGACATCATATATCCTGTCAACGCCATGCTCGAAAAGCTTCTCGTCATTTGCCATGTGGGAACCTACATAATGCTTAAGTCCCAGGGCTTCATGACAGTCATGGAATATATTCGCTCCAGTACTTACAAGACAGTCAATAAGGCGGTTCTCTATCAGGTATGTTATTACTTTTCTCATACCTGCGGGCACCATTGCTCCGCTGAGTCCCATAAAAATAGTAACGTTCTCCTCTTTGAGCATATTTTCCCAAGCTTTCACGGATTCTGCAAGTTTCCTTCCCTGAAATCCTGTGTACTGCATTGCATCAATGATCTCACTAACTGTCCTGTCTTGTATCTCGACTGGCTGGGTAGGGTTCTGTGTAAATATAGGTATATTCATTCTTCCTCCTGAATATATCACGATGATCAGATATCAATGCAACATTTTGTGCACTTGCTTGATACATCGACATCTTTACAGGCCTTTTCAATGCCTGCACTTATCACATCTTACCTGAAATAGATCCTATGCGGAAAATATCAAATATGTTCTATGTGTAACAATAAGGTTTACCAGTTATGAGATGTCATTTTTTGAACTTCGGCATATACACCTGTACATCTATCTGCTTGACTGCTAGAAACACTAGTAACGTCTTTATTGCTTTTAAATTTACCTATGCTTTTTTCTGACTATATTTATTTTTATTGTTTTCTATCCCATCTTGGTTCATCTTTTATTTTTCATCTTAAATCTTTATTATTAAATACCGCTAAGTTTATCAGGTTTATTATCACATATGAAACACCATCATGTCTGACAATATCTATCCATTGATCAACGAAATTCTCAAAGGCAAACAGCTTTCTATAAGTGGTGTGACCCGTGAACTAAAGGACAAAGGGGTAGATGAGCACCGACTAATAATGACAGGCTATCTGCGTGCTCTTAAAGACCTTAGCAAGGTAAATGAAGTTGAAATTCCTCCTTCAAAGGTCTATAGCATCCAGGAAGCCGGACATGTGGAAAATGCAGATATATATTTTTTAATAGGTGAACATATAAAATCAGTTGACAATTCCCTTATGATACCTGTTGCGGTCTATGTTCTTTCAAAGACACTTGACCGTCCCGTCTTTAAGGAAGAACTTGTGAAAATGGGTTTTAGTTCCAAGAACATTGCAGATTACCTTACCTCAACAACTTGTAGTGTAAGACCAACTGATAAGAATTTTAAGGAATATGCTGCTGGAATCACAAGAATAAAGGTACCTGCCAATGAACCGGCTTATGAGCTTAGGTCTGTTAATGAGAATATTGTTAAAAACTCGAACTGTATTTTTGTTAAGATCGTAAGGAGCTCTGTTGATCTTAGTGGTCTGATGCCTAAAACGAAATCTACATCAATAACTGATTTTGGTTGATAGCTTATTTTATTATATTTGCTATCATATTATCAGGATAGCATGTTCAAGCAGATATTCAAAATGCTAATAGGTGGATGATCCTCCATGAAATCGATAAATGTGGCATGCATCCAGATGGATGTACTAAGTTGTACCAAAAATGCAAACATATCAAAAGCCCTCAAAATGGCAAAAGAAGCTGTTTCAAAAGGAGCTGAGCTTCTTATTTTTCCTGAAGTTTTCTCAACTGGTTTCTGTTATGAGGACATGGAAGGTTCTGCAGAGACTGAAACAGGCAAGACAATTATCAGGATGTGCGAATTCTCCAAAAGGAATAAATGTATATTGATATTCTCTATCATTGAAAAGGATAGCAATTCTGCAAATGCCTATTATAACCTTGCAGTTTGCATAGAGGATGGAGAAATAGTAGGTACCTATCGCAAGACTCACCCATTTAAAAAAGAAAAACAGTACTTTTCTCCAGGTAATTCGATACACCCCATCGAACTAAGAAAAAGGTGTCTTAAGATAGGCATCCAGATATGTTATGAGCTCAGATTCCCTGAAATTGCCAGAAAGCTTTCACTGCAAGGTTCTGATATTCTTGTTACAATCGCTGAATTTCCGGCTCCCAGGTCAAATATCTGGAAATCTCTTTCGATTGCCCGTGCAATTGAGAACCAGATTCCTCATATTGCCTGTAACAGGGTTGGAATTGATAATGATTCCTCTTTTTTCGGAGCATCAATTATAGTTGATGCACTGGGTAATGTAAAAGCACAAGCTAAAGATGAAGAAACATCGCTATGTTATGAACTCGACCTTGCTGAGGTTTCCTGTGCAAGGGAAAATATACAAGTCTTCACTGACAGAAGGCCTGAACTCTACTGAGAATAAAAATAACAAGGTCATGGATCTCGTTTTGATAATGGTATTTAGGGTATATAGTAGGATATCACAAATTCAATCGTTGAATTAATAGACCTATATTATATAACTGAGCAGATATTCATTATATCTTCTCAGTTACAAAATGAACAACATAGACATGGATAAATGAAAAAGACAGATCATGAATTGTACACCTGCACCATCATAACTCTTCTAATTATGTTCACTCAAGGTAAATTGCGGGTCTAAGTGGAGTAGCAAGTCTAGCCTTGTTCTGCGGATCATAATCAGGCTCATCAGCACTATATACCTGTACAGGACAACCAATCTCGTTTTCCAGACAAGCAATGTTCTCTTTTAGAATTGTCATCTCATCAAGTTTCATTCCAAGCATCGTCTCAAATCTTTCTGTCTTCATACTTGCAATATCTGGTACAAGCTTTTGAACATATTTTGGTATCTCTTTCCCATATTTGCGATTTTCAGGATCTGACATCAATGTTTTTATTAGCTTTCCCGGATTGAGGTCATCCTCATTTTTCATTTTCAGTGCCATCTTTAAGGCCTTGGATCTCCATTGTGATGAAGTGTAAAGTGCTATCATTTTAGGAGTAATCTTTGTGACCTTGATAATTTCCTCTATATCTGAAAGAGTGTTGCACACAAGCTCTTCTGCAAGTTCTGCATCATTGTCAATGAAACGTGGACAGAATATAGGATAAGCTGCCTGGGAAACAAAATTTCCTTCTTTATGTCCCATTGAAGTCCATATCTCTTCACAGATGTGAGGTGTAAATGGAGCCATGAGCCTTACCCATGTATCCAGTACATCGTAAAGAAGAGCACTTCCTCCTCTTCTTTGATACCATTTAACATCGTTGTAGAGCAAAAAGAACGCATTCTGAAGTGCACCTCTTGTTCTTAGGGACGTCATGTCATTATTAGTTTCCCTGATACACTGTTGTAGCCTGCTGAGCATCCATCTGTCTATAAGTTTAAGCTCTCCTTCTATACCAGGCTGGGAACCTGAATCAATTATCTCCTTTGCAAGCTTATAGAACCTTTCAACCTGTTTTTTTGCACTTTCAACACCGGCATTCCTCCAGTCTGCATCCTGGGTCTGTTCAGCACTTGAAAGTATGTACATGCGTGAGATATCTGCGCCATAGGTGTCAACAGCTTCTCTGAGTGTAAGTATTGGACCTTTGGACTTGCTCATTTTCTCCCCTTCAAGTGAAACAAAACCATTCACCGCAAGGGAAAGCGGCCATTTTTCCTCATCAAATATGGCCACGTGATGGAACAGGAAGAACAGAAGGTGATTTGGTACAAGGTCCTTTCCGGAAGATCTCAGGTCAACAGGATACCAGTAATCGAAGTCCGATTTAATGTTAGCTATCGTTTTTTCTGGGATGCCTGTATCAATGGTTGTCTGCTGCACAGAACCTTTACCAAGCAGAACATAATCAAAAAGTGAATGTGTAAGTTGTTCTTCTCTTATACCCTGTGAAAAGAACTTGTTCATTATGTAGTATGACATGTATATAGTTGAATCTCCAAGTGACTCTATCAACCACTCTTTATCAAAGGGAAGCCTTGTACCGAGCCCTTTTTTCCTTGCACATGCCTTATCCTTTAACCAGTCTACCTTATTGTTGAACTCTACTCTGATCTCCTCTGGAATTATATTCATTCTCTCAATACATCTGTAGACATTTTCCTTCCATTGGGGATTTGAATAATTAAGGAACCACTGTCCTTTGACCATATTGACTACACAGGGTGTTCCACATCTACAGACTACAGGCTCACTGAACTCGTAGAACACCTCTCCAATACCTTCATTAAGTAGGTCACGTGTGAGGATATCCTTTATCTTGGACACAGCTATACCTGCATATTTCCCTGTATTCTCCTTGAGGACTCCACTATGGAACTCACGACGATACACGGTCTTTGTTGCTTCCTCAGCTTTTGGATCGTTCTGATCCTTTACACCAAGCTGTTCAACAGCTTCAACAGCGGGATTTTCTCCAAAATCCTTTGCCTTGATCAGAGAGATAAGTTCTATATTCCTAATATCCTCTTTTATCCCATATTCTGAAAGATCCTTGCCGTAAAGGTCTTTGAGTGCAAGATAATCATAAGGCGCATGTGCAGGCACACTCATGACTATACCACTGCCGTTACCTGGTTTTACAAAAGATGCCGGAAGGGTGATCATATCATTCCCGGAGAGGGGATTCTTTAATTTGATACCAACCAGATCCCTGCCAGGTACATTCTCAATAAATTCCACAGTTCTGTCTGTAAAGGTAAGTTTCCTATAGGCTTGATGGCTTACTACCCATATCTCTTCAACCCCATCCCTGGAAACTCTTATTTTTGCATGATCTACTTCAGGGTTCACCCAGAGGTTCGTAACGCCAAATATCGTCTCTGGTCGCAGGGTAGCACATGGGAGCACTATACCATCATGTCTGAACTTTATAAGGGTGTAATCAACTATAGTTGCTTCTTCCCCGTGGAGTATGTCATGGTCCTCTACAGGATTGTTGTCATTAGGGCACCACTTAACGGGATGTGCACCCTTGACGATAAGACCCTTATCATGCAGAAGATCGA
Source organism: Methanosarcinaceae archaeon (assembly GCA_003565715.1). Classification (GTDB taxonomy): domain Archaea; phylum Halobacteriota; class Methanosarcinia; order Methanosarcinales; family Methanosarcinaceae; genus Methanolobus. The sequence goes on from PXAV01000113.1 coordinate 10,552, forward strand.
ACTGCCATGCTATGAATTTCTTGTAGGTCTCATCTGTGGTTGTGAACTTCCGCCTCCAGTCAATGGAATACCCTATATAGCGCATGGCCTTTTCTGCTTCGACACTGAAATATTCCACTATTCTTTCAGGGGTTGTCAGTGTTCTGAGAATTTCATCAGGTATCCGATGCAGACGGGAATATACATCCATTGTCTGTGGATCATTGTTCTCTATAAGCTCTGCAAGACCTACAATTGGTGTTCCTGTAACATGGAAACCCATGGGATATAGTACATTATATCCAAGCATCCTTTTATGTCTGGCAATGACATCTCCTATTGTGAAGGTCCGTGTGTGCCCGGCGTGTAAATTGCCGTTTAAGTATGGGTAAGGAATGGTTATGAAGAACTTTTCTCTTTCATCAGGCTCAGGCTCAAATATCCTGCTTTCGCTCCAACTTCTTTGCCATTTCTTCTCTATGCTATGTGCATCATAATCCTGTTCCATTGTTAGCACCTCTTACACCGGACATTAAACACAGAAATCAAGCAATGAACCCTTTCTGTTTGATATTATTGATCTTAAGCACTAATCCTGAAGTGCAACTATGTCTTACTATATGGACATAAATGCCCTTAAAAGATCGCCGGCAAGAAAGTCTAAGGTCATTGACAAATTTATAGTTATTTTATTGTTGTCATTAGTGTTTTATTTGATAATAAATAACAACCTACATAAAACATACGGAAAAACAAATAGGTATTTAGATCCTGTCTAATTAGAATGGGGCTTTTTGGAGCTAATTAGATAATATCTATAATCAACAATTTGTTTTAGTCCCTCTTTTAAATA
>PXAV01000005.1 GCA_003565715.1 Methanosarcinaceae archaeon
CAGTGATATGATCCTTTCCAGGTCATCATCTGAATAGTACTCCAAGCGGATTTCCCCGCCTTTGATTTTCTTTTTTATCTGAACGCGCGTACTGAACCGGTTGCGCAAACGGCTGGAAATCTCCATCAATTGGAGGTCTTTCTGATCTTTTTCTTTGAGAACCCTGTTCCCGGTGTTTTTCTTCTGATCGAGTTTGCGCACGGCATCCTCGATCTGCCGGACAGACCAGTCTTCCTGTATTGCTTTATTCAGCAATCTGTCCTGCGTTTTCGCATCCTCAACTGATATCAGGCTCCTCGCGTGGCCCGTAGTGATAACACTGGTTTTAAGGGCTTGCTGTATGGATGGCCTCAGGGTCAGCAGGCGGAGCATGTTTGTGACTGTCGACCTGTTCTTACCAAGCTTTGCAGCCACCTGGTCTTGCGTATAGCTGCATTCTTCAATAAGTCTTTTGTATCCGAGTGCAATCTCGATGGGATTCAACTGTTCCCGTTGCACGTTCTCGATCAGTGCAAATGCGATCAGTTCATCATCGTCCACTTCCCTTACATAGGCAGGTATGGTCGTGATGCCAGCCATTTTCGTGGCACGGAGCCGGCGCTCGCCGCTGATCAGCTCATATCGTTCACTTCCGACGGGACGGACCGTCACCGGTTGGATCAGGCCGTGCATTCGTATGGATTCAGAGAGCTCCTGCAACTTGATCTCATCAAAATCCTCACGCGGCTGGTAAGGGTTTGGACGTATGTCCGATACCGGAAGCTGCTTGATCACATTGACACGCTGCAGCAGCCGCTCTCTGTCTATGCTGTCAGAAGCATCCGACCGGGGTTCGCCCCCCCTGTCCTCGTATTCCGGGAAAAAAGCTCCCAGCCCTCTGCCTAGTACTTTCTTAGCCATATTAAATGAAACTTGCCGGTTTATTCAGATGCCTGTTTGCTTTTTTCAGTAAATACAGAGCTTTTACGGAACAGTTTTTTGTTTCTGATCACTATTTCCCGGGCCAGTGAGAGGTAGTTTTTTGACCCCATAGACACAGAATCATATAACAATACTGGTTTGCCGAAACTGGGTGCCTCAGCCAATCGTACGTTTCGCGATATGACCGTCTCAAAAACCCGGTTATCGAAATAACGTTTAACTTCGTCAGCTACCTGATTCGACAATCGTGTCCGGGTATCATACATGGTGAGGACCACCCCTTCGATGTCCAGGCCCGTATTAAGGTGCTGGCGTACGATCTTTATGGTATTCAAGAGTTGTCCGAGACCTTCCAATGCAAAATATTCACACTGAACCGGTATGAGCACGGAATCAGAAGCTGTCAGGGAGTTGATCGTGAGCAATCCCAGTGATGGCGGACAGTCAATGATAATGAAATCATAATCATCACGGATTTCCTCGATGGCGTTTCGAAGGATTTTTTCCCGTTGCGGGCGATCCACCATCTCAATTTCAGCTCCGACCAGATTGATGTGGGAGGGTATGATATCCAGGAATGGCAGTTCTGTTTTTTTTACTGAATCCTTAGCACTGTATCCCTCCACAAGCACTTGGTAGATGGAATGGTCGATTACTTTATATTCAAATCCGGTCCCGCTTGTGGAGTTGCTTTGCGGATCAATGTCAATCAGGAGGGTGGTATGCTCAATGGCAGCAAGACTCGCGGCAAGGTTTATTGCCGTCGTGGTTTTGCCAACGCCGCCTTTCTGATTTGCAACAGATATTACTTTTCCCATATAACATATTGGATTATAACCGGATAGGACACAAATCCATCAGCTATCCAGCTGAAGCTGACAGAATATTAAAGGTAAGAATATATTTGGAAAGGTAGCACTCCCAATCGGACGCAAATCTTGAAGAGCCGACACCCCGGATAGTTTTTCAGACTTGTAAAAAGCTGGCAGTACGTTCAGTATCAAATATGAAAATAGGCGATATCAGTATCTGTTTCCGGTTAATTGAAAATCACGGAATGCCGGGGAGAAAATCATGGGGCTTGCTTCTGTTTGAATAGGCAGCACTCCCCTGCCCTGTAGTGAATCCGCTTCATTGTCTACACCAGCATCATTTTGTGTGCCAACGTTAACAAGGTTGTTGTGCCCATTCCATATCCGGAGTAGTTCCTGATATGATTCCTCCGACATAGCTGCACCCGGAGCCTGTGCTCCGACACTAGCTGAAATACCGGCACCTTCAGACGGGTTTCCGTTGTTGGTATCGGAGGGCAAGAGATAGGCCGTGGATATCATCAGACTGAATAGTACAATTGCAGCCGTAGCCAGCAATCCGGGGTTTCTCCAGCTGCTTCCGAAAAACTGTTGCTGACTGGAATAATCCACTGCGTGATCTATGATCGCCTCGGAAAGATTGGCCGGCGGTTTCAGTTCAGGCAGGTTCCTGATCTTTTTCCAAGTTCTCTTGAGACTTTCCACTTCAATGAGCAGGTTTTGATCGTGGATCATTGCCTGCTCGACAAGCGTTATCTCGGATGGATCCAGTTCGTCAAAAA
>PXAV01000155.1 GCA_003565715.1 Methanosarcinaceae archaeon
ACACTAAGTTGAGTAGCCTAGATTCAACTTCTTTATCTGTATTATTTTCGAGATGGTTTAATTGATTTTTTAAAGCTTCAAGTGATGAAAGTGAACTTTCAAGTCTTTTGTTTGTTTCAATCTCGGTATTGTTCTCCAGGTAATTTAATTTCTTAACAGAACGACGTAATTTAAATTTGCTGGAAAAGTAAGTAAGCAAGCGCTTTATGTCAAATTTAATTAACTGCAATTTTTCTATTTCTTTTTTTAAGCTCTCAGTTTCTTTTTCGATATCTTTAGCAACCTGAGACTTTTGTGATTCCAATATTTTTTCAGCAGATTCTATATTTATCTTTAAAGATTCTATTTCAGATTTAATTTTATCATACATCATTGGTTTTTTTTCTTTGTATTGTTCCTTAACATCTTCTAAGATCAAGTCAACTTCACTAAGATTATCTATTGATAAACCTACTTTTCTGGCAAGCTCTATTAAGTCCTTTTCTGCTCCAGATCTACCATATTGAACTACCACAAGGAATACACCTTTAGATAATTATTCATCATAGAATATACACTGAAATCTATTTTAAATACCCACTTTTTATAATTTTATTAGTTACACATAACCCTCATAATTCTGTATAGGATTTCACATTAATATGTTTTTGTGTCGATCATAAAAATAATAACGAAAATAAGTTTAAATTTATGGATATCTGCGGGGGTTGTGTGGGTAAATTCGTACGGGATTACATTAAATACCTGCCAATCTATACTGACTATATCCTGGATATAAAAATGCATATAGATATTGAGTCTTCAATAATGTAACTTTTTTCTTGTTACCTATTACATTTGAAAATAGTGCGGGGGGTGCGATTCGAACGCACGAACTCCTACGAGACAGGGTCCTAAGCCCTGCGCCTTTGACCTGGCTGGGCAACCCCCGCGCAAAAAGTGCAACATCTAATCAGATACTCTGTATATTAATATTGCGGGAAGAGAACGGATATTTATGATATCGGTTAGCAATGGGCATCAAGACCTATGGGACCCTGCATTTTTCTCCTTTTAGGATCTTTAGCTCGTCATAGAGCATAAGCATTACTATTACAAACATAAGGTAGTCCGCAAGGGGGGTTGCAAACCAGATCCCCCGAAGTCCAAAGAACATTGGTAGTGCAAAGAGCAGCGGGAGCATGAACACAAATATCTTGCCAAGATGAATGAAAAGGGCATAGTTTACCCTGTTTATGGACTGGTAGTATGTGGCATTCACTACCACTATACCTTGCACAAGAAGGGACAGAACTATTATCTGCATGCCAGTAACGGTGGTATTAAGGATGTATTCAGTATCCGGATTGAAGATACCTGCAATAGCCTCCGGTACAAGATATACTATGATAACAGCAACAGAACCAATGGCAACACAGGATGCCATGGCAAGTTTCAGGGTAGCACATACCCGGTCATACCTGCCTGCACCATAGTTATAGCCAACAATAGGCTGGACCCCAACAGCGATACCTTCAAAGAGCATATAGAAGACAGCAAATGAGTAACCTATGATACCATATGCAGAAACCGCTCCCTCATCACCATACTGCAAAATGACGAAATTGTGTGCCATGAACAGTATTGCCACAGAAAATTGCATGGAGAAGGAGGGAAGACCACTCTTTACAATCCTAAGTACTTCCCGTACATTAAATGCCATTGTACCCAGACGGACCCGAAGACCTGTCCTGCTGCTAAAGAAATGCACAGTCAGAATAACAGCACTCAACGCAAAGGAAATTACCGTTGCAAGAGCCGCACCAAAGAGCTGCAGGTCCATCCTCATAACAAAGATGTAATCAAGCACAATATTAAGCAGCACACCAATTATCATCGCTTTCATGGCAAGCAGAGGAAAACCATCATTCCTGACAAGAGGGTCCATGGTAAGAGCAAGCAGGATGAACACAGAGCCTAGAAATATAATGTTCATATAATCAATTGCCATTGAGCGTACCTGCTCACTTGCCTCAAACATTCCCATAAAATGCCCTGACAGAACAAGACCGCAAACAGTTATCAAAAGTCCTGCAAGAAAGACAATTGGAAATACATTTGACATTAATTTCATGGCATTTGCCCTGCTGGAACGTCCAAGCTCAAGGGCTATAAGGCTTGCAGAACCGATGCCTATCATCATTCCAACGGCCACAATGAACATCACAAATGGAAAAGCAAGTGTCACACCTGCAAGTCCCTGACTCCCAACACCACTGCCAATGAAAAAACCATCGATTATTGTCTGAACACCTGCAACAAGTATACCGGCAACAGCAGGAAAAGTGAATTTACGAAAAAGAGACCATATGCTATCTGACAACATTTCCTCCTCACTTACCATCGTTATTCCCCTGCTACCATTATCAGAAGCAAGCCATGATATGAGAAGATATTTAAGCCTTCCCTTAAACAAGCTTCTTAAACTGAACCAAATATATCCAGTGCCCTTTTTCTTTCGACCTTATGGTCAAGCATACGCACAGGATAGTCTGTGCTATCAGGTGGATCATTCTTTTCCAGGGCATGTATGAGCTTTGGATCAAGGTCCTTAAGCTCAGGGACCCATTTTTTGATGTAAGCACACTTTGGGTCGAACTTCTTCTGCTGAAGCCAGGGATTGAATATCCTGAAATATGGTTGTGAGTCAGCCCCTGTAGATGCAGACCACTGCCAGTTACCATTGTTCACACATGGGTCATAGTCTACAAGCTGTGAGGCAAAATATCTCTCACCCCACCGCCAGTCAATATGAAGGTCCTTTACAAGGAAGGAAGCAACTATCATTCTTACACGGTTATGCATATAACCGGTGGTGTTCAGCTCACGCATGCCTGCATCAACTATCGGAAAACCGGTTTTCCCTGCACACCAGGATTCAAAATGATCCATATCATCAGACCATGAAAGCGCGTCGAACTTCTGCTTGAAAGCACTGCTGAAAACATGGGGAAAAGCAACAGCTATACTTGTAAAGAAATCACGCCAGTAAAGCTCACTTATAAGAGTGTGGTTTGGTCCAAGTTCGTTTTTGGTATAATAGTAGAATTCCCTGATAGATACAGTGCCAAGCTTGTTATGTGCCGAAAGTCCCGTCGTACCTTTTATTGAAGGATAGTCGCGCTTATTGTCATAATCAGAATGGTCGTTTATATCCTCGAGCACAGAAATGGCATGTTCACGCCCCCCTTTTGTGAAAAGGCACTCACTTTTATTATATGTCAGGTCAGAAGCTATGCTCTGAAGTTCAGTCTGCCATTTCCAGGTCCCTTCCATCCCCTTAGAATCATCTTTTTTGAGGCTTCCTCTCCTGTTATTCTTACCTTTATCAGAGCCATGTGCATGACCTTTGCTTTTAAGATTTTCTTGCCCATCCCCCGATATTTCAGAATAGAAGCTTCCTCCTTCTTGTGTGGATGGAATAGAGACTTGTTCTTTGGATGCACGCTTGAAGAAAGGAGAGAAAACAGCATAGGGTTTTCCTTCTTTTGTAAGCACTGTTCCCGGTTCATTAAACAGAGCATCATGATGACTGTGCATCGCAATCCCCAGTGAACCACATGTGCCCTCTAGGATCTCATCCCTTTTTATGCTAAAGGGAGTATAATCACGGTTAAAGAATACAGCTTCTATATCAGCTGTGCTCACAAGCTCCCGTATAACATCCTCCGGAAGTGCAGAGAAGAAAAAAAGATTCCCATTCTTTGCTTCAAGCTGCAACTGGAGGTCATCCAGACATTCAAGAAGGAACTGGAAGGCATGATGATTGAAATATTCCCTGCTGCTATCTGCAAGTCTTGGATCGAATATAAAACAGGGTATCACCTCTTCTGATAACTGCAATGCCTGGTTCAAAGCAGTATTATCTTCCACACGAAGATCGCGTCTGAATATAAAAAGAGAGCGCTTGTACCTTGGCATCAGTAAAGCACCCCAATAGCAACTTCATTGAACATTAGAGAAGTATGGATACACAAAGAACTTTTCCTGAGCTCCACATAATCGATCTGGTGACACATTATATCATGTCCGGTTTTTGCTGTGACCATTGTAAATACCTCGGTAGTATACATATCACTGCTTCAATTCTGCTTTAACGATTATGATAGCTTAGCTGGAAAAGAAGCCAATGAGCCTTAGGACCCGTTTGATACATTTCGTGTTTTCAATGTAACGGAACCTTAAAACATTTGACGGTAAATTGAGATGCTGTTGATACATATATGGTGAATAGTTTAAAACGAAATTAAAGATCAAATTTAAAAATAGGTCTTGAAAAGATGTTAAAAATAAGTGCGCCAACCGGGATTCGAACCCGGGTTTAGGGCTTGGAAGGCCCCAGTCATAGCCACTAGACCATCGGCGCAGGCTGCATCCTTTACAGGTTTTTTATGAATATAACATTTTCGCCTGATAATGAACATAGCGAGGAGTCATATTTAAATGCATAGGACATCCACTATGATTAATGACCCAAATAACATCAGATAGGGCAGAGGAAGCAATTCTCATAGAGGGAATAAGTAAGAGATATGAAGGGCTTACGGCTGTAAAAGATGTCAGCCTGGATGTCAGGAAGGGAGAGCTATTTGGATTGCTTGGACCAAACGGAGCAGGTAAGTCCACACTCATCGGAATGCTTTCCACAATGATCAAACCAAGTTCTGGTAATGCCAGGATATGGGGGCATGATATCAGGTCAGAAGCAACAAAGGTGCGCAGGTCCATAGGTGTTGTGTTCCAGGGTACAACCATTGACAGCAAGCTAACAGGCCGTGAGAACCTTGACCTGCATGGAAGGCTCTACGGAATGGGGAAAAAGCAGCGCCATGAGAGGATCTGTGAGGTCCTTGAACTTGTAGAGCTCAAGGAGTGGGCAGATGAGGTATTGCAGAAGTATTCCGGCGGCATGGTGCGCAGGCTGGAGATAGCAAGAGGTCTGATGCACTATCCAAAGGTGCTCTTTCTTGATGAACCAACCCTGGGGCTTGATCCCCAGACAAGGAACCATATATGGGATTATATACAGAAGCTTAACCGGGAAAAGAACATAACAATGGTCCTTACCACACATTATATGGAAGAGGCTGATATGCTCTGCAGCCGGATCGCTATTATAGACCACGGAGAGATAATCGCACAGGGTACCCCAAAAGAGCTAAAAGGAGGACTGGGAGGGGACATAATAACCCTTGGTTTTTCAAGTGATAAAGATGCAAGTATCATGATAGGGCAATACAATAGCGATCCAGGAATTATTGGCAAGGGGTCCAAAGAAATGAAAAGATCCGGAGCAAACATCCATATAACAGCTTCAGATGGAGAGAGGACCATCCCTGAGATACTGAAGATGACAAATGAACTAGGGCTGCACATCGAATCTGTCAACCTTAGAAAACCAACACTTGACGATGTCTTCCTGCACCATACCGGGAAGAATATACGCTATACAGGATCGGGGGACAGGAGAAGAGGACCCGGCATCAGACACATGGGGCACAGGCCAGGATAACATTGATAGGAGCATATGTAAATAATAAGACCACAGGAAAGAAATCATTGGGAAGGGTGGAGAGAAAAACAGGAAAAACTGCTGCCATCACACAGAATATTGTTCACGCAATTCCCTGATCCTGTCCCTTAGCTCAGCAGCCCTCTCAAATTCCAGGTTCTTGGCAGCCAGGTGCATGTCAGCCTCAAGGTCAATGATAATATCTGCGATCTCCCGCACCGACGCACCCTCTGCCATTGCCATAATACCGGAAACAGGCTGGTATTTTTCAGCCTCCACAAGCTCTTTCTGCAGAGCTTTACGGATAGTTGTAGGAGTTATATCATGCTTCTCGTTGAATTCGGTCTGGAGCATGCGGCGCCTGTTGGTCTCCCCGATAGCACGCTCCATAGATCCGGTTATTTTATCAGCATAGAGTATAACGTGTCCCTCTGAGTTCCTGGAAGCCCGGCCTATTGTCTGTATAAGGGAGCGCTCAGAGCGCAGGAAACCTTCCTTGTCAGCATCAAGTATACCAACAAAGGCAACCTCGGGAATGTCCAGACCCTCACGCAGGAGATTTATACCCACAAGTACATCGAATTCACCTTTTCTAAGATCGCGCACTATTTCTGCCCTTTCAAGGGTATCGATATCAGAGTGCATGTAGCGTACTTTGATACCAAGTTCCAGCAGGTATTCTGTAAGATCCTCGGCCATCCTTTTTGTCAGGGTCGTCACAAGTGTCCTGAAACCCTTATCAGTGACCTTATGTACCTCAGATAGAAGGTCATCTACCTGATTTCCGACTGGCCTGACAGTAACATGGGGATCCACAAGGCCAGTGGGGCGAATGATCTGCTCCACAACAGCCCCGCTTTTGGAAAGCTCGTATTCAGCAGGTGTGGCAGAAACATATATAACATCATTAAGCTGCCTTTCAAACTCATCATAACGCAGTGGACGGTTGTCAAATGCTGATGGCAGGCGGAAACCATATCCAATAAGTGATTCTTTTCTTGCACGGTCCCCATTATGCATCCCGCGGATCTGGGGTATGGTTACATGGGACTCATCTATTATCACAAGATAGTCATCAGGGAAGAAATTAAGTAGCGATGATGGAGGTTCACCAGGACGCCTTCCGTCAAAATGCCGGGAATAATTCTCAATACCACTGCAATAACCAAGCTCACGTATCATTTCCATATCGAAATTAGTCCTCTGTTCAAGTCGCTGAGCTTCCAGGAGCCTGTTTTCTGACCTTAGCAGAGAGAGCCTGTCGTGCAGCTCAGCAGCTATAGTTGTAAGGGCCTTCTCTATGTATTCCTCCGGCATAACAAAATGCTTTGCAGGGTAAATGCCAATTGTCTCTCCCTCAAGTATCTCATCAAGGACCTTACCCGTCAGTGGATCAAAATAGACTATCCTTTCAACCTCATCACCAAAAAGCTCAACCCTTATACCCCTGTTCTCCTGAGCAGGGAATATCTCTATGGTATCCCCGCGCAGACGGAACGTTCCCTGGGTAAAATCAACATCGTTCCTTTCATACTGTATATTGATAAGAGATCCCAGAAAGGAGCTGCGGTCTATTTCTTTGCCCGGAGAGAGTATTACAGACATTGCCCTCCATTCATCAGGTGAGCCCAGGTTGTAGATACATGAAACACTCGAAACAACGATCACATCCCTGCGCTCCAGCAGGGATTTGGTGGCAGATAACCTGAGGCGGTCTATCTCTTCATTTATAGATGCATCCTTTTCTATGTAAGTATCTGTTGTAGGCAGATATGCCTCCGGCTGATAGTAATCATAATAGCTGACAAAGTATTCCACAGCATTGTCCGGGAAGAACTCACGGAACTCAGAGAAAAGCTGGGCTGCAAGTGTCTTATTATGGGCTATCACAAGAGTGGGTTTTTGAACGTTCTGTATGACATTTGCTACTGTGAACGTTTTTCCGGAACCTGTGACACCAAGTAGTGTCTGATGCTTTTTTCCGGAAAGCATGCCTTCTGTAAGCCGGGATATGGCCTTGGGCTGATCACCCTCTGGAATGTACTCTGAAACTAACTTGAAAGAACGCATCAATGTATGTATTGAACTGAATACCTATAAACATATTCACAGAGGAGGAGCATGCATATTAACATTACTTTTGCACTCAAATACATTTTCACAGTAGCACTGTTTAACCACAGTATTACATGAATATCAAAAAATATAGCACCATCAGCACCATCAGTATGATCACCAGCAGTACAAGGTAAAGGGCGCTTTTGCTGTCTGACCCCAGGATGATGGGTATTGGACCAAGCATGATAATACCTCCACCCCTTAGCTCTGTACCCGGTCCCTCTGGCCTGTTCCCTGTATGCAGGCCATCTGAGCAATTATCTTTGTTATCAGGATGTGGAATTTGTCCGCCCCTGGCTTTATCCCTGCCGGCCCCAAAAGGACCCACCAGGAAAATAAGCAAAATACCACATAGGATCAGAAGCATACCGATAGTAACAAGTAAAGGCCCCATCATCAGAAACGCCCCCTCATGAGCAGATATATGACTGCGATCAAAACCCCTGCCCAGAGCATTGTTGTGCTTATGTCAGGAGATGAACCAAAAGCTATGGGGATGGGACCTATAAGAATAAGACCTCCAAATTCCCCGTTTCCGCTAAAAGAAGATATCAATACACCTGCTAACACCAGTAAAGATCCCAGAAAAACAAGGGCAACTCCAAGCCCGAAGATATCCTTTGGTAAGCGCATAGGAAGAGATATGTCTGAAACATATTAAAATGCTGCCAATAAGTACAAGATGGAATACTTTCAGTAATGCAACCTGTGGAACACTGGAGCTTCGGGCATCCCCTCTGCAGTGCAGGATGTTTCTGTTTCATCGCCTATATATCGATATTCACGCTGCGTCCTGTTGCCCCTGCGTTCAAGCAGGTTCTTGCGATACATGCGTGAAAGATATGTGGAAACTGTGCTCTGCTTGATATCCCCATATACCCTTTCATAATGCTGCTGCACATCCTGGGAAGAGAACCATACACGTGGATACTCGTACTTCAGGAACAGCTCAAGACGTTCACTGATGGTCAGTGACATATCGTTCATCCTTTCCTGGAACACTGCAGTTTTACGTCTTTGTGGTTGGTTACTTTGTGGCTGGTTAGCAGGCCCATACATATTTGAGACAGAAGGCACTACCCTCTGAGCTGATGTCTCAGAAGGAGGAGGTGCATATGAAATTGGTTGTGCCATCTGTCCTGAGCCGTATTGCTGCGCTCCCGAAGGAGGAAAGGCAGGTGGTAGGTATTGTGGTTGATAATAGTGATTTACAGGTTGTTGTGAATAAGGCTGCTGTGGATTATATTGCTGCGCTGGCTGCTGTGCAGGAGGCAGCGTATATTGCTGCTGCGGATGCTGGAATTGTTGCTGATGTGGACAGGAATGTCCCATCTGCTGCACTGGTTGCTGAACATGTTGTGGATTGTGGACATTTTGCGCCGGTTGCTGGGCATGTGGTATCACTCCTTGATCTTGTGTGACATATCGTGACTGACAGTTCTGCCCATTTGCAACGGCATTAGAATTAGATGAAGTGAATGAAGGTTCGGATCTATTCTCACAGTTATCCTCGACCGTGTCAAGGAATGCCAGAAGACGCTTTTTCCAGTGCCTTCCCGCAAATTCGACATTTGCGCTTTCAATGCCATCTTCATCGATGATCTCAAGCCGAACCTTCATTCTTTTGCCTCTTTGCGATCCATTCATCCCCTCAGATATTTATGGATTCACAAACCATTCATCCCCTCAGACAATGGTTTTGTTGTGCTCTTTTTAATCTTGATGCGTGATCCTGTGAATACATCAGGAACACAATGTTGTTGTGTTACTCACAATTACTTACATGTATTTAATTATATATAAATATTTGCTCTAATAATAGTCTGCAAATGTTTTAACATAAATAGAAACCCAAATAGAGCTTCTTTTTCTAATTAAAACGTTAAATACACTGGAAGCATTTTGTGAAAACATATTTGCAAGTAATGAACTGTGGTGATTATACATAAATATATCGTTCATTAGCAATAATGAGAGCTATAAATTGTATCTACACAACAGAGACAGATATTGTATACTATTTTGCAAAATAAAAGCTTTAAAACACTTTAAAAGCATAATAAAGATACCATATAACAACAAGTACTGTAAATTGTATAAATGGCGTGAATTGTGCAAATGGTGCAAATATACAATGAATAGACCAAATAGCCTGAACACAACAACAGAACAGATTGCATAGCACCTATAAAGATAACATAAACGTGTAGCTTATATACAGTCCTGCGTCATTCAATATAAACAGCCATTGCTATGACCTCATAATCACAGTATTATTATAGATCATCCAACATGTAACGAAACACAATATAACAGCATAAACATATGCAGGAAACAGCATTGAATTGTACATAAAAGATATGCTGAAGACATATCGCACAGGACATGGGTGTAGTGGGTTTTATATCTGATGATACATATAGTAGCCCCCTATGTCAAATAGTAGTGCTGAATCACCGATTGACACGATAAGTTCAAGGATCAGGACACAGATAAAGTCCGACAGCCTTGACGAAAAAGATGTAGAGTCATTACTTCATGAAATTGAGGCGCTTAAGGTCAGTAATGAGAACATGCGTGCCAAGTTACTCGAGGCAAATATGCTGGCCAACAATTACCTGGAGGAGACAAATAAGATCAAAAAGCAGTTAGAACAACTGACAACACCTCCTCTATTCATTGCCACAGTTATGGAGATAGGAGACAGTACCGCCATAATAAGGCAGCATGGGAACAATCAGGAAGTGCAGGTGAAGGTCCCCCAGGACCTGAGAGTTGAAGCTGGAATGAGAGTCTGTGTAAATGCCGCATTCTCGATTGTCTCCATAATATCAAAGGCTGCTGATGTGCGTGCCCAGATAATGGAGCTTATCGATTCCCCGGGAATAAATTATGATATGATAGGCGGGCTTGACGATGTGCTAAAAGAGGTCATCGAGTCTGTGGAGTTACCCCTTGTGGAGCCTGAGCTTTTTGAGAAGATAGGCATCGAGCCCCCAACCGGAGTGTTGATGTATGGAGCACCCGGGACAGGCAAGACCCTCATAGCAAAGGCAGTGGCATCAAGAGCAAATGCAACATTTATACGCATGTCCGGTTCAGACCTTGTGCAGAAATTTGTAGGAGAAGGCGCCCGACTTGTAAAGGATGTTTTCCAGATGGCAAGGGATAAATCACCATCCATCCTTTTCATAGACGAGATAGATGCTGTAGGTGGCATGCGTACCCATGACGGTACAACAGGTTCTGCAGAAGTGAACAGGACAATGCTGCAGTTGCTGGCTGAGATGGATGGCTTTGACGCAACAAAGACAGTAAAGGTCATTGCTGCAACGAACAGGATCGATCTGCTGGACCCTGCTCTGCTTCGACCGGGACGTTTTGACCGTGTGATCGAAGTACCATCGCCTGATGAGAAGGGACGCATGGAGATCCTTAAGATACACACCCGAAGAATGAGCCTTGCGGATGATGTGGACTTTGAGAGGATTGCCAGAATGACAGAAGGACTTAGTGGAGCTGACCTCAGGGTCATTACCAAAGAGGCAGGAATGTTCGTACTCAGAAGACGTGGTGAGAAGATCACCATGAAGGATATACTGGAAGCCTATGAGAAAGTCGTTTCTGATGAAGAAGAGCCAGGTACACCC
>PXAV01000038.1 GCA_003565715.1 Methanosarcinaceae archaeon
ATTGTATATATGTTATTTTCCCTATCATAGATTATGTCTGACGCATTAAGGTGTCCACCGGTTATTATGACATATCTCACTCCTGTACTGGAGATGACCTTTGCAGCTTCTTTTGCGCTGTCCACGTCAGTTATATCAATTCCTGACAGTATCCTTGCCTCATTGATATTTGGTGTTACTACCTCACTTACTGGCAAAAGCTCTTCTTTAAGGGTAGACACAGCATCTCTTTTCAGCAAGTCTCCTCCAGCCTCTGCTGCCATGACCGGGTCAACTACAAGTCTCAGCCCATATTTCTTTACCATTGATGCCACAACTGATGTTATTTCAGCCGATGACAGCATACCTGATTTTGTCCAGGTTATGTCAATATCCTTACAGACGGCTTCTATTTGCTCACATATGAAATCGCAGGGAATATCATAAGCTCCCAAAACACCCGTTGTGTTCTGTGCTGTTACTGATGTGATGGCACATGCAGGGTGCAGTCCGAGTGAAGCTATTGTTTTGATATCTGCTTCAATACCCGCACCACCTCCGGAATCTGATCCTGCTATAGTCAGTATGGCTGATACTTTTCTCATTATATCTCCTTGCTCATTGGTTTATTTTCAAGATGCTCTTAAATGTCTGGTTGCTTATATAGCAGTTGGTTAGGGATTTTACATGCCATATGAGCATTGTTTTGTGGTTTTTATAAGCGCTTCTTTTTTGGATAAAATTATTTATTTCATATGTTTCCGGTTCATTCATTCGCACGATAGTTTTATATATTGCACAAGCAACATTGGTGCATCGCAATATGCAGAGATTGAAAGGACTTAAATAAGAGAATTTACAAGTCAATACATGCGTATGGCTATTTGGATTTATTTAAATGAGGGCGAATAATATGGGAAACAGACCTCTTGATATATTGAATGATGCATTGAACACACCTGTGATAGTGAGACTTAAGGGAGCAAGAGAGTTCCGTGGAAAGCTTCAGGGATATGATGTCCACATGAACCTTGTTCTTGATGATGCAGAAGAACTAAAGGATGGAGAGAATGTAAGAAAATTGGGTAGTGTTGTGATCAGAGGTGACAACGTAGTATATGTTTCTCCGTGAGATGAACGCAATCTATAAGAACTACTAGACATATCAGGTGTAACTCTCTGAGCTATGTTTGACCAAATATTCTAAAAAGGTCTTTTAAGTTCATGGATAAAAAGAAACCACTGAACACAGAAGCTCTATCTAAAAAAAGGAACAACATATACTAATATATTTCAATAAGGGCTGGCTGATAGTTTCTCCGCCGGTCTCTTTCAGATCAAAAGGTGATGATAAATGTCAAAAGGTACTCCCTCAACGGGTAAAAGGCAAAAGCGCACTCATGCTAAATGCAGGCGCTGCGGTAGCGTTTCTCTTAACATACACACAAAGCAGTGTACTGCATGTGGCTTTGGAAAAAGCCCGAGGATGAGAAGCTATAAGTGGCAGGCCAAGTGCAAATACTAGGTTAGTTTCAGACCGGGGATATAAAATGCGCGAAGAATGTGGTGTTGTTGGTGTCGTCAAGTTCGAACCTGAGACACACCCCGTACCATCCGCTCTTCGTCTCTATTATGCCCTTTATGCTTTACAGCACAGAGGCCAGGAATCAGCAGGTATAACTGTACATGACAGCCTCAGGCCCCAGACCATAAAAGGCATGGGCCTTGTACCCGAGGTATTTGATAAGGAAGACCTTGTCGAGCTTAAAGGTGATGTTGGTATAGGGCACGTCCGTTATTCCACCTCAGGTGACTCTGGTATAGAGAATTGCTAGCCGTTTATAGTCAAATATAAAAGGGGAAGTGTGGCTCTTGCTCACAATGGCAACCTTATAAACAGTGATGAACTGCGCACACAGCTTGAAGCTGAAGGCCACATATTTGTTGCAAACTCTGATACAGAGGTTATTGCTCATCTCCTTATAAAAGAACTTTTTAAATATGAGCCTGTTGAAGCTGTGCGTAACGTAATGAAAAGGCTTAACGGTTCATATTCACTTGTAATACTTATTGATGATATGCTTCTGGCCGTAAGGGATCCACTTGGCTTCAAGCCACTATGCTT
Source organism: Methanosarcinaceae archaeon (assembly GCA_003565715.1). Classification (GTDB taxonomy): domain Archaea; phylum Halobacteriota; class Methanosarcinia; order Methanosarcinales; family Methanosarcinaceae; genus Methanolobus. The sequence continues at coordinate 2,105 of PXAV01000038.1, forward strand.
TGGCACAATAGAACCAGGTTTTGTAGTAGCATCAGAAAGTGTAGCTATAGATACCTTAAACGGTGAACTTGTAAGGGATGTAAGGCCAGGCGAGCTTCTCATATTCAAGGATGGAGATTTTGAATCTCATCAGCTCTTTGATGAAATATACTTTGCTCATTGTGTCTTTGAGTATGTTTACTTTGCACGTCCTGACTCTATAATAGACGGACAGCTTGTTTATAGGGTAAGGGAAAGGATAGGTGAGAGGCTGTCAAAGGAGCATCCTGTTCCAGGTGATATGGTATCTCCTGTTCCGGACTCAGGTATTACATCTGCAATAGGCCCCCAGGCAGACCTTTGCTGACGAAAATCGTACACACTGGGAGGATGTAATATATCCAGGTGGGGTTTAACAATC
>PXAV01000067.1 GCA_003565715.1 Methanosarcinaceae archaeon
GAAAGACCAGGTACCTCAATACCAAAAGAAAGGGCCATTTCCTGGCACCTTCCACCACCACCTTTTCCTTTCATAGTTACAGTGGTCTCTCCCCCTGCAAGTATACATGCAGGTGTCGGAAGCGGAGTACCCCTTGATCTTTCTTCCCGGGCAATTGCAGCAAATACCTTTGCAACCTCACGTGCCTCGCCAACCACAGATGAAGTGAGTACCATAGTATTATACCCAAGTTCTGATGCCTTCTTATCTGCTTCGTGAAGAGCCAGTGAATTATTACCTATAAGATAATATGAAGTACGTTCGAATAGGGGTTCTCCAAACGTGGGGTTTTCTTCAATGACACCTTCAAGGCCATCCTCAAGCAGGCCTTCAACAGCAGGAGATATATTAAGATCATACCTTTTCACAATCTCACTGAACTCTACAAATGTTGAGCGGTCAGGGACTGTAGGACCAGAGGCTATAACATCCAGTGGGTCCCCTACAACATCTGAAAGTATAAGACTTAAAGACTCTGACGGATAGGCCATCTTTGCAAGTCCTCCCCCTTTAATGGAACAAAGATGCTTCCTTACAGTGTTGAGCTCATCGATTGTAGCTCCTGAACGCATAAGAGTATCTGTGAGCTTGACAATGTCCTTTATCGATACACCTTTGCGAGGAAGTGTGACAAGTGATGAACCCCCCCCTGATATGAGAAAGAATATCATATCCTTTTCACCAGTGTTCTCAAGAAAAGCACGTAATGTCTTTCCTGCCTCAACGCTGTGTTCATCTGGCATAGGATGGCCAGTTCCATAAACCTCCATTTTGGAAAGGCCACCAACAAAACCTTGTTTTGTAACTGCGACCCCACCTGTGAGAGATTCTCCTAGTATTTCTTCGATGGCCTTTGACATAGGTATGGCTGCTTTTCCAAAAGCTAGTGCATATATGTTGTCATAACATGATATGTCATAGACACGTTCATTTATGATAATTGATTCTGCCTCTTTTTTGACGGATCTGTATATGCAGGCAGAAGGATCTACAGCTGCAATTGCCTCTGATAGTATCGAGCTAGCATCTTTTCTTAATTTATCATTCATTTGTTACCATCCGTGTCCAGAGTATAGGCAGAGCATATGCCACATATAAAAAGCTTACCCCGGTAAGGAATAGATTTTACAACAAATAAGCTTATTTGAAGGGATATATAGACTACTATTGACTTTCACTTATTGATTAGCTATTGAAGAAGTTGTTTCATAGCAACGTCAGCTGAAAGTCTTTGTTTTATTGTAAGTTCACACGATTTCCCCGGATATCTATAAAATATAGAACACTTTCTCCATATTTATCGCTTTTGTATAATCAGTTAACTGAGTGTCTTTTTAAAAATGTAGGGGTTCTGACTTTTTTGTTTGTAAAATAAGCAAATGCGAAGAAAAGACAAATAAACAAAAATATATCAAATGTTTATTAGATATTAGCTATAAAAAATAAGTGTAAATTAATTGATTATTATCTATTCTTCCGGAATGATAATCCATGCCAGAATATAGATAAGAATACCTGTGCCGTAAAAAAGTATAGTGAATCCCCATAAAAGTCTGATCAGTACAGGGTCCGTGTCAAAGTAATCCCCCAGACCACCACATACGCCTGCTATCATCCTGTTGCTTCTTGAGCGCTTCAATATTTTTCCCATTGTACTTCCCCTAAATGTGCAAAAGTGTAGCTGTGTAAATTTTTGTCATTTAAAAATGATATCAGACAAATTTGTAACGACTACTATATTTAACGTAACTGATATTTTAAAGTTCACATGTCTTACAATTGGTCTGGTCACATTCAGGATTCTCGAATTGCCATTTAAGGCCCCATTTCTTAATATTCTGCAGTATGTAGAGGAACTCTTCACCACTTTCTGTAAGTGAGTATTCACATTTTATAGGGAATACCGAATTATCTATTTTTTTGTTCACAAGACCATGGTCTTCAAGCTCCTTTAATCTTATAGAAAGTGTTTTTGGGGTCACGTCCTGTAATTTGTTTTTCAGTTCATTGAAGCGTTTTTTTTTATAATCCCCCTTGTACAACTCATGCATGATACAAAGAGACCACTTTTTCCCAATTATATCGACCGTTTTATAGATGGTGCAGTCTTTCATAGTATCCTATAAGAAACCAACCAATATATAAATGATTATTTACAATAATTATACCAATTCAAAAGAGATATTGGATTAAGGAGTTAAGAAAATGGCAAAGGATCTACTTGAAAAAGGAGCAATTTTACAACGTGATCAGGAAACATATGCTATCGCACCACATATGCCCGGCGGGATAGTGTCAGCTGAACAGCTGCGTAAAATTGCAGATGTTGCTGAAAAGTATGAAGCTGCAACATTAAAAGCTACATCCTCACAGAGAATAGCAATCGTAGGATTAAAAGAAGAAGATATTGACAAGGCTTGGGAAGACCTTGACACTAAACCAGGTGCTGCTATTGGACTGTGTGTCAGAAGTATAAAAATATGCCCTGGTACTACATTCTGTAAAAGAGGCCAGCAGGACGCCGTTGGTCTGGGACTTAAGCTGGATGAGAAATATCATGGAATGCCTCTACCATCGAAGTTCAAAATGGCTGTTGCAGGATGTGTGAATTCGTGCTCAGAACCTGCGGTCAAGGATATCGGTGTTATGGGTACACCAAAAGGATACACCGTAATGGTAGGTGGTAATGCAGCTGTCAAACCAAGACTTGCTGATATTATTGCAGATGAACTCACAGAAGAAGAAGTACTTGAGCTTGTAGAAAAAATTGTAAATTTTACAAGGACCAACGGTTCAAAACAACGCCTTGGCAGAGTTATCGATGAAATGGGAATCGATAAGTTCAAAGAAGGCATAGGAATGTAAAATTAATATAACTGTCTATTCTTTAGGGTCATAGTTCCCTTTTTATTTTTCTGTATACTTTTTGGATGATTGTAGGATGTACAATGATAGTATAGCTGCTGAACCTGCAATAAGGATTGCAGTAATAAGATGTGATATTGTCTCAGAAGCCTGTCCTGGTGTTGGATGTCTCATGGCTTTCAATGATTGAAACATGTATTTTAAAGAATATGACCCTTCTGCATGCAAATGGAAAATTACCCAAGATGCCCTCATATACATGAAATTAAGAGAATTGTAAAAAATGTAGGTATAGAGATAGTAGAAGGAACACACCATCAGCAAAATGCTAGATGATCATGTTACAAAGAGTTCTATAGTTGCCAAAAAATACAACGATCATCGAAATAAGTGGTTAGCAATAATTTCCAGATTACAGATTATTTGACCTCAATGAATTTTAAAAGATTGGTACCCCCTGGTTTACCATGTCCTGATGACTGGCCCTGTGTCAGTATCAACATATCACCTTTATGAACCACATCAGAGTCTTTTAGTTTATCGATTACTGTTTTTTCCCAATCATATACTTTATGATCAACGGGTACAGGGTAGACAGCATACTGCATTGCAAGATGTTCACATGTTAGAGGATAGCGGCTGAAGGCAAGTATCCATACGTCAGGTCTGAACCTTGAAATATGACGAGGGGTCTTTCCGGAAACCGTAGGAGTTATTACATAACGCACAGGAAGAATTCGAATAGCATCGTTTACCTGGATGGATATCATATCTTCAACTCCCGGATCCATCCTGTATATTGCTTTTTTCATCATTTCAAGCCCTATTGTAGTATGATCCCTCCAGCTTTCAGTTGAGCTGGCGATCTTTGACATCATCATTAAGGTCTCAATTGGATATTTTCCCACAGCTGTCTCAGCAGAGAGCATGACAGCATCTGTTCCGTCTATGATTGCATTTGCCACATCCGTTGCTTCAGCCCTTGTGGGACGGATATTATTTGTCATTGATTCAAGCATCTGGGTTGCAGTTATCACAGGTGTGCTCATAAGATTTGACTTGTGTATTATCTCCTTTTGCACAATTGGAACATCCTGTATAGGAATCTCCACACCAAGATCGCCCCGTGCTATCATTATAGCATTGCTCTCTTTAAGAATGGAATCTATATTCTTCACTGCCTGTTCCCTTTCGATCTTTGAAACGATAAATACCTCTTTTCCTTTGCTTGCTGTGTAATTGCGAACCTGGAGTATATTTTCTTCTGATTCAATAAAAGACAAGCAGAATATACTCAGCCCCTCTTCAAGGCAAAAGTCAATAATTTCCAGATCTCGACCTGTGATCGGATCAATGTAGATCCGGGCACCTGGAAGGTTTAGCCCTTTTTTAGATGACAATATACCACCTACTACCACAATGCAGTGAACATCCTCATCTACAATCGCAGTACAATTAAGTTGTATGAACCCATCATTGAGAAAAATAGGACTTCCCGGTTTCACACTTTCAGCTATATGATTGTACTGAACAGGAATAATAGAGCCTTTACCAATGATATCTTTCGGTGTAAGAATTATATTTTCTCCTTTTTCCAGTGTTATTGAGCCATCAAAAAGAGTACCTACCCTGATCTTAGGACCTGGGAGGTCTGCCATTATAGATACAACTTTGTTGAGCCTGTTTGCTATGTCCCTTATTCTTCTGATTATTACCCTATGGTCTTCAAGGTCACCGTGGGAGAAGTTAAGACGGGCAACATTCATCCCCTGGTTTATCATTTCCATGAGCACACCTTCAGATGATGAAGTCGGTCCAATGGTGCATACAATCTTTGTTTTATGATCTGGCAAATCCATACTTTATACGACCTTTATTATTTGTAATAATCAACGATAGATTATTTCATTTATCCATAAGATATTTTCTATGTTTTACAGAACTGATTAAATTAAGTCTTCTTTGGAAGTATTCAATTCAGTATATATAGAGATATACCATTGAAAATTATTAAGGACAATTGCATCAAATATACAATAGGGTTTATAATGACTGATTCAATATATAAGCTGAATGAGCAACAAAGGCAGGAACTCTCCGATATTTTCGGCAGAGGTGTTAATTTCAGGGATAAAGAGCGGTGTTTTTACACACATGATGTAGGTGCTTTGCCTTCACTAATTAGATCAATTTTGGGTAAAACAAAGCCTGCTGCCATTGTCAAAGTGGAGAATGAGCAAAAAGCTGTCGAACTTATCAATTTTGCACGTAAATACAAAATTCCCATTGTACCGAGGGCAGGAGCATCTTCGGGATACGGAGGCATTATTCCTACAAAAGGTGGCATTGTCGCAGATGTTACTCCCATGAGGGAAATAATCAGTCTTGATAAGGAGAATCTCCGGGTTACTGTGGGAACAGGTGCTATCTGGTATGATATTGAATCTAAACTCAACGAGGAGGAGCTTGCAGTGCAGGCTGTCCCTTCAAGTGCTATGTCAGCAACCGTTGGCGGCTGGCTTGCACAAAATGGTGTTGGTTACGGAAGCTATGAATACGGATGGTCACAGGATACCATGGAATCTGCAAGGGTCGTTCTTCCAAATGGTGAGGTTAAGGATTTCTCAGGTGAAGAGCTCAGAAAGATAACAGGAACCATGGGCACTACCGGAATTATCACACAGGTCACCCTGAAACTGAGAAAGTATGAGAAGACTGCCGCTACCTCTGCAAAATTCCATAACGCAGCTTCAATGGAGAACGCAATAAAGAAGGTAGGGGAAAAAGAGGTCCTTGTGTGGGCGATATCATTTCTTAACCCTCTGTGGGCTGATATGAAGAACAATGCTCCGTACAAGACACACTACGGAGAAACGGTTGATGAGCACAGACCAGAGCTGCCACTTTCCTATATATGTAACTTCGCTTATCCACAGTCAAGGGATGTAAGTGCCCTGGAAGAAATAATCAGGGAAGCTGGCGGAGAGATCCTGCCGGATGAGATCGCAGAGCATGAGACACAGGAATGGTTCAGGTCGATGAAGGTAAAAAGACTTGGACCTTCATTCATTCCGGCTGAAGTTGTTGTACCTGTTGACAAAATAGCCACTGTTTTCAATGAGCTAGAGAAAAAGATTGGCCTCCCTATACTTGTTGAAGGTATGGTAACAAAGGGTAATGAGGCCATTATGCTTTGTTTCATTCCCCACTCTGAGAGATCTTTCAAATATACCCTTGCTTTCCCACTTGCCTTGAGCATTGTGAAAATCGCGGAGCAGAATGGAGGAAGGATTTATGCTTCAGGCCTTTACTTTGCAAACCAGGCTGAAAAGGTGTATAAAGATAGGGTGAAAGTTAATCAGGGTTTCAAAGAACAATTTGACCCTCATGACATAATGAACCCTGAAACAATGACTGGCAAGTCCATTATCAACATGGGACTTTCTTTTGCAAAGGCATTTGAGCCTATGGCACGCATGGTTGGAAATATGTCCGGAGCCGGCAACCAGGAATTCAAAGATGAGAAAGGATTGCCAGGAGATATTATATCCCATGCTTTCACATGTGCCCAGTGTGGATACTGTGTGAACGAGTGTGACCAGTACTATGGAAGAGGATGGGAATCACAATCCCCCCGTGGCAAGTGGTTCTTTATTAAAGAGTATCTTGCCGGAAAGATGGAACTTGATCAGGAACAGGTTGACACATTCCTTGCCTGTACTACCTGTGAGATGTGTGATTATTATTGCCAGCTTGACCTGCCCATCGAGCGTTCATGGATGACCTTGAGAGAGAACTTTGTTCAAAAGAGGGGTATGATGACCATCCCACCCTTTGAGATCATGGCTCAGAGCCTGGACAAGGAGAGGAACATCTGGGCCAATTACAGGGTCGATAGGGACAAGTGGATGCCCGATGATATCAGGGCAAAGATTAAGGACAAAGCTGAGGTCGCTTACTTTGCCGGGTGTACCGCCTCTTTTGTGGAAAAAGATGTTGCCGTTGGAACCGTGCGGCTGCTGGATGAGGCAGGCATCGAGTTCACTTACCTTGGAGATAAGGAGGGTTGCTGTGGTATACCCATGCTTGTTGCAGGAAAGTGGGATGTGTTTGAGAAGATACTGAAGATGAACATCGCCAATATGCAGAAACTTGGCGTTAAGACTGTTGTAACCTCATGTCCTGCCTGCCTGCTTATGTGGAGGACCATCTATCCTCAATGGGCAGAGAAGCTTGGAATGGACTTTGATATAAAAGCGAAGCACTATTCAGAGATTCTTGTTGATAAGCTGGATGTGCTCAAGCCCAAGTTCAAAGTACCTTTGAACAAGACCATCGCCTGGCATGATTCATGTCACCTTGGCAGGGCAGGTGCTGGAGTATACGAGCCACCAAGGGAATTGCTCAAAGCAATTCCCGGAGTGCAGTTCAGAGAAATGGAACACAACCGAGAGAAAGCGCTCTGCTGCGGTTCTGTAGTTACCCTGATAGACGAGCCAAGGGTGGCCGCAAAGATAGGCAATGTACGTTTACAGGAAGCTACAGAGCAGGATGCTGACATTATGGCTGCACTGTGCCCATGCTGTCTTGTGCAGTTCAGGATAGCTGCCAAAGAGAACAATGTAAATATGGAGGTACAGGATCTGGGGGCACTGGCCGCCCGCAGCCTTGGCTATGATATACCGGATACTACAAACGATGCGCTTGTGGCCTGGGCAACCTTTGACAAGATGATAGAGCTCATGGAACCGGAAAACATGACCGAGATGATGGTGGAACTGCTGCCCGAGATGATCGGTGCCATGCCCTCGTACATGCAGGCCATGATGAAAACGGTGAAGTACGTACCCGGCATGGATATGCTCATGAAGCCCATGATGCCAATAATGATGCCACTGCTCATGCCGTCTTTGATGCCAAAGGTCATGCCAAAGATGCTTGTGGCGGTAGAGAAGAGGGTCCCCATGCCCGATCATATGAAAGAGCAGATGCCTGACCTGATGCCAGCTGCAATGGAGAACCTGTTGCCTAACATGCTTCCGCAGATAGCACCACTACTGACTCCGAAGATGATAGATTACATAAAGAGAAATTAAAACCTAAAATAAGATCTTAAAAGCCTTTAAGGCTTTTAGTTGGTATTTTTTGGTTTTTTATTTCTCAAAATCGTTCTTTTTTGGTATCGGCTTATCCGGCGTAACACCGTAGTATTCTGTTCTTGCCTTGCCCCATGGACAACCTTTTTTGCCAAATATCTTGAGTTCAAGGTTCTGGATAGCCTTGAAAAAGCCATTACCGGCACGTGCACCCTTGCATACAAGGCAGTATTTCTCACAGAATACAGGCTCTTTTTTCTTTTGGGTCATTCTAAATTCCCTTATAAGATACTGTCTTTTATATTAATCTTATAAAAACAGTGTACGTTCATTGGAGTTTTGCCAGAATTCCCTTTGCAAACTCCTTTGCCTTTTTGACCCTGGAAGCGTCAGGTTGCCCCTTTGTTGAAGGACCCATATCACCAAATGTTTTCATCTGAGGGTCATCGGACTGTAACAGCATGTCAATAACAGGTTGTGCAAGCTCTCCCTGGCAGTCAAATGTACCGATAATGTTCGCATCGGCTGCTATCTGAGCACATGAGCCTGTCCATGAGTGAATAGCCTCAAACCCTTCTGGAACGGCGTGGGTCATAAATATTGCTATATTCTTACCGTGTGTGTTCTTTGAGAGGAAATCCTTAACATTAGGTGGAATATCGAACTGCAATACTGGAAAACCTATAAACGCAAGATCATAACCTTCGAGGTTCCTTATATCTTCTATAGGTTTTATCTCTTTTTCACCTTCGATCTCATCATAAATGGCTTCAGCTATTGTCTTTGTATTTCCGGTTTGAGTCATGTAAGTGACAAGTGTTTTCATATGCAACTCCCCTTTTTAATTGATATAAAGTGTTGTCACTACATGTTTATATAGATAAGCTTCAAAAAATTGTATAAGTGTTACAAAAATGTATCAGGAAATAAGAGATACAAAAAAAATGGGGGTTCTTAGGACAATTATAAGCTTCTTTATGGCTGCCTTTCTAAGATTTAGGTCTTTGGATCACTTCAGCAAGATAAACATTGCCCATCGCATAAAACATGTTTATTTTCGATTATCTACTAAATAAAAATGTATTTTTGTGTCACAATTCGTTTTTCACAATGTTGGTTCTTTTAGTGTCACCTTTTTCAACCAGAAAAAATTAAAGAGGATAAGGATGTTTTATAACTATACTCCTTTCCCTCAAGAAAGCTTCAACATTATTCCTTATAATGCTGGCTAAAGGCAACTTCGAAATTATGCTATATTAAATTATAACTGAGTCTTTACAGAATATACTTTGCCATCAGTTGTGACAACAATATTACCATTTTTGTCTGTTCTATAAACTTCACACCCAAATTGATCAAGTCTATCTACAACATCTTTATGTGGATAGCCATAGGCATGTTCTCCAAGCATTATTATGCAGACCTCTGGATTAACTTTTTCCAGAAACTCTTCTCCTGTAGATGACCTGCTTCCATGTTGGCCGATTTTCAAAATATCAGATTCAACATTGAACCCTGATTCCATTATTCTCCGCTCAGCACCTAATTCAGCATTTCCAGTGAACATAAAAGAAATTTCTCCATATGTTAATTTCAAAACAAGGGATTCGTCATTTAAATGACCTGTCGGTTCTTCAGGATTAAGTACATTTATAGTTACTGACGGATCAAGTGATATTGTATCACCAGCTACTGCAGAATTTGAAGGAATCCTATTCTCAGAAATTTTAAACATCATGTTCTCATAGATCCTTGAAGAATGGCGGTTTCCGCTGTCAATAAACCTGTTGACCTGGAAATTATCCATCACTGTGACCATCCCACCAATACGTTCTGTCTGTGGATTTGAGACTACCACAACATCAAGATCTTTGACATCATTGTCTTTAAGGTAAGATACAACATTATTCCCTTCCTGAGAGGTACCCGCGTCTATAAGCATGTTCTTTTCATTTATCTGGATAAGTATTGACTCCCCATGTCCAACATCAATGAAGTGAACTACAAGATTGACAGCTTTTTCTTCATGTTCAACCACGGGAAGAGTTTCTGATACTGGTTCATCTTGTGATTCCGATGATGTGCAGCCGGAAGCTAAAGTGACTAGCAATAAAATAAATAGAAGTGATAAGATATTTTTGGTTTTCATAATATCAATCCTTTGAAATACACACTATTGTTGTATCAATACTTAGATATAAACGTAAACCTTGTAAAAAATAATACTGGTACCGTAAATATAAAAGATGCTATTACTTTCTGAAGAATAACTGTTGTGTTTTATTAAGCTGGTTCCTCCTTAAGGTAAAGGTCAGAACAATCTTTCAACACTGGTTTTTACAACCACTCTTCCTTTAATATCTCTCCCTGGATTCCCACTACAATGACCTTTAATAGTACTTTTCTTTCAGCTTTTTCAACCGCCTCGCTTGCCAGCTTGACCAATCCGTCACAGCAGGGCACCTGCATTACCATTACAGTTAGGGTGTTTCCCGGAATCATTTATCATGCTGATAAGTTTATGCAGATACACTTCCTGATTAGTATCAAGCTTTGGACACGCAATGGCCAGCGTCTTACCTTTTAGATAATTCTCATGGAAATCTGCAACTGTAAATGCGACACAATCAGCTGCTAGCAAAACATTCGCTTTCTCAAAGTACGAAGCTGCTGGATCTAATAGATGTAGCTGTACTGGCCATTGGCGAAGTTGTGACTCATGGCTTGCTGTTTCAGGTTTCATCTTACTATTACCAGATGAGGTGCTCCTTAGACCTATTACCCCAGACCCCGGGCAGCCCTCACCATGTATGGATCTAATATTTACCTTATTTCCATGATCCTTTTCATTTGTCTTGCTGCAGGGACTATAGGCATGCACCTCATGCCTTACTTCAGCAAGATCAAAGGACATGACATGTTCATTATTTTTTAGCCAGTTTACCGCCTGTTTCAAAAGTTCAAGCTCACCATGGTCCTTTAAGTGTTTGATATGAGCTATCACCGTGTTCTTACCCTGTTGTGCAATAAGTGAAATTGTCTTAATTTCATCATATGGCTCAGCATCACGTCTTTGGATCTCAATAGCTCCTTCAGGACACTGGCCAATACATGCACCAAGACCATCACACATCATGTCTGATACAAG
>PXAV01000098.1 GCA_003565715.1 Methanosarcinaceae archaeon
CCTCTGTATCATATGAGATCACAGAGTCCACAAGTTCTTTGATCACTTCTTCTTTGTCCATTAAATACCATACCTTTGCTTCATACACCTATGTAAAACCATATATAATCTGAAAAAAACAAATCCTTCCGTTAAACCTGTTTTTGAAGAATCTTTCAGCAATAAGGACATACCAGAAGGATATATCATACTTGTATAGGTCTTACTCATAATGAGGATATATGCTTTACCATAGCATGTCTTTTTGTCACCCATCGAAATAATATGCCAAGTTCTTTAAAGAAAAGATTGAATCCTCCCGATTGAAATTACAATACCGTTTTAAAATATGACTATATGAGATATTGCAATTGCGTTAGAAAAAACAGGAACGATACAATTTTTAAGAAATCATTTATAAATACCAGCAACAACACATGGATAGTTTGTATGGGACATTGTTCCCATTACAATGCGTGCGGGTGGAAATGGGGGTTTCTCAGCACACATGAGCGTGGAAGCTGGTCGTTCAAGAAAGGAGAGTGGAGTTACTCCGTTTGTAAGGGAAGAAGGAAGGATGGTGCATATACCCCATCCTTCTTTCTGACCAAAAAAAATGAATAATAGCATTTGAAGAGCTAAAGGATTTGGGGATATATATGGGTCTGTTGAAAAGATGTCCAAGATGTCAAAATGAATTGTACACAGATGATTCCATAAATATGCAAGTATGTAAAGTATGTGCTTACTGGACAAAGAAGAACACTGCAAGATTAGGGTCGATGATGTTCTACGAGTGATTAACATGGGGAAAGAAAGAAGGTCAATGTCATGATCGAAACATACATGGTTATCGTCTTTATTTTTTATAGTAAGAGTAATATTCAGAGGGATTTTTTAAAATTTTGAACTATTATAATAATAAAAAGTAATAATTATGGTGATTATAAGAAAAAATCAGTTTTCTAAAGAAAAGAAACATAATCCACAGTCTTTATTTTAAGTTTTGAACTTAAATTATAATACAATGATTAGCTAGAATAGCTTCTTTTGAAGGGATAGATATAAATATAATCCTTGCCGTTCATAGGGTGCTTTAAGAGTTTGAAACTAATTTGCTGAATTATAAGTTTAGATAGTATTACTTTCACCGTATTTACTGTTTTTTCGTATTTTCAACCAAATGGTTATATTTCTTTTTAAGCTGATAAATTAGGAAGTGAAATATTTGTTTGACAATATGAATTCAACTGCCCCGGTAGAAGCTGGGCTTAATTATGATGTAACAATTGAAGACATTGCAAGAGAAGGAGACGGAATCGCAAGAGTTAGCGGTTTTGTAATCTTTGTCCCTAACACAGAAGTTGGAGATGAAGTAAATATTAAAATTAGTAAGGTAATGAGTAAATTCGCATTTGGCGAAGTTGCTTAAATCTTAAAATTGATAAAACATACCATAGGAAAATCAATCTTTTGATTTTCCATTTTTTCATTCTTTTTTTATTTTGTTTTCTTTGAATTAAAACATTCTGGGAGCTACTTAAAACAAATTATCATAGGCTCATCTGATCATTTACTTACAAAGAACTACGTTAAAGTGGATAATATCAATTCAGACTTCTTTAAATATAAAGGTCTCAAAAACACAGGCAACAACCTCTATCAAAGATAGATATTGAAAAATACAATCACCTTGTAATTTGAAATAACTTTGAAATATTTACCCCGTTTAAGTTATATCTTCAAAAACCCAAAGGCCTTTAGAGGAAGTAAAAAGATGATGTCCATCACATGAATGTTCATTATTGGAATATGGGAGTTTCTGATAGTGTTGAGAAAGAAATCACAATTTATTGATATTTTGCAGTATTAAGAGTTATAGGAGGGGTTTAAGTGGGCTGGAAACTATCAAGAAGAACACACCAACGTTTCAGACGTTTCAGAGTCTGGAAAGAAGGTCATTTAGAGGATATGCCTATAGATAAGATTTTCAATATTAAGGAGTATTTCATATGTGAAAACTATTTTAAGTTTGAGCATTAGCTATACCAACTTTTAATGTAAGTTCTTTTTCACATCATATTGATCCGGTTTTCAGTTTAATATAAATAACATTACTGTCCTCTTTTTGTTGGTTTGGGAAACAATATTGATTTTTAGTTATCAGGGGAAAAAATAGATGAAAAAGAAATTACTTGATGTATTGTGCATGTCAGAAAAGAGAAAACAGGTTATGATATTGCTAAGTGATGGAGCAAAGGAAATGGAATATCTCCTAAGGTCCATAGATACAACAAGACAGGCATTACTTCCCCAGGTAAAGATATTAGAGCAACACCATCTTGTAAGGCATTATGAAGACACCTATGAACTGACACAGATAGGAAAGCTGATAGTAGATGAGATGCGTCCTTTACTTGAAACCATAGAGGTTTTAGACACTGATGTTGCATACTGGGGAGAGCTTAACCTGGATTTCATCCCTGCTCATATGTTAAAGAGAGTAGGAGATTTGGGAGAGTGCAGAATAAAGATCCCGCATATAACAGAAGTTTTTGAGATAAACAGGGAGTTCCATGAAGCTTCCAAAGTTTCCAGATACCACTATACTGTCACCACATTATTTCACTCAAATTTTCCAAGTCTGGTCTTTGAGCTGATAAATAATAACGTAGAGATGTATTTCATAATCTCAGGTGATCTTTTTGAAAAGCTGAAAAAGCAGAAATATGAAGATCTATCAAAGCTTCTCCAGAGTGATCTGGTTCACTTTTTTGTTTATCCTGATGAAATGAAGTTCCAGTGCATTTCCTACAATGATAGCTATATAATTCTCAACCTGCTAAAGAATAATGATGAACCTGAGACAAAGAGCATGCTGTGTAAAGGAAAAAATGCTATTCAATGGGGAAAGGACTTTTTTGAGCATTATATGAAAATATCTACACCTATAGATGAACTGTGAACTATACAAGACTTTTCACTGCAATCCCGACAGCATCTGCAGGATCCTTTGCTTTGATAGTTCCCTCTATATCCCATTTAGAATCAAGTGTGATTACCTTCTTTCCTATCTTGAGTGAGTGGGCGATCTCAGAGAGTGTGCCATACTCACCACCAACGGCTATAAGGACATCTGAGCTATGGGCTATTATCACATTCCTTGCATGACCCATGTCTGTGACTATAGCTATGTCTATATAGGGATTAGCACTCCTGCGGTCATCCCCGGACAGTATGCCAACTGTCGTGCCACCTTCCCTTTTTGCACCTGCTGAGCATGCCTCCATTACCCCGCCAAGCCCTCCACATACAAGTATGGCACCACGCTTTGCAATTTCAGCACCAACGCTATCTGCCCTTTCCCTCAGATCAGCATCACATGAACCTGCTCCAATAACCCCTATCTGCAACATCATATATACCATCCTTCAAAAATGCCTTAAACCACCATCATTCAAAATATAAATTGTTGATCAGCAGCAAAAATATGCATTCAGCACATATTCCTGTACCATCCTGTGAGTATTGAAGAACGAACCATTGATAGCTATAGAACTACGCATGATATCAATGAACCTGTGGCGGTCATTGTAATACATTGGAATTATCGTATTTTCAAGCTTATTATACATGGATGCTGCATCCTGAGAATGGTCGTATTCACCTGTTCTTCTGTTGTTACCATTTCCGATTGCCCAGCCGGTTACTCCTTCTATATAACCTTCCAGCCACCATCCGTCCAGAACACTTAAATTTGGAACACCGTTTAAGGCCGCTTTCATCCCACTTGTACCAGATGCTTCCTTGGGTGGTTCCGGGGTGTTCAGCCATATATCACAACCAGATGTCAATAGAGCCCCTATCTTCATGTTATAGTTCTCAAGGTAAACTATTTTTATATCACTGCCAAGAGTGTTCTTTGCATCGAATATGTTTTTTATGATCTCCTTGCCCCGGTGGTCACGGGGATGTGCCTTACCTGCAAATATAACCTGGAACTTGCCTTTATCCTTAGATATCATTCTCAGACGCTCGATGTCTTTGAACAAAAGATCGGCTCTTTTGTAGTTAGCTGCCCTCCTGGCAAAACCAATGGTCATCACATCCTCATCCATTTGTTCCCCGGTCTGACTGCTGACATATTCCAGCATTTTTCTCTTGGCATGCATATGTGCTTCCCAAATATCATCCCTTGGGATATTAAGTGCATAACGCAGACTGAAATTATCCTTCTGCCACATAGGTATATAATGATCGAAAAGTTCCCTGAAGGGGGCGGATATCCAAGTATCCGTATGCACACCGTTAGTTATGGAATTGATAACATGGCCTGAAAAAAGCTCCCTGGATGCCTGACCATGACTTTTGGCCACTCCATTTACATAGCGACTTAAATTAAGGGCCAGCATAGTCATATTTAGTCTGTTGCCATTATGCAGGACCCCTTTTAGTCCAAAGAAATCGTCCCTTTTACCAATGACGTTCTCTGCTGTCTCCCGACTAAAAGAATCATGTGCTGCAGGTACAATAGTATGGGTTGTAAAAATACAGCTTTTCTTGACCTGATTACAATCCTCCTTGGTCACATAATCTCTGCCTGCCTTTTTTGCTTCCTCATCAAGTAGTTCCATAGTAAGCAGTGCAGAATGTCCTTCGTTCATATGAAAACTGCGGACTTTGTTGTATCCAAGCTTTCTGAGCATACGGGTACCACCAACACCCAGTACCAGTTCCTGGCATAATCTGTAATAATTATCCCCTCCATACAGATGATGAGTAATGGACCTGTCCCATTGAGAATTCTCCTCAAGGTCTGAGTCAAGGAAAAATACAGGAACTTCAAAGCCACCGATACCCTTTACATCATATTTCCAAGCTCTTAGTTGAACTGTTCGCCCATGAACATTAACACTTACCCTTGCAGGCATCTCCTGCATGAATTCTTCTACTGGCCAGGGATCAGGACCTTCATGTTGCCACCCATCCTCTCCAAGTTCCTGATGGAAATATCCTTTCCTGTAGAGCAGACTGACTGCAACAATAGGTACTTTTAGGTCAGCTGCAGAGCGTATAGTGTCGCCTGCAAGGATACCAAGCCCTCCACTATAGGTATGTATACGCTCGTCAATACCTATCTCCATTGAAAAGTATGCCACAATCCTTCTATCATTTAGTAAATCCTGCATAGTCAATCTCCTTTCTCATGCTATATCTTAGTTTATCTTTCAAGCAATTATAGCATTTTTGCATATATCCTTTCAGTATCCTCTTTACGGCATAGTTCGGTCCCTGGTGTCATCACTGCAGCAGAACCTGCGGCTATTCCATACAGTGCAGCTTCACGTAACCCTTTACCATTTGAAAGGCTTAGTACAATGCCTGCGACCATACTGTCACCTGCACCTACCTTACTGAGAATGGGGACTGTTGGGGGAACGATATGTTCAGCGCTATCCCTGGTTACCAGTAGGGCACCAGCTGCTCCAAGAGATATTAACATAACCTCGCTCTTTCCTTCATGTACCATCTGCCGGGCAGCCTCACATATCTGGGACTCCTCACTGATACTCTCACCTGCAAGGTCTTTAAATTCCCGGACATTGGGCTTGACAAGATAAACACCCTCATCCAGGGCCTGTGCAAGGGCTTTACCGGATGTGTCAATGATAACCCGAGCCCCCATCTTCTTTCCAATGCGTGCCACGCGGGCATAAAAATCAGAAGGTACACCTAAAGGAAGACTTCCGCTTGCTACAATAAATTCAGGAACAGGGGTTGTACGGGATACAGCATCAAGGCACATATCCCACTCCTCTCTACCAAGCTCAGGTCCAGGTAAACCAAAACGGAACTGTCGGCCGGTGGCCTGCTCCAGTACAATAAGATTCTCCCGGGTTATACCAGCAACTGGTATCTGTTGCTGCTCAACACCTTGCTTATCCAGAAGTTCATTGAGCATCCTTCCTGACATGCCTCCAGCCGGATAGATAAGCTTTGAATCACCACCAAGTTTTTTGATAGCCCTTGAAACATTCACACCACCACCACCAGGCTCATAGCTTGCGTGCCCGCAGTACAGTTTGCGCTCAGCTATAACGTGCTCAGTAGAAGTGCTCTTGTCTATTGCAGGATTCATGTTAAGAGTTATTATCGTACTCATGGATGCCTCCATATTCTGATATAATACAGATGTTATACTAGGTATAAGGGCAATAATGAACTCTCTTTACTAAATAGTTTTTTATGAGTTGCACATTTGTTTGAATATCAAATTATAGCTGTGTGAATAATTTCAGCAATATAAAGTGATATAAAATATATAATTGACATTGTATTTTTTTGATGAGTTTGTATCTAATTGCATAAGTATTAAGATGATATTGTTGTACTACATAGAAGAACGTTCAATACATGCAACATCACGACCACCTATTGTGAACACCCGAATATCCCTTCCTTTACTGATCCAATGAACTCTTTAAGTATTATATTGATATTGCTTTTTGTTGCCTGTATAAGTTCCATAAGGTCAACAAAGTTGTACCTGTTCTCCGAAAGGAAAACACCACTAACTTTTGAGCCTGATACTGTCTTAAAAACAAGAGGAAAACTATCTGACCCTCGACCAGATCAAAATCTATTGAATATTGTGCAAGCATTGTCTTTGGTACAGGAAGATTAGTCTCAGCCAGTATATGATGGGAACACAGTTTATCCTTTACGATATCTATGCTTGCACCTGAGTTTATTGGTAGACCCTAAGCTTCTCAAGATTGCGGATGAACGCAAGTGCAAAATATGTTGTGTCAGCCCCATTCTCGGCAAGAGGAAATAGAGAAGATTAACCACCTTACCATAAAGGAGAACGCTGCTTCTGTCATCCCGGGTAACAATCAGCTCAAATTGCTCAGGTCTTAGAACTTTTACATCAATTCCGTTCTCTTCTGCATCCTTTCAAAATCGATTTATTTCAGGATTCTCAGGCGTGATTTCCTTCTGAGACTCCCTGTATAATATCCATCCTTATGCCTATATCCCCTGAATATTTTCATATGAGGCTTATGGTTTTTATTCATTTATATCTAACCAATGATGATTCAGAAGTCAAGAATATGTAAAACAGAATATAAATTACCCGCCATACAATAAAAATACATATTTACCGGAGATACGGTCACAAAAATAGGTTTTCCTCATTCAGATGGGGCATAGTAGCATCTTTTAGGAGAGCAGACAGTTCCCGCTTCCCGGAGAGATTTTATAATCTTGCTGACCTCTTTACTTTCAAGACCAGTTGCCTCTGCAATATCACCAGGTCTTAGTGGTTTTCCTGCATCCTTCAGTGCATCAAGTACTTTATGCTCGTTATCTGCCATCTTTATACTCCTTTGAATTTCTTTTTAAGCTACCCATATATTTTATTTGAATACTTTTGGATTTTAAATTCGATATATCTCATCATTAATTTTTAAAAAAAATTTCTTATAGACTCGGCCAATTCTGCCAGACCATTAAGTTGAGGATTTGTTTCAACAATTGTGTGCATTGATCCACCATGGTCACCCTCACGCCGGGGTATGATATGAACGTGTACATGCGGCACAGATTGACCGGCTATCTCACCATTGTTAATCCCGACATTCATCCCTTCAAGTCCAAGTGCCTCCTCCAGTTTCCGTGCGATCTTGTTCACAGAAACAAAGAGATTCGCAACATCGTCCCCGGACATTTCAGTGAATCTTCTGAAATGTTTTTTTGGAAGAACTATAGTATGTCCTTCAGAGCAGGGATATATGTCAAGAAAGGAGTAAACGAAGTCATCTTCATAGACCTTGTGGGAAGGTACATCACCGGCAATGATCTTACAGAACAGACAATCCATTTTATCACTGTTCCTTCTTTGATGTTCTCATTATTTAATCATTTTGTTGGAATCTAGGCCCTTCATATTCGCCTATAGTCTTTAATATACTCTGCACTAACATTATACTCTACACTAACATTTTTTGGTGGAGAGAAGTAAAACACACTTACTATCTTTCAAAAGCAGATATCTTTATGGCATATAGGTCTTACTATAATGTAAGCAAAGATCATCAATAGTATGTGAATGTCTGAAAGTCATATGCACCACGATATCCTCTATGATAAATATAAAATATAGGAATATAAATATGTCCAAAACAAATAAATCAATAACTATAGCAGCAATAGTGTTGTTGCTTATTCTTGCTTTTGCATTCCTTGACTCAGGCATAAGAACAAGTGCCACATACTCTGATTCTGTTGTGAGCTCTTATTCCATAGGAAGCCCTGAGGGTATAATGAGAAATGATATTACCCTTTATGTACACCAGGAAGAGCCACTTGACGGACTGCTTCAAAAAGAGCTTCATGATGCACTTGAAGATGCAGGCTTTTCAGTGACCATAGCAGACGATATACTGGATAGATACGATTCTCAGTTTGTATTTGTAAGGATAATTGATACAAAGAAGATGTATACCCCTATATACTCCGGGACAGAGATGGATATACGTTTTGGCTTTTCATCAACTGGGAAGACACGGTATATGAATATTGAAGGTGAGGAAATTGACAGACCTATAGTATTCACATCAGATGATACAGGTGATAAAGAATTGCTCATAATTGGAAGGATCAGCATGGAGGATAGGACAAAAGGTCTTTTCACTTACAGAGCTTATGACAATCACATATCAGCCGAGATAGCAAAAAGCGTTGCTTCTGAGCTTGATCCACATACAAAGACAGGCATCTGAGTATAGTTAAAAGGATATGTAATGGGATAGAAGAGATGGAAAAAGGCAACATACCTGGAAATAAAAGGCCTTTAAAGGTCCTCCAGATACGTACAGATGTACAGGGCACGGTCATAGAAAGGCCAAATAGGTTCCTTGCTATTGTAGAAATACTGGATAATGGAATGTTTAAACATGAAAAGGTACATGTGCATGATCCCGGAAGGCTCATTGATATAATATATCCTGGTAACAGAGTGCTTTTGCGCAAAGCTGAGAACAAAAAACGCAAAACTACCTGGGACATGATAGCTGGAAGGTTCTCCGGAGAATGGATACTCATAAACTCTTCATTCCACAGGCAGATATCCACCTGGATCATTGATAATGGTATAATTGATTACCTGAGCAATGCAGATATTTTACTTCCAGAACAAAAATATGGAGATAGCAGACTGGATTATCTTCTGGAAAAACAGGGAAGAAAGATATGGATAGAGGTCAAAGGCTGTACCCTTGCAGAAGGCAACATAGCCTCTTTTCCAGACGCACCCACAATAAGAGGAAAGCGTCATGTTGAAGAGCTTATAAAAGCAGTGTCTGAAGGTTATGAAGCTGCAGTCATTGTACTTGTGTTCAGACCGCATTCCAGGTGTTTTAAGGCAAACGAAATAATAGATCCTGCGTTTGCACAGGTTTTCAACAGAGCTTTGGAAGCAGGAGTGAAAATATTCCCTGTGATGTTTTCATTTGAGAAAGGGAACATATGCTATCAAAAACAAATACCACTCTGTAATATCTGCAAATGAATAGCCTGTGCGCATGAGGGTCCTACATTAGAAGACATAATCATACGCAAAGTTATAAGCTCTTAAAGGCAACTTAATATACAGCGACCATCAAAGCTCACCTTTTTTTCTTTTTTAACTCCTCTTCTGTTGACAGGTTATCGCACCAGGCATCTATTTCAAGATCGGCTGCACTTTTATCATCTTCATTACCCTGCGGGGCTGCACACCAGGCACCTATCTGGTCATCAAGTTCATCGATTTCAACATCCTTTTCGTTCTTATCCTTTGTTTCTTTTTTCTTATCCATACTGTTCCCCCTTATCAATAATTGCTAATTTTTCTGTATCCATCAATATATTACATCCATATATTAGATATACATATTGAAACCACATATACATGCAGTTATCTGTGTGCTTTGGGCATGTGGTCAGAGTAAATGAAAGAATTTCCAAGACCAACAATTCTTGTTAGTAGATGTTTGGAGTTTGATAATGTTAGATATGACGGTAAGCTCATACCTTCAAAGATAGTTAAAGACTTTGAACCTTATGTTGATTATATCAAAATATGCCCCGAAGTTGAGATCGGGCTATGTATACCACGAGATCCTATCAGAATAGTGAAAACTCATGGTGAATACAAATTAATGCAACCCAAAACTAACCGCAATGTGACTAAAGAGATGGATGAGTTCACTGATAAATTTATCACCGACCTTCCAGAAGTTGACGGTTTCATCTTTAAATCGGGATCACCTACTATAGGTATTCGTAACATCGAGGTCTATTCGGGTATAAAAGATGCACCCGTGATCGAAAAAGATAGTGGATTCTTTGCTAACAAAGTATTAGAGAAACATCCGGGATATCCTATTGAAGAGGATGATAGGTTAAGGAACGATAAGATCAGGCACGATTTCCTGACATACCTTTTCAAATTCACACTATTTTGAAGGTTGGCAAGGGATGCGTGCTTTCTGACTTAAAAAGGTTCCATTCTTAAAACCGGTTCATGTTCTCATCATACAATGAAGAGATTTTTAATGAACTTGACTCTATAATTGATGGACATAATAATGAGAATTCGCCTGATTCCTTGTATTCTGGTTATGAAAAGTTACTTAAACAGTTGTTCACGTATCATCCAAGTTCACAATCTTATATTAGAGTGGCAACCAAACTGTTCTCAAACTTTTCAGAAACTCTTCCTGATAATGAAAAAGAACATTTTTATCACATGTTGAAAAAATATGAGAATAATTGAATTGGAATCCAGGGTTTACTTGAAGTACTCCAACTATACACCATGAGATACGATACAAACAATATTATCAATTATAGACTTTTCAAAGCTTATCCACCAGAACTTCAGCCCGTGATAAAAGACAAGAGAGATAAAGATTGTTGGAAATGATATTGATATTTAATTTATATTAATGTTGAAAACATCAAGCTTGTTTCCTATCCTTCTCATTTGCTAATAATTGGAACCTGCTGTTGGAATCTAGAAGTTCAGCATATGTTCCTACAGCTGTGATCCGGCCTTTCTCTAACATATATATCTTATCACAGTTCTGTATTGTATTGAACCTATGAGCTATTATTATCAATGTTTTCACTTTAGCTAACTTGTTAAGTGCATCAACAAACGCTTTCTCAGTCATACCATCAAGTGAACTTGTAGCCTCGTCCAGAACAAGTACTTCCGGATCATGGTAAAGTGCACGTGCAATACCTACCCTCTGTCTTTGCCCTCCGCTCAACCTCACACCGCGTTCACCAACGATAGTATCATATCCTTCCTGCATTTCCTCCATTACAAAATCATGGATATTAGCTATCTTTGCAGAATGTATAACTTGTTCCACATCAATCTGTTCTTCAGGTATTCCAAAAGCGATATTGTTCTTAACAGAACTGTTCGCAAGATAGATATTTTGTGGGACATACCCCAAGTTTTTCTGCCACCCTCTAAGATTATATTCGGTTATCACGGTATCATCCACATAGATAGTGCCTTCTTGGGGTAATAATAAACCTAATATCACATCAACTATAGTTGTCTTCCCTGCACCAGTAGTACCCACAACAGCTACTGAAGTACCCTTTTCAATAGAAAGATTAACTCCGTCAAGAGAATTATGGTCACTGTTAGGATAATTATACTTAACGTCAACTAACCGAATCTCTTTCTCCAGCTCAATCGTTTCAGATGGTACATCATCAATGTTCATGTTCTGGTACTGAAAAATATTTTGTGCATTCGCCATTTCTTTCCTGATATTATCAAGTGTATAATAATTGAACTTGACCTTCGTTACACCATCATACACTTTCTGAAGTGATGGCATTAATCTATAACCAGCAAATGCGAACAGGCTTGCGATTGGTATCACATTACCTACATCTCCATATAATAAATAGAGTATAAGTATAAATGCAATTATACCACCGAATGCGAATGTCTCCAATAAGAATTTAGGTATTTCACCAATTGCTCTATGTTTTGCCATAGTGTCCGCATAAACCTTTGATGGTTTGGAATACATGTTAAGATAAAACAGTTCATTTCCTTTCAATTTAATGTCCTTGATACCACCAAACGCTTCATTGACTACACTAAACCTTTCACGGTTAGCATTCAATCGACTTTTACCACTTTTCCTGAGCTTATTTCTAAAAAAAGTGTATATCAATCCATAAATAGCACCAAAGATCAGTATAGCAAAAAGTGTAGCATATGGACTAATAATAAATATACTAACAATGATAGTAAGTGAGATGATAACACCACTGATAGCGTGGAGCAGAGGTATCATGTATCCTGTGGTTAGTAACTGTACCTCAGATAATATGTTCTTACTCACATCAGCACTGTTCTTGCTTAAGAAAAAAGGGTAGTTCTGGCGAAGATATATATCCAATAATCTTTTCGAGATCGAATGATTATTATTCCACACAAACCTAAACTTATACCAAATAGTAAAGGCAGATATTGTATTACTCACAATTAGTAGAGTTAATGTTGCAAGTCCTAAAAAGATAATAAAATCCGAACTCGAAGTGAACCCGAGTTCAGTATATATTAAGTTCAACCAATAATTCTCCTCAATAATGTTCGGATTTGTGATTACGTCCATAAAAGGGAATATTGAAACAACACTTACCGCCTGGGATATACCTGTAGCTATTGTCAAGAGTAATAAGATGAAAAAATCTCTAAGTTCCTTTGGTGTGAAAATATCTTTCATTTTATTAACAAAATTGAACATCTTAAAGGTTACCTCATCTCATATACCATAAATTCTTGGATTTAAATAATATTGAATCGATTGACTGGATTTTTTGTGTGTTCTAATTCACAGTAGCCCATAAAAAGGTATTTGTTAGTTTTGAGATCAATATATGCAATATTTGATATACTGTTAATATTCTCATTGTACAATAACCATGTCCTCTGATAAGTGGCAGTTCTGGACTGATAGGGGCGGCACTTTCATAGACATTGTTGCAATGGAACCCAACAAGCAAATCACTAAACATAAACTCCTCTCAAACAACCCTGAAAAGTACCAAGATGCTGCAGTCCAAGGAATTAGAGATATATTAGTAATTGGTGATAATGATATTATCCCTTCATATAATACCAGTACAATCAAAATGGGACAACTGTTGGGACTAACGCATTTTATTAGAACGCAAAGGTAAACCTACAGTCTTTGTCACCACAAAAGGATTCAAGAGATTGTTAGAGATAGGTACCAGAACAGACCCTCTATTTTCGCGCTTAATATAAAAAAGCCTAGACAGCTCTATAAGCATGTGATAGAAGTTGACGAGAGGTATGATAGTAACGGTACTGAACTTGTTGGAATAAATGAGCGTAAAGTACACGATGACCTCAAAACAATATTCGATTTTGGTATTATGTCAGTTGCTATATCTTTCATTCATGGTTACAAGTATCAAAATATACCTATTCAACGTAAAAGTGAAGGTCTAACTAATAAAGCCAGATATTATGGGACTTTATAGTTATCTATGATAGAAAAATTGGAATTGTCGGACAGCCTGTAAAGCAGTGGGCTTTCTCTACCCCTACACCTCGTTAATCGTAAAACAATCCATAGAACAAAACTGCTCATTCAAGTACTGAAACACTCAGATTGAATATGCTTTCATTTCCGGTACTATCCTCCCATGGGCGTAGGTACACCGCAGATATATTGTGTTCACCAGCTTCTGTCACCTCGAATATCCACTGACGTATACCTGCGGCACCTACAATATTCTCAGTCACTGTATCCTGCTTATATGTATCATCCAGAAGTTCAAACCCTTTGCTGAATGTAATATCCCAGGAGTGACCAGTACCCGGGTTTTCCCTTAGTTTTACAGCTATGATATCCCCAGTTGTGGCATAAACCACCTTTCGGTCGTCTGCTTCGGAATATGTGGCACCATACACACAATCGAGTGGTACTGGACTTTTATTGGATATATCAGACATGTCCTTTGTTGCATTAACATCAGTTTCTGGTACATCACAATTCCGCTCATATGGATCTGTAGCCACACATCCAGAAACCTGGATAAACATAATGAACAATAGAACAAAGTAAAGTTTGGTTATGCTTTTTGGGCTCAATTTATCATCACCAACCAAATGCATGCAGCACACATGTGAGCCTGCCGATGGCTTATAGGTCAAGAGGCCATGAGTGATCTATCGTGTTGTGTATAGTACTGGTCAATATGGTCATTAAAGGTTCTAGCAATGATCATTCATCAAACTCTATACTGACCCTCTCAGACTTCTTTGCCAGACTCTTGGACAGCATACCTGATTCCATCCTGCAGACATGAAGCACACCAGCTGGAACCAGACATATTGGAGTGCATTGTACCTCTTTTGCCTTGTCCATAACAAAGTTATCTTTTATATCCATTGTCTCCATCATAGGAATTTCCATGTGTGACATCTCTTTTATTTTCTGACATGGTGATTCTATATCTATGATGATGTTCTTTCCATTGAGCTCTCCGGTTATTTTGTGGGTAAAACCACATACTGACGAATTAACTTTAACTTTTGTTGTCATTTTTATACTCCCTTATATTGATTCTCAGGTGCATTTCCATTTGTTAGATAATTAGCCACTATTGCTGAGATATTTACTATGTTTTAGGCTGCTAAAATAAACAATATATAGGTGATAACCTTCTTTCTCTAAAACTTTCCGGTTATTTTGTGATTACAGTGTGGATCATTTTAACTTCTAAAGCGAAAATCCCCTCCACCGGCTGCTAAGCAGGCAGATAGGAGTATTTCACCTTATATGTACGTAAATATGTGTGATATTAATAAATAAATAAATACATTAGAAGTTCACTTTATATCAGTGTGAACTGATTTGTTAAAAAATATATTTAAACAATACATTTGAGCAGCCCCAGAATCATGTTCAATTATCTTCATCGCCTGGACAGTTGCATGAAACATTTCCCTTCAGGATCTCTTTCCAGTCACCTAGCACATCATGTGTCCAGCAGTCATCTGCTCCTGCTGCCTCCCTCATTGTGAGTGCCAGGATATATGATAGTTCCGTTACAGTTGCTCCCGCATCCAATGCACCTTTAAAATGTTTCAGCACACATGGTTTGGACCTTGCTTTGATCGACAGGGCAAAGCACAGGAACTGATATGTTTTTTCATCCACCGGTCTTTTCTCTGAATACAACTTATCTATCTCATCGAGTTTTTCAGTAAACTCCGGGAAGAACTCTTCAAGCATCCTCATGGTTATAGCTCCTTGTATTAGGTTAAAGGCATTTACATGCATCTGACCTGGATCAGCCAGGTAATTCAAATTATGTTGAAATGTCTATTTAAAGTTGTTTATAGTTCAGAACTTTTTATTGTAAATTAACTCCAATAACAAATAACTTATAAATCGTCTAAGCTCTTTCCTATTTTAAAAATATAGGCATCTGATAAGTTCAACTATCACCCTATGAATTTGTTGGCTTCTTGTTTCATTCTTCTGACCACTCCCAGTAAATCCACAAACGCTTCCCGTAGTTCCTACGGTGCTAATACCTATCATGTTTTGCTTATCCAAAACAAACGTTTTGATATTAATAGCGGCATTAATATCCCTGTCGTGATTGACTTCACATTCAGGGCATTTCCATTCCCTATCTGCTAATGTTAACTTTCAATTGTAGTAGCCACAGATATTACATATGGGACCAGTTTCACTCACTTAAAAGTTTTAATATATCATATTTGGTCACAACCCCTGTAACCTTACCTTTTTCCATTACAAGCACTGCAGGATGATTCTCCAGCATATAGGATGCGGTCTTTATATCGGTTTTGGGAGGTAGGGTTGGAAAAGAATCACCCATCATATCACCTATTTTCATGTGTGATATGAATGAAGCCTTTTTACCAGCCATCGATCGTACTATCACATCTTCTGATATACTCCCAACTGAATTACCATTCTGAATAACAGGTATCTGTGAGATATTATGTTTTTCCATTATATGCACAGCAGTATCAATACTCTCCTCAGGGGACACAGATATTAGATCCATGTTCATTATATCCCTGATAAAGATATCCTCTTTTTCTATATCATTGAACACATCGATTATCTTCTTAAGTGTAGAGAGCCGGGGGTCAACATCCCCGGCCTCTATCCTTGCTATGAGGGGCTGGCTTACACCTGCCCTTTTTGCAAGATTGCTTTGAGTAAGGCCAAGAGCTATCCTTTTATGTTTTAATTCATCGGGAGAGGGAATTTGCATATGTATTACTGATGGTAATTATATTATTTAAATCCAATTCCAAAAATTGCAATAAATCTAAAATTGCAATATGATGTCGCTTTTTTTTGATATGATATAAGTTCATAGCATACCATGCAGCTTTAAATCCAATAATGGTATATACAAACGATTATGCTTTTGACTGTT
This sequence comes from Methanosarcinaceae archaeon, assembly GCA_003565715.1. Taxonomy (GTDB): domain Archaea; phylum Halobacteriota; class Methanosarcinia; order Methanosarcinales; family Methanosarcinaceae; genus Methanolobus. The sequence continues at coordinate 16,522 of PXAV01000098.1, forward strand.
GCGTTATTGATACTAAGCATACTTATGATCACAAAGGGTGCTGACTGGTTTGTGGGATCCTCTGTTTCAATATCAAGTAAAAGTGGTATACCAAAGGTTATTGTAGGGGCCACAATCGTCAGTTTTGCAACAACAGCACCCGAATTTACAGTCTCTGTAATGGCTGCTTACCTTGATCATGTAGAGCTGACCGTAGGAAATGCAGTTGGTTCGGTATTATGCAATATTGGACTCGTTCTTGGTTCAATAGTGGCTATAAAGGCAATACCTCTTGAACTTCACGGTTTCATACGCAAGGGGGCCTTCATGCTGGCATCAGCATTGGTCCTCATAGCTTTTGCATATGACAGGGTAATATCATCGTTTAACGGGCTTGTGCTTCTGTTGGTTTTTGTAGGTTTTATGTACTATAATATCAATGCCCACCGTTTTACAGCAAGAACCAGCAGACAGGAGAAAAAACGTGTTCCTATCAGTCATTTAAAGAACGATATAAGACTTTTTATTGCAGGTGGCTTGCTTGTAATTACAGGAAGTCGTATCCTGGTCCATTCCGCAACAGGCATTGCTCAGTGGATGGGGGTTCCGGAGATGCTTATAGCCCTTACAATTGTTGCCCTGGGTACATCCCTTCCGGAACTTATCACCGCCATATCATCTACCCTAAAAGGACATCAGGATATATCTATAGGCAACATACTTGGCGCCAATGTAATGAACATAGCACTGATACTTGGCCTCTCATCCCAGATAAGGCCACTTGCTATATTGCCCCAGTCCCTGGCATATGACCTCCCTTTTATGATAGTGCTCATAATGCTCCTGCTATTGTTGGGAATTACAGGAAAGAAACTTCAAAGATGGCATGGAGGGCTTATACTTGGTGTATATATTGGCTACCTTGCAGGTCTGTTAAATGTTTACTTATGACCTTGATATTTTTTTTATAATATGTCTTTAGATGCTTTAGGCAAACCTTATTGCACATGATAAAAATACAGAGCAGATAACCTATACAGGAATGGTCCGATGAAAGTTCACCCAAGATGTTCATATTGCCTGCTGTCCAGGGTCCACCTAGAAGCAAAGCTTTCTACAGATGATGAAGAATTAATGCACAAAGCCATACTTGGTGGCATAGAAGTCCTTAGGGAAAAATACATGCCAGGTATGCCGGCAGCTGAATTGGCCACCCCGATGCACAGGAAGGCTTACGAGATACTCAACGACAACGACCCATATATCAAAATGAAGGAACTTAGCAACAAAGCAGCTGCTAAGGTGCTTCCCATAATACGCTCTCATGTTTATAATGGACATGGAAACGACAACGACCTGTTCAAACGTGCTATCCTTGCAGCAGTCATTGGTAACTATTTTGATTATGGTGTCATGGGATTGGATGTTCCAATAGATGTATTTGAAGAAACTTTCATAGAACATTTCAGACGTGGCCTGGATATAGATGACACTGACAGAATGCTGGATAAGCTTAGCAATGTGGTCTATCTGGCCGATAACTGCGGTGAGATACTCATAGACACCCTTGTTCTTGAAGCTATTAAAAGAATGGGGGGCAGGATAACCCTGGTTGTCAGAGGTGCACCAATACTGAACGATGTTACACTAGAAGATATAAAAGATGACAATATATTTGAAATGGCAGACCGTGTAATGACAACAGGATCAAATGCTATTGGCATACGTTTTGAAGAAGCACCACTGGAACTTAAAGAGGCACTTGAAAATGCCTCATTGATAATAAGTAAAGGAATGGCAAATTATGAGACCCTCTCGGAAGAGAATTATAGACCCATAGCATATCTACTAAAGGTGAAGTGTGATCCAGTAGGGGAAGATATAGGAGCAAATAAAGGGTCATCAGTAGCTAAGTTATTAGAATAGGGTGATATAATATGTGTGAGCTGAAAGTTGTTCTTGTAAGCGAGGGAACAAAGAGCGTGGTGATGGAATCCGTCACACGGATGATTGTTGATGGGGACAGTATCCACCTTAACGGATTACTTGGAGATAGAGAGGTCGTAAAAGGATCTATAAAAGAAATAGACTTTGGTACAGGAGAAGCCATAATAATTCAAGGATGAATAATTGAATGCCTGTTTATCCATATAATTAAAATGATTAAGATTTTAGTTTGTATAAAAAATATCAGAGGAAATAAGTATGTCAAAAGTCAAAGTTGCCATAAACGGATATGGTACCATCGGCAAAAGAGTAGCTGATGCTGTTACTATGCAGGATGATATGAAGATAGTGGGCGTATCCAAGACCAGGCCCAATTATGAGGCCTTTGTTGCACATGATAGGGGATATGATGTATACACCCCCATGGATAAGCTGGAATCCATGAAAAAAGCAGGCATACCTGCTGCAGGGTCTATTGAGGACATGATAGAAAAAGCAGATCTCATCATTGACTGTACACCTGGAGGTGTGGGGGAGAAGAACAAGGCCCTCTATGAAAAAGCTGGTGTTAAAGCCATATGGCAGGGTGGTGAGGACCATGAACTTGCAGGTTTTTCTTTCAACTCCCAGGCAAACTACTCAGAAGCACTTGGCAGGGATTTCGTAAGAGTGGTTTCCTGTAATACAACCGGACTTTGCAGAGTGATCTATCCTCTTGACCAGGAATATGGAGTAAAGAAAGTAAGAGTGACTCTTATGAGAAGGGCTGCAGATCCAAATGATATAAAGACGGGGCCTATTAACGCCATTATACCAAATCCAGTAAAACTTCCTTCACATCATGGACCAGATGTTAAATCCGTAATGCCGAATATAAACATAACATCAACGGCTGTAAAACTTCCAACGACACTGATGCATCTTCACACTCTTAACATAGAGCTTGAGAAGGATTGCACCTCAAATGAAATAAAGGAGTTGTTCTCAAAACAGTCACGAATAAGATTTGTTGGACAGGGCATAAGCTCAACAGCAGAAATAATGGAGCTTGCAAAGGATATTGGGCGTCCGAGGGGAGATATGTGGGAGAACTGCATATGGGATGAGTCAATAAGTATGTATGAAGGTGAACTTTACTTCTTCCAGGCTATCCATCAGGAATCCGATGTGATCCCCGAGAACATCGATGCCATACGTGCAATGATGGAACTTGAGAGCGATGGCTCAAAGTCTATCAAGAAGACTAACAAAGCAATGGGAATATGATTTTTTTCGGTTCCCATGCCTTTTACAAGTGTTTTCCTGGATATTAGTGAAAAGATAGCCAGTGCAGTACAGGAAAGGATAAGAGAACTTGTCGGTACAAATGATGCCGGCAAGATCCTTTATATAGGAGCAGATGGAACTCCCACCAAACTGATAGATGATGTTTCAGAGAATGTCATTTTTGAAATTCTGGAAAAAGAGCAGATGAATTTCAGGATAATCAGTGAAGAGGCTGGAGAAAGACTAACCGGAAAAAAACCTGAGTATGTACTTATTATTGATCCTATAGACGGTACATACAATGCATGTTCAGGAATACCTTTTTACAGTCTGTCAATTGCAGTTGCAACAATCGAAAATGATGCTGTTTTCTTTGGATATGTAAAGAATCTTGCAACAGGAGATACTTTTTACGCCGAGACAGGTAAGGGGTCTTATCTAAACGGTTCAAGGATAGGCACGTCTATAAACAATGATTTAAGTAGCTTTTGCATGAGTATTTATGGTTACAGGGATAATATAAGAGGTGCCGCCACCCTGGCAAGAAGTGTACGCCGGATAAGAGAGTTTGGAAGCGTTGCACTTGAGCTTTGCTATGTTGCTTCAGGAATGATCGATGCATTTGCAGATGTAAGAGGGACAATGCGTATGACAGATGTTGCTGCAGGCAAGCTTATCATTGAGGAAGCAGGAGGCATTATCACCAATGAATACGGTGAAGCTTTAAAGTTAGAGGATAAAATAATGAGCAGGGTTAGTGTGATAGCATCCAACGGGTATTCACATGAAATGATTCTAAAACTTTCAGCAGGGATAGTGAATGAAGGTCAGTAAAATAGGAATCGTATCACGTTTTGATAGGCAAGATGCACTTGATATGGTAAAGAAGATACATGACGAGTTCAATTCAAAGGTCGACATATACTTATCCCCTGGAACCGGTGAACGTCTGAAAATAAGTTCTAATTTGCTACCAGTGTATAAAATGAGAGATGCAGGAGTACAGCTAATAATATCGGTTGGCGGTGACGGAACGGCTCTTCGCAATATTTCAAAAATGAAAGATCCTCTTCCAGTCCTTGGAATTAATCTTGGTAACCTGGGTTTTCTTGTTGATGTGCCCCCCGAGGATGCAATTGAAGATATAGAAGATGTCCTAAAAGGTTTCACATATACTGAAAGATCACGGCTTAGTGTCTCACTTGGGAATAAAAATCTTCCTGATGCCACAAATGAGATAGTTCTCATAACAGCAAGACCAGCAAAGATACTGACCTTCAGAATATCCATAGATGGAACAGAAATAGAAGACATCAGAGCTGATGGAGTTGTCTTTGCAACACCCACAGGGTCAACTGCATATGCCATGAGTGCAGGAGGACCGATAGTCGACCCCAGGGTAGATGCTTCAATAATAGTTCCCCTTGCACCGTTTAAACTTTCTGCAAGACCTTTGATAATTCCGGGAAGCAGTACTATAAATGTAGAGATGATAATTCCTGAAAAGGAAGCTGCAGTTGTTATAGACGGACAGCACACATACAGCATGAAAGAAAATGACATTGTGACAATAACAAAGGCACAGAATCCTGCAAGATTTGTAAGCAGCTCAATAAACGGTTTTTATGAAAAGGTCCAAAGCAAGCTTGCCTGAGGAGAAAAGCCCTAATAGGCGCGACATATGTTCGATCATTTCCTGATGGGAACTTGAAGAAATATAGTTGGATTTCCTTATCGCAAATAAATAAAACTTGTTATTATTTAAAGTTCAATTAATGGAAAAATAAAAAATACTGAATCAAAATAAATAACTCTTATATAATTGGATATGACCACATACCACAGGAGAAAGCAGTATGTCAGAGAACAAGGATTATTCAAGGAACAACCTTATAGATCGTTTGAACTTACCACCTTTAGATGTTGAGATATGTGACGTGACATTACGTGACGGTGAACAGACACCAGGCGTTGTATTCAACAAAGAGGAAAAAATAGCAATGGCAAGGAAGCTTGATTCTGTGGGTATTGAGATAATTGAGACCGGATTCCCGGTGGTCTCTGCTGCTGAAAAGGAAACCGTGAAACATATCGCAAATATGGGTATGGATGCCCGGACATGTTGCCTTTCAAGGTCAAAGATAAGCGACGTTGAAACTGCTGTTGACTGTGATGTCGATATAATAAGCATTTTTATTGCCATGTCCGACCTTCACCTGAGACACAAGTATCACAAAAGCTGCCATGAAATGTTCCAGGCTGCCATGGAAACCGTACAGTATGCCAAAGATCATGGTGTTGGTGTTCGTTTTGCAGCAGAGGATGGCAGCAGAACCGATATAGAAGTTCTAAAGACAGCATTTAAGGCAGCAGAGGAGTACAAGGTAGACTATGTAAGTATTGCTGACACTGTAGGTATATTGAACCCAAGCACCACATCTTTTCTTGTAAGTGAGATAAAAAAAGAGATAAAGACACCTGTGTGTATACATTGTCACAACGACCTTGGAATGGCAACCGCTAACACACTTGCAGCAGCAGAGGCAGGTGCCAGACAGTTGCATACAACGGTGAATTCCATAGGGGAGCGTGCAGGCAATGCTGCACTGGAAGAAGTGCTGGTTTCACTTCGTATTCAGTATGGTATTGACCGATACAACACCAGTCAACTTGTGAACCTTTCAGAGATGGTTAACGATTTCTCCGGGCTTAAAATAGCTGTCAATAAACCAATAGTAGGTAAACATGCCTTTTCCCATGAATCTGGCATCCATGTATGCCCAATCCTTGAAGAACCAAGAACTTATGAGCTCTTCAGTCCCGAAATGGTCGGAGGAAGACGTAACCTCATTGTTGGTAAACATACTGGCACCAAGGCACTGAAAGGAATTGTAAGGAGTATGGGTTATGATCTTGCAGATGAAGAATACGCTAAAATCCTTGACAGAATAAAGAACTGCAACGATACAAAAAGAGGTATCTCCTCAACAAAACTTGAAGAAATGATAGCTGATGTGAAAAACCAATTGTCCTGAAATTAATAGTATGAAAGAAACAATAATAGTAATAATAGCAAATATGTTCAGCAGGAATTACTTGATTTCCTGCCCATCGGCTTTTTCAGAGTTCATATCATCGTAATGGTTCATCTCTTCATTATCAAGTATAATGACATAGTCAGCAGAGTTTCTTAAAGATGTGGAAAAACCAGGCTCCACACCAAATATGATTGTCTCTTTACCATGCTCATTAGCCTTGTTGAGCAGAGGCTTAAAGTCAGCATCCCTTGTTACAAGTGCCATTGTATCGATGTTTGGATTGTAGACAATCTCCATCCCTTCCACGGCAAGTCTTACATCAACATCACTTGAGCAGATTATTGGCTCAAATCCGTTATTCTCAATGGCCTCAACAAGTTTATCAGATGCATACTGATTGAGGAATACGCGCCCTATCTTGACATTACCATATTCTTTAAGTACATCCCGTATCTCTTCAAGGTTCACATTGAATTCCTTGCGCAACACATTTGGACCATCCACAAGAAGACCAATGCTTCTTCTTCCTGTCTCTTTTTTTGTACTCAGATATTTAACTATGGAATTAAGTCCGGTTTTCACATTAGCCATGGTGCCTCACTATAATGATCATAAATAGGACCAAAGTATAGATATCTGGTCCCCCAATAACATTTGATTGAACCTATATACAATTGCTATGTATACCCAATGCATATGATGAATAGCATAAATATTTTAAATATTTATATAAGTATTTATTTATTTATTTATTTATTTAGTTATTTATTTATACATATTGCTTTTTATAATATAGTCCAGCCATTGATGCGTAACAAATGATGGATATAACATAACACCAGCTCAAATTGTGTTATATGGATCATGTTTATCATGTTTATTTATTGGAAATCAGGTTCTAAGACCATATGTATTGGATAAAAGTCCACACTCATAAAGTCCGCCAATTCGTGTTAGCTGATATAACTAATATTCATTGGTGTTATCCAGCATCTCAGCAAGTGTTCTCATATCTATACGTTTATTTGATAGAGGTGCATCTTTCAGAATGAAATGATTTACCTTCCTTCCATCAACCGTTATTCTTGTAAAATGTATTTCCCCACCATATTTTATAAAAGTATCCATAACCTCTTCAAATGTGCGTCTTTCCATTTCAGAAAGCTCAATAAAGCTCGTCCCACCCAGTATCCAGTTATAGACCTTTAAAAGTGTGACCTCTCTGACCCTTTTCAGTCCTTCGGTATTTCTGAAATCGTCAACATATACAGAGCGTTTCTGCTCAGGACACCAACCAGCCAGTTTATACTGCATATCTATGAATTGTACAGGGATGGTTTCCCCTTCTTCAGGTTTGGGAAACAATTTTGCAAGATGGGATTGGCTTCCTGCCAGATAGATCACCTTCGGTTAGTGCGAGCGTATGACCCATATTTGACCTGAGAGCGTTTTATCCTCATGCCCATAAGCACCCCGACAAGTATACCACTAAGATGGGCAGTGTGAGCTATCATATCGTCAGCACCGATGAATATGAAGTCTATGAATGCAAAGAGCACAAGAGCATGAACTATCTTCATGGGTATGAAATATACATATACCCTTATATCAGGGGCTATTACAGCAAGTGCTGCAAAAACTCCAAGGATGGCACCACTTGCCCCTACCATCGGTATAAAGAGGGAGCTGCTTGTCACAGAATAGCCTATTGCTGCAACTATGCCTGAGGTGAAGTACACTACAAGGAATATCTTCTTCCCTGCGCGCCTTTCCAGTTCAGGCCCAAAGAAGAACAGCACAAGCATATTGAAGAACAGGTGTATCAGGTTTACATGAAGGAACATATGAGTGATAATTGTCCATGGTCGCATCATTATCTCATTTGGTATGAGCATGAAATACGCAAAATAACCAGGAACTGCCTGCAGTAAGTAAGAAATGATACATATGAAGATGATGGCTATTGATGGACTGTTCTTAATAGAATTACCGATATTTCTGCCAACACCTGTTGCGGCGTTCTTTGCAGCATATTTTGCTGTATCCTTCAGTACATCTTTTACCATGTTATCACTGCTGCTACCCTGTCCACTCCTTTTACCATAGAAGCGGCCATTTTTATTAAGGTCATCAAGACCCTCACACGCATGCTGTTCAGGGAGACGGTGAAGCGAGCAGAACACTTTTCCACAAAATCGACACTTAAAAGGTAGGTTCTCTTCCCTGCCGCATATCCAGCATTTCTTATCCAAGTCATTCACCATGATGTAAGCTTCTCTATGAGTAGACATGCATCAAATAAAACTATTTCTAAGAAGAATATCCCCCCGATAACATAATATCTGGTGTTTAATGGTATTTATGGGGTTTGCCCATATTTATGGCAAAGCTTATATTTGAAAAAAAATCTATTGCTGATATTTGACCAAGGATGAAAACAACATTATATACTGGTTGACCTGGAAGTTTAAATTAGCTACTGTATTTGAATAAAAAAGCTTATTGATAAACAGTTAAATAATAGTCACAAATAATCGTGATAGATTATGGAAACTTTTTTATACATGGTAAGTTAATAAAGACGTCCTACACAACAGTTATAAAATTGTTACTGTTTTGGGGAATGATAATAACAAGTTATATTTTGGTGTTTTTTTGTAACACCCAGTGACCTATAAAGGAGGATAAAACAGACATGACCGACATAAAGACTGGACAAATTTCCATAGATGACCTGGAAAACGTTCAAATCACAATCGGCAAAATAGTAGGCGCCATTGAGAAAAAAGCAAAAGATGAAGGAGTAAAAGTAGGTCCTACACCAAAACCCGGTATATCGACCCTAAGGAGCTGGGATCATAAGATCCTATCCCGCTACCATCCAGTCTATACACCGGCCTGTGACCAATGTTGTTACTGTACATATGGAAAATGCGACCTTTCCGGAAACAAGGAAGGAGCATGCGGTATAAATATGGCAGCTCATAATGCGAGGGAAACACTACTTAGAGTAATTACCGGAGCCGCTGCACACTCTGCACACGGACGCCATATTCTCCACCACCTTATAGACCTTTACGGAAATGACAAAACCATAGACATGGGACCATCAAACCTGCTTGCACCCAACACCCTAGCTGTAACCGGCATCAAGCCTGAGACACTTGGCGACCTGGAAGAAGTCCTTGATTATGTTGAAGAGCAGATAACACAGCTTCTTGCCACTATACAGGTTGGACAGGAGGGGGGAGCTATTGATTTTGAGTCAAAGATCCTCCATGGAGGAATGCTTGACCACGTTGGTATGGAAGTATCTGAACTTGCCCAGGTATCGTCCATGCAAATGCCAAAATCTGACCCTGATACACCACTGGTTGAAATTGGCATGGGTTGTATCGATGCAAGCAAACCAGTACTTCTAGTCATAGGGCATAACGTTGCCGGTGTTACCTATATTATGGATTATATACATGATCACGAACTTGATGACAAGATAGAGGTTGCTGGACTGTGCTGTACTGCCATTGACATGACACGTTATAAGGTAGAGAATGGAGGGAAACCACGTGCAAAGATCGTTGGTACAATGGCAAAGGAACTGAAGATGATACGCTCAGGTGTTGCAGACCTTATCGTTGTTGATGAGCAGTGTGTCAGGGCAGATGTTCTGGATGAAGCAAAGAAGCTCTCTATCCCTGTTATAGCAACAAATGAGAAAATAATGTATGGTCTACCCGACAGATCAGCTGATGATCCAAAGGATATTATTGATGACCTTGCAAGCCGGAAGGAAGATGGTGCACTTATCCTTGATTTCCATGTGCTTGGGCAGGTTGGGCCCGAACTTGCTATAAAGATGTCAAAGATACGCGATGAGATGGGAATAAAGGCACTTCCAAAAGAAGAAGATATGCAGGGACTTGCATCAAAGTGCATATATTGTGGTGCATGTGAGATGGATTGTCCTGATAACCTGCCGATAATGGAAGCCATGAAAGCCGGAGTTGACAGTGATCTCAGCAAGTTTGAATATTTGCACGACAAGTGTATAGCATGTGGAAGGTGTGACCAGGCATGTCCAAAGGAGATACCCATACTCAACCTTATAGAGAAAGCTTCACAGAAGCTCATACGTGAGGAAAAGGGATATGTGCGTGCAGGCAGAGGACAGATAAGTGATCCTGAGATCAGAGAGGAAGGAGTGAACCTTGTACTTGGTACAACACCAGGTATCATTGCAATGGTTGGTTGTTCCAATTACGCGGATGGAACAAGGGATTATTTTAAAGTTGCAGATGAAATGCTAAAGCGTAATTATATAGTAGTTACTTCCGGATGTGCTGCAATGGACCTTGGTATGTATAAGAATGAGGAAGGTGAAACCCTTTATGAAAAATATCCGGCAAAGTTCCTTGCAGGTAACCTCATAAACGTGGGATCATGTGTATCGAACTCACATATCACAGGAACAGCTATAAAGGTAGCAGCAATATTTGCCCAGAGACAGGTTGCCGGTAATTATGAAGAGATAGCTGACTATATAGCAAACCGTATCGGTGCTGTTGGTGTTGCATGGGGAGCATATTCCCAAAAGGCAGTTGCTATCGGCTCGGGGTGCAACAGACTGGGAATACCGGTTGTTGTCGGGCCTCACGGATCAAAATATAGAAGAGCCCTTATTGGAAAACCCTATGAAGAAGAGGAATGGAAGGTATATGATGCAAGGAATGGTGAACAGATGCCAATACCTACATCACCCGAGTTCATGCTTACTACTGTGGAATCTGTTGAGGAGCTTCTCCCAATACTTGCTAAAAACTGCATAAGGCCTTCAGATAACAACATGGGCAGGATGATCAAACTGACCCACTATATAGAGCTTAGTCAGAAGTACCTCGGTCATATGCCCTATGATTGGTATAACTTTGTAAGGACAGAGACGGACCTGCCACTTGCAAAACGTGAAGAGCTGCTCAAGATACTTGAAAAGGAACATGGATGGGAAATCGACTGGAAACGTAAGAAGATACTTTCCGGACCTTCAATGAAATCTGATGTATCAGCACAACCCACAAATGTAAAGAGACTCTGCAAGGGGGAATGCTGAAATGGTCGATACCACCAAGAACACACAGATATATGAGACATGGGGAAGAAATGTCGCAAAGCCTGTTAACCCAAATGTAGCAGGCAAGGTGATAACAAAAGCCAAAAGACCCCTTTTAGTGGTTGCTTCTGAGTTACTAAAGGATGAAAAGCTTGTGGAAAAGGCAATAGCTATTGCAAAGAAAGGAATTCCGGTAGCTGCTACCGGACATTCCATAACTGCACTTATGGACAAGGGAATAGATGCAAAGTATATCAATATACATTCACTGGCAACCTTTCTTGGTGACGCAAGGTGGAGTGGCCTGGATGGTAAAGGGTCCTATGATACGATAGTGTTCCTTGGACACAAAAAATATTACCTTAATCAGGTTCTTGCAGGTCTGAAGAACTTCACAGATCTTAAGACCCTGTGCATTGAAAGACATTATATGCAGAATTCATCATTGTCCTTTGGGAACCTCAAAGCAGATGTTCACTTTGAGGCACTTGATGAACTTATTGATAATTTGTAATTAATGATCATAATACGGAGAACTAATAATGGCAGATGAATTTCCTTTTGAAATATCTCCAATGTTTGAAGGAGAAAGGATCAGAAAAGATGGTATGTATGTAGAACTTGCAGGCCCAAAATCCAAAGGTTTCGAACTTGTAAGGGCAGCCGACATAAACGATATTGAGGACGATAAGTTTACACTGATTGGCCCGGACCTCTCTGATATGGAAGAAGGCTCACGCCACCCCATCGCAATGATCTATAAGATTGCAGGAGAGCTTGTGGAAACTGACCTTGAGTCAATTGTCGAGAGGAGGAACCATGAGTTCCAGAACTATATTCAGGGCCTTATGCACCTTAACCAGAGAGATGACGTGTGGCTCAGGCTGGGAACAGATGCTGTTAACAAAGGACTGACATCCTTTGAATATATTGCAAAGGCCATAATGATGCTCTTTAAAAATGAGCTTCCATTCATAGAGAAGGTCGAAGCTATATATATCACAGATATACAGGAAGTGGAAAAGGAACTTGATAGTGCAAAGGAAGTCTACAAAGCAAGGGATGAGAGGACACGCAATCTGCATGATGAGGATGTTGACACTTTCTATGGATGTACCCTCTGTGCATCATTCGCTCCAACAAATGTCTGTGTGGTCACACCTGACAGGATATCACTCTGTGGTGCCATAAACTGGTTCGATGGAAGAGCCGCAGCAAAGGTCGATCCTGAAGGTCCCCAGTTCGCGATTCCAAAAGGAGAGCTCATAGATTCTGAATCAGGAGAGTACAGTGGGGTCAACGAAGCTGCAAAGAGATTATCAAGTGGCGAGTATGACCGAATAAAACTTCACTCTTTCTTTGAGTACCCACACACCTCATGTGGATGTTTTGAAGTCGTAGGTTTCTACATTCCAGAGGTAGATGGCATCGGATGGATTGACAGGGACTTTGCAGGCACAGCACCAAATGGCCTTCAGTTCTCGACCATGGCAGGTCAGACAGGCGGTGGTAAACAGGTTGCTGGTTTCCTTGGAGTTGGAATAAACTACTTCCGTTCACCCAAGTTCATTCAGTCCGATGGTGGCTGGAATAGGGTAGTATGGATGCCAAAGATACTAAAGGAAAAGATCCTCAATGACATACCTGAAGACATCCGTGACAAGATAGCAACAGAAGAAGAGACATCTGACATCGAAAGCCTAAAAAACTTCCTTAGTGAAAAGGAGCATCCTATAGTCGTAAGATGGAACGAGGAAGAAGAAGAAAATGATGTTCAAGAAACACCTTCCCCACAACAGCAAGGTTATGAAGCTCCCCAGATGATGCAGATGCCCTCAAACTTTATGCCTTCTATACCAATGGGTAGTAGCGGAGGTTCTGCTGGTATGAAGATAATACTGAAGAATGCAAAGGTCAGTATTGAAAAGATAATAATCAAAAAAGATGAATAAGAGATGTTTTCTGTGACGAAGATAATTGCAGTGACAGGGAAAGGAGGAACTGGGAAGACTGTAACTACCAGTCTTCTCATCCGCCACCTCACAAAAACTGATAACCTCGTCCTTGCCGTAGATGCTGATCCGGATACCAATCTTCCGGAGACACTGGGATGTAATAGCAGCAGAACGATTGGTGATATAAAAGAATACATGCATGAAGAGCGTGACAACCTTCCCCCTGACATCAACAAGGAATCCATATTGGAATCAAAGATATATGAGATCCTTGAAGAGATGCCAGGTTATGACCTTATAGTCATGGGAAGGCCAGAAGGTTCTGGATGTTACTGCTATGTGAACAATCTGCTAAGAGGTATCATGAACAAGCTTGTAAGCAATTATGATGTACTTATCATTGATACAGAGGCAGGCCTTGAACATTTTAGCAGAAAGATATTCAAGGATGTTGATGAGCTTATAGTTGTCACAGATGGTTCACGCCGAGGATTAAGGACTGCAGAACGTATACGGGAACTTGTAGGTGAGCTTGAGACTGAGGTGTCAAATATATATGTCATTGCAAACAAGGTCACAGATACAAACCGTGAAATAATTACCAGTACTGCTAAAGAACTTGATCTTGAGCTAATAGGAATGATACCCGTTGATGAGATGATAGTTGAACGTGATATGGCTGGTAAACCTTTGTTCGATCTGCCGGATGATTCAACTGCAGTACAGGAAATAGAGAGAATCGCCCAGAAACTTGGTTTGTAACAAACATTATCATATGGTGGAATGCACATGACAAATAAAATGAAATTGAAGGAACTCAGTGATATTTTGCAGGACCTCAATGTGGAATCCCTGGAAGGGGTGACCATTGAGGGTGACATTGAGCTCAATATCTCAGGCGGAGGGGGACTTAACCCTGCACTTGCCTATGCTCTGGGTAATGAGATATCCCAGATATCCCTGCACATGGCCAATATCGGAAGAATGCTTGGATTTCCTGCTGAACAGTTGTTCGCATCTGCTTTTCAGTCCGGTGAGATGCCACAGACAGATAAATTTACAACTTCACCGAAACTACAGGAACTTCTTGATAGCAAATTTGAGGTTTCAAAGATAGATAGCTGGAAGAATACCATACAGGAGGTCACACTCGGTGCGAGTTCCGCAGATGGTGGTTCAAGGAAAAGCACAGTGACACTTGGTGGTGAGAATGCATTGCCATATTATTTCGATGCAGAGATGCCTCATAGGAACTACATTACCATGGATGTTTTTGATATGCCAATTGGTATGGCAAAAGCTGTAAAGGGCAATTATGAGGATGTGATCAATGATCCTGCGGAATGGGCAAAAAAAGTAGTGCGTGATTTTAACGCTGATATGGTTACCATCCACCTGATATCCACCGATCCGCTCATAAACGATACCTCTGCCAGAGAAGCAGCAAAAATAGTGGAAGATGTGCTGCAAGCAGTTGATGTTCCAATTGTTATCGGTGGTTCTGGAAATCCAGAAAAGGACCCAGAGGTACTTGAAAAAGCAGCCGAGGTTGCAGAAGGTGAAAGGGTACTGCTTGCATCAGCAAGTCTGAACCTGGATTATGAGAGAGTAGCAAAGGCAGCCATTGATCATGGACATGTGGTGCTTTCCTGGACACAGCTTGAGATAAATGCCCAGAAGGAACTTAACAGAAAGCTCATGAAGCAATGTAACCTTCCAAGAGAAAGCATTATAATGGATCCTACAACCGCAGCTTTGGGCTATGGTCTTGATTATGCATACACTAATATGGAGCGCATAAGGCTTGCAGGTCTTATGGGCGATGATGAGCTTACATTCCCCATGTCATCCGGTACCACCAATGCCTGGGGTGCCCGTGAAGCTTGGATGGTCGCATCTCCACTTAAACAGGATTCAGACTGGGGACCAAGAGAGTACCGTGGACCCATATGGGAAATCGTCACCGGTCTTGCACTTTCACTTGCCGGGAACGATATGTTCATGATGATGCACCCAACATCAGTACAGGTACTTAAGGAACTTACACAAACACTATATGGCTCCATTGATGCCGAGGAGCTGGATATCAGCAACTGGATAGGTATGGAGGTGTGACAGATGAAGATAAACAGTCCACTTGAAGCTTATAAGTACCTGCCTGCAACAAATTGTGGAAAATGCGGTGAACAGACTTGCATGGCATTTGCGGCACATCTTATAGATAGGTCAATGAAGCTTACAGATTGTACGCCGTTACTTGAAGAGAAATTCAAAAAGAAGTTTAAAGAACTTGATAAACTCCTGGAACCTGAGATAAGGGAGATAGAGATAGGAGTTGGAGAAAAGATAGCAAAGATAGGCGGGGATGATGTACTTTATCGTCATAAACTAACTTTCTTCAACCAGACAAAATTCGCATATGATGTATGGGACACCATGGATGAGGAAGAACTTGTTGAAAGGGTAAATTATATACAGAATTTCAAAAAGTTCTATGTAGGTAATTTCCTCACGGTGGATATGATTGCCATACGCAGTGTATCTGATGATCCAGAGAGGTTTGCATCTACTGTTAAGAAGGTACTGGAAACAACAGAGCTGCCAGTAATACTCTGTTCGTTCAACCACAATGTGCTCAAAGCAGGTCTTGAGTTGGCAAAAGATAGGAATCCTCTGCTCTATGCAGCTAACAAAAATAACTGGAAGGAGGTCGCAGAGCTTGCATTAAAATACGACGTACCTGTTACGCTCTTTGCACCAGATGACCTTGACCTTCTCAAGTCCATGGCAAAGACCTTTGCAGAAATGGGTACTGAAAAACTTGTGCTTGATCCGGGAACTTTCCCAACAGGAAAACAGCTGAAACAGACCTTCACAAATTTCACCAAGGTACGCAGGGCTGGTATCGATGGCGACCGTGAAATAGCCTACCCTATAATGGCTGTTCCTTTCACAGCCTGGATGGCCCATGATGACCCTGTAAGTGCATCCTACTGGGAAACTGTGGTAGCTTCTGTGTTAACTGTAAAATATGGTGACATAATGATACTCCACAGTACTGAGCCTTATGCAATGTTACCTGAACTGCATATCAGGGACACTATATATACAGATCCGCGGAAACCTGTTACAGTTGACCCTGGAATGTATAAGGTAGGCAGTCCGGACAAGGACTCTCCAGTACTGGTCACAACAAACTTTGCCCTCACATATTACACCGTTGAGAGCGATATAGCATCAAACAAGATAGATTGTTATCTCTGGGCAATTGATACAGATGGTATCGGTGTGGAAGCTGCAGTGGCAGGTGGCCAGCTTACAGCAGCCAAGGTCAAAAAGGGTATCGATGAATCAGGCTTTGATCTTAAGAAGGACACATCACACAACACCATCGTCCTTCCCGGACTTGCAGCACGTCTTCAGGGTGATGTAGAGGATGAGACAGGTGCCAGTGTACTTATAGGACCAGCTGATTCCGGCAGAATTCCTGGCTGGATGGAAAAGAACTGGCCTCCACAGAAGAAGTAGGTATACAAAAAAGATGCTATTCTTAATAGCATCTTTTTTCCATTATGAAGAAATATGCTAGTGTTCAAGAATTTTTTTACTTTGAAGCTTTGTTTTGAACAAAAAATTATTATACTATCTGCATATCGTTTTACCATGGGGATAAGATGGATATTATTATACGGCGTAACAATAGTATTGAGCTAACAAAAAATGGAAAGCACTGTGTGATTGTTGGTGATATAGAAGATATCTCCGATGAGCATATGGAAAAAATGGCAGAGTGGGCAACATGTTTGTGGGACTATGATAAAATAACTATGTGGAAGAAATCTGACTCGATGACCCCGGGTTATTTTATACGCAATAGTGAAGAAGGAAAGTATAAAGTACATGTCCTTGACATGGACCAGAAGGCCGGGCTTTTTGGAGGGACACACAAAGACAGCCCTGCAAGGATCAATGGATGGGAACAAAAGGAACTTCTGGCCTACATTGAATGGTTCATTGAATGACCTACAAAAATAAATAGAAATTATCAGATGCATCAGGAAACAGGACCATTGAATATATTTTTCTATTCATTTATTTTTGTATGTTGAAATATGCACCGGATAATGCCGGATATGATCCGGCTGGATATACTTCAGCAACTCATATTTTCCTGTTCTCAAATAAATAATGCAACTGCTTCAATAGGTCCTTTTGTTATTTTTAGAATAACTTATTTCCTACCTATCACCCATCTTTTTCAACCCTGAAAAATATACAGCGGATCTACATTATTTTGCGTTGATCCCACCTATCATAAAACGAACAATTTCCAAATCTTCTTCGCTGATTTTACCCTCATATTTCTCATGTGAAAATATCTGCATACACATGTCTGCTGATTCATTTGTATATTTCTTTTTTGTTTTTTGAATGTAGCACATTACTTATCTCCTTTTTACATCATATACAAGTAAATACTACTTACATATATAGAAAATGTATATAAAATATATATTACTATTAATACTAAATATTAAACATTTATACATATTTAATATAGTGCATAAATTAGTACCTAATATATATATATATATATATATATATATGTGTGTGTGTGTGTGTATGTGTGTGTACATTCATAAATATGCTTGAATGTGCTATTATCGTATCTGAGAATATGAATTTAAGAAAAACATATTAATAAGACAAAAATATGTAACATTAAAATATTGAATTTTTATGTTGCAAAATCTTATTACAATAAGTAGTGACGTGAAACATGCATATATATATATAAATAACATCCAATCACACTAAAAGATGGTTTGCCATGAATGAAGTCTTTTTTAAATCAGTTGAAGATATTGGTCCGGAGAATACCCAGATAGATCAGGTAATTGATCTTTTCCAAAAAGTATGCCCCGTAAGCAAAGGTGATATAGTTGCTATCAAGATACACCCTGGTGAGCTGGGTAACACTACCTACATACGCCCCGTGATAGTAAAAATTGTAGTAGACCTTGTAAGGGAGGCAGGAGGTTTACCTTTTGTTACAGATACAACTGTACTTTATAGCGGAAAGAGGTTCAATGCTGCAGATATGCTTTATACCGCTGCAGCAAATGGTTTTACCCATGCAGGCATGGGTGCACCCATGATCTGTGCCGACGGGATGATTGGAGATGATTCTGTTACAGTGAAAATAGATGGACATGTATTGGACCACATAACTGTAGCCTCAGCTATTGCAAAGGCAGATGCTATGATAATGATATCACATTGTAAAGGACACCCTGCATCAGGGTTTGGAGGAGCTGTTAAAAACCTTGGAATGGGCTGCCTGGATAAAAAGGGTAAGACCTCTGTGCATGAAGTTGCAAAGCCTGATATTGATGTTGACAGATGCGTTGGGTGTAAAAATTGCATGAAGCATTGTCCATGGAATGCAATAACAGTTAACAATGGTAAAGCTAATGTAAAAAAGAGATTATGCAAAGGTGAACTTTCCTGTATAGGCAGCTGCAACTATCAGGCAATCATACCCCCAAAAGATGCATCATTAAGGATGCAGGAGAGACTTGGAGAGGCTGCCATGGGCCCTGTAAAACTGTTATCTGAAAAGATAGCGTACATTAACTGGATATTTGATCTTACACCGGGATGTGACTGTTTTAACTTCTCGGGCCCTACTTTTGTAGAAGATGTAGGTATTATGGCTTCAAATGATCCGGTTGCCATTGATATGGCAAGTATTGAACTTATAAATGAGAAAATGTATGCTCATAAAAGAGGGAATATAAATGATGTATGGGGCATAGATCCGGTCATACATCTACAACATGCGCAAAATATAGGTGCAGGCAGTATGAGCTATAAATTTATACGTATGTGAATACAAGATATTATGAATAAAAGCTACATAAAGATACAAAAAAAGGAACAATACCAGGAGCGATAAATATTACCATCTGCCCAAAATGTGGAAAAGAAGCAAAAAAACTTTATGAAGGACGTTGTAAGATTTGTTATTTTGATGATCTTGCCCTTGCAGAGATAGCTCCTGTGTTGCAAGCAAATATGTGCTCCGGATGCGGAGCACGGTATACAAGAGGGAAATGGGAAGATTTCGGCAATATCGATGATATTGTGATCAAAACAACAGAAGATGCACTTTTGGTGCACCAGAGCGCCCAGGAGATTGAGATATACATTGAGCCCAGAGCACTTACACCTTACCTTTACAGAGCACGTGTTGAAGTAGATGCTATAGTTATTGACCGGCTATTCCATAAGGAACTTGAAACAGAAGTACGCATCATACGTGAAGCCTGTGATATGTGCAGTCGCATATCCGGAGGATATTTTGAAGCTATCGTACAGATAAGAGCCACAGACAGGAATCCCGAGGATAATGAAAAAAAAAGATGTGAAGAAATAGCAGATGATGTACTAAAAAGAATGCGTCTAAAAGGTGATCGCATGGCTTTCATATCCAACACAGCAGAGGTAAAGGAGGGTATTGATCTTTACATAGGCTCGGCAAATGCAGCCAGACATATATGCAAGGAAGTGAACTCCCAGCTTGGGGGGCGTTTCAGTGAATCAGAGACACTGCAGGGAAGAAAGGATGGAAAAGATATGTATCGTGTAACTTTTTCATTAAGGCTCCCAAAATTCATGAAGTCTGACATCATCGAATACAAGGACAAGATAATAGAGATACGAAAGTTTGGAAAAAAGGTCACTGGTACAGATATACAGA
>PXAV01000034.1 GCA_003565715.1 Methanosarcinaceae archaeon
TACAGAAAACAAACACCTCATGGGCGCCGTGGAACATTATAGAATCAAATGATAAATATTATGCAAGAATAAAAGTAATGCGTACGGTTATTGAGTATATGGAAGAACATCTTAATAGGGAAGGTTTTCAATAGCCTTTCCTGAAAAAGATGGGCTTTTCAAATATCATGCACCAAAGATCTGCCTTACGGTCTGCTCTATCAACATCGAGGTCCGTACCCTTGCCTGTTATCTTAACAGTAACATCCTCTGCCCGGACATCTATATCAACTATCTTGCTATCCATACGGCTGTAATCAAGGGCATCTGCAATCCTGATTATTGCTGCCATCCTTAATATATCATACTGCATATTAACCGGAAGTTGTGAAAAGTACTTGTTAATGAGAAGCTTTTGTATTTTCTTTTTTCCTATCCTTTTATTATGGAGGAAAGATATCCATGGAAGGAAATGGTAAAGAGGATATGGAAGTTCCTTAGGGCAGTTTTTAAAAAGGATGTCCCTTCCTATTTTGTGATGTGTACTGAAATCTGTCATAACACCTATATCATGGACTAGTGCTGCTATCTTTAATGTATGACGTAATCTATAGTCCAGTCCGTGGATAGATCCAAGGTTTTCAAAAAGTAAAAATGAGTTCTCTGCAACTTTGCGTGCATGTTCTATTTCGATATTATATTCATCAAACATGTCCCACAGGGTTGAAAACTTGATATCTGCATCTTTACCCTTGAATTTATAATCAAGGTAATAGGCATCTCTGAGGACATTCTCCTTTAAGAGTTCAAATCCATTTTCAAACTTTGAACTCCCACCCGGCGACAAGCCAATATCATCTCTCAGAAATGAGACTATTCTTTGCAGGTCAAACATAGTCCCATCACCCATAAGTTCAACTTCAAGCTCAAGATAAGGACTTTCATTTCCATCACATTTGATCGTGACGTCATCAAAGCTCATCTCTGCAATGTGCCTTTTTCCATCATAGAGTTGTATATCTTTTCTTTTGTGATATACAGAAAAAATATCGAATAATTCACCCTTGCCTACTATATCTATAATCTTTTTCTTTAGGTTGCAATTATCCCATTCATTAAAAGGAATGCTTTCTTGCATCGTTATTTCAGTTTCATCTCTCATTCTAATTGATGAAACTGATTCCCTGTTTTGGTATATCTGGTTTTCCAGTGACTTGAGAGTATATGTGGTCTTTTCATTTTTTACCCTTGATCTGAAAGAAAAACCAGAAGCATATATAGCCATATCCAAAGAGTCAAGATATGTATCACGGAATTTATCAAAAAAAATATTCTGTTGACTGAAGCCACTTATTTTGTCCATCTTAAGTATATTATCAAAACAGCTTTTGTCTGGCACAAGAAACTTTGCTTCAATTTCCATGCATAAAGGTTTGATACACAAGATTAAAAACTTTCTGTCAAAAGGTACATATCACTTTAACATACAAGAACAAAAATGTATCAGGATAATATAATACGTACGAAGGGTTCTCAAATGTTATCATATTTATATTATGATAGTTGCGATATATCATCCAGCTCATTTTTCCCTATCTCAACAACTGATATGCATGAATTGCATCTAAGTCTCTGGGTTTGAGATTGGATATTTTATGAAGGTTAATTAAAACTATTATCCTATCGCGCAGATTAACAACGTCTTCTAAATGATCCGTGGATTATGGAATTTCGGTATTCTCAGGCATTATTAGTATTTCCTGAGCCCACATTATCCCCGCAGCGGACTCTTCGCCCTCAAGATGAAAAACCACCATTTGAGACAGTTCATCAGCTCGTTTTATTTCTGATGTTGATATATAGTTCATAATGCACAAAATTAAACATATCTATTCTTGTACATAAGTATAATATGAATTATATATTGTCACTCAAGACCTGGTCTGATCTGATCTGACATAATCTAATTTAACCTTATCTGATATAATCTATATTTGTTCACTCTTTCTTATTCATAAAATCCACAAAACTACAAGCGAATTCTTTGTAGGAACTTGCTACAAGGTGTGCATAACAACCCAATGTATTGTTAGCTTTAAGTCCATCCCACCCATCGATTATGCCTGTACCGCGGGAAAGTTTGATAGCGAATTCCGCATCCTTTGGAATGTTTGTAACTTCTGAGTGATGGAACTCATGGCCACGGAAAGAGTTACCTGCTTTGCCAATAACTGTGTTCAAGGCAAGGGAGCCAATATTATAGCTTACCACACGTTTATGGCCCATAAGAGTGTGACCTGGTAATGCACCAACCATATCATGTGTAGATTCAGACATTTCTGCCATACTGTAATTACCTTTTCCCTTTAGACCTGTACTGAGCTTTTCTGTCAGGTACATCAGGCCACCACATTCCGCATATATTGGCATGCCTGAGAGAGATGCATCCAGAATATCCTCACGCATAGAAACATTATCTTCCAGTTCCTGTGCAAAAAGTTCAGGATAACCTCCACCTATATAAATACCATCAATATCCGGGAGTTTTCGGTCATGGATAGGACTGAAATATTCAATCCTTGCACCCGCCATCTGCAGCAGCTCAAGATTATCGTGATAATAAAAATTAAAACCCTCATCAAGGGCAACGCCTATGACCGGAGGCTCTCCTTCGATGTCCCTTGAAGAGAAAACTGTTTTTAAAGGACGATCTAGCTCGGGAGCCTCATACGCTACCTCAATAAGACGGTCTACATCAATACCATTCTTCATAGTATTTTTAATGACAGATATCCTATTATGAAAATCATCATCCCTTCGGCGCCCTTCTATAGCGGGAACAAGACCAAGATGTCTCATGGATATATTCATTGAACTATCACGATATACTGTCCCAAGGACAGGTATACCTGTATAGAACTCGATAGCCTCTGTAGCTTTTTTCTCATGCCTGGGTCCACCTATGTTGTTGAGTATCACACCGGCAATATGAACGTCACTGTCGAATTCCTTGAGACCATTGACAAGTGCTGCCGCAGAACGTGTTATACTCCTTGCATTGATAACCAGAATCACTGAGCACTTCAGTATCTTGGCTACCTGTGCAGTGCTTCCAATATCAGTAAAACTATCAAAACCCTCATAAAGACCGCGCACACCTTCAATGATAGCTATGTCAGCACCGCCATCAGCTTCTGCTCCGTGGAAGAACACATCTCTGACCATTTCCTCGTCCATCAGAAAGCCATCTATATTGCGGGCCATACGTCCTGTTATCTCTGAATAGTAACTTGGATCTATATAGTCCAGCCCCACTTTATAGGGCTGCACCTTATATCCAGCCTCCCTCAGTGCAGCAAGTAAACCTATGGTAATAGTAGTCTTCCCTGATGATGAACTAGCTGCAGAGAGTAGAAGCCTGGGAATATTATTTGTGAGATGATTTGGAGCCTTTTCAGACATATGCATCGCCTTACCTTATCTTGTGAGTTCACGAAGTCTCTCGTCTTTAAGGGCTGATGGCATCACAGAGTCCTCATTGGACATTATAGCAATCGCAAGCTCCCTATAAATGTCTGCAACAGAAGAATCTGCAGCTTTTTCGACCACTGAGAAACCATCCCTTTCACAGTCCTGGACTATCTGTTCCTTTGGTATAAAGGCCATTAGCTTGCTACCGATCTCTTCTGAGAATTTTCTGACAATCTCCTCTTCCCTGGTCACAATCCTTGAATTACATATAATACCAGAAAGTTGCGTATCTATCTTTACAAGTCCCCTGCAGATATTATTCGCTGCATATAGGGGCATGTACTCCCCGGATGTCAGGATGTATGCCTCGCTCACAAGTCCTTTGCGTATGGGTGCCACAAAGCCACCACATACAATGTCACCAGGCACGTCGTATATAATAAGGTCCATATCATCTATGGTCTTACACATCTGCCTTAGTTTCTGTATAGCAACGATAATACCCCTACCAGCACAACCAATGCCCGGCTCTGGTCCGCCAACCTCCACACACTTTACGCCTTTGTAGCCTTCGTGAACAATAGCCTGCTCATCAATGTCCACTTTCTGCCTTAAAAGGTCCAGAATGGTCGGAATCCTTCTGCCACCAAGAAGGGTTATTGAAGAATCACTTTTAGGATCACATCCAATAATCATGACCTTGTAACCTTCATCAGCACAGGCTGCAGCAACGTTGGAAGCTGTGCTGGACTTGCCAATACCACCCTTACCGTATATTGCAATCCTTCGCTGGGGCATCATACGACCTTCCTTTTATTTTTCATCATATCTTTTGCCACTTCCCGCAGAGTTGCTCCAAACTCAGATTCAACAATACTATCGACACCAAGTGTCTTTGGATGAAGGTCTATTTCAACAATAACATGTTCATGTCCCATTTCCTTTAGAGGAAGGACCTGCCTTGGACCGTTGGTAACTGATATTACCTGCATATTTCCAAGATGGTCCATTGGTATTGCATGTGGGACGCCGCTGATTACCGCAAAATCAAACTCTTTGTATTTTTCATCAATTAGTTTAGTTACCTTATCCCCAGCAATAGGATATTCATCCATACCACCAATTATCTCATGTATAGTAACATTTTTTTTCCTTATATCATTTGAAATATTTGTTGCATGCTGCCTGACCCTTGGAAGTCCAACGCAAGCATCTATATTTGCCATATTAATGACATTGCCCTGCATCCCAAGTTCTGCCGCCACCTCATTAATAGCTATGGTAATATCAGCGAACATGTAGCCCGTTTCCTTTTTAGCGTTCATTATCGTAAGACAGCTTTTACCCTCTTTTAACAAATTGTAAACCTTTTCAGCAACCTTGTATTTCACGTCGCCTCTTGAAGGAGCCAGGTATTCTCTGCTGGCTGCACCATGACTCATTTCTACATTTGTCGCTTCTTCAAGTAAAGACCTTTGCCTTCTAAGCTCCTGCTCATCGATAACACCCACCTCGCAAGCAGATTCCAGCGCCATTAGAACACCTTTTGTATTATTTGGATAACCAGCATGAACCTCTACCTCGATGACAGGAACTTCAAGGTTTGCATCCATAACAGGCTCGTGAAGTTCCTCTCCAATTATCATACTTGCACAAGTGCCTACAACCCCCACGAGCTTTGGTTTAAACATCTCATTTGCTTTTTGGAGCAAGGATGAGAGCTCATCACGTCCCCCAAAAACAAAACCGTTCTCATCAAGAGCAGTAGTTACAACATGTATGCCATCTTCCTCAAGCAGTCTTGCATGCTTGAATGAGCATCCCGGAGGACCATGAAGTATAGCAACATCAACATTCAGATCACGCAAAGTATACAGCGCTGCCACGATAGAGCTTGGACGCGGATGTATTATTGAAATATCGTTTTCTGTCATTGTAATCCCTTTTATTCCTTTGCTTATCATCATCTATAAAACTATAAATTAATTCATAAATCCAGTTCAGGTTCTTAATAATTAGTGTACCCAAGACCTGTACATTTTTCTGAATAGTCTAGTTCTTTGTAATATAAATATAAACCCCTTTAGCAACTAAGGTTGAATATACATAGGATTTCCAGCTCATATAATAACAATAGCGTTGCACAGAATAAAGATTCTGGAAGATTTCATAAGCAATAACAAAATTAATAACCAGAGTTGTTTTTGTGTTACAAATATTTAAAAAATTGCAGTTAAGATGCCTGAATCTTAATGGCAAGATTGTAAAATATTTCCTACAAACAAAGGCGCATTACTCCAATAGTAGATATTATTTAGAGCTATATGATGTTTTTTTTATTGGTTCGTTATATCAGTGAATACATAAAATATGGATATTTTTGTCGTTCATTTAAAATTTAAAACTACGCTACTTCGCGAGTAACACTTTTGTAGTAAAGTGTTGCATACAAAATCATAACCTATATATAAATAAAACTAAATAAAGTATTATTAGATATCACATGAAATAGTATCTAACTAGTATCCAGAGTAGTTAGTGATTTACAGTAAATAAAATACAGCAAGGTTGTAGCAGCATAGTTACTGTCTAGAAAAACATCAAGTACAAAAAATCAATTAGCTGAGGAAGAGAACATAATGGAAATGATAAGGATGGAAAATTTGTGTGTAGCTTCAGAGGAACAGGAGATCCTTTCAAAATTCAATGTCTCCGTTGCCAAAGGAGACAAGGTTCTTATCAAAGGACGTTCCGGAATTGGAAAAACAACTTTATTCAGGCTGATCCTGGGATTCAGAATACCGGTGTCAGGCAACATTTATTTTCAGGGGGATAAAATAGATCCGGGAATTGCCTGGGACATAAGGAAAAAAGTGACACATATATCCCAGAACAGCGACATAGGCGAGGGTTTGGTCAGGAATATGATAGAAGAGATATTCTCCTACAAAGTAAACAAAGGAATGTTAGATACAAACGAACTGCATCTTCTATTGTCAAAACTTTCGCTTAGTAAAGATATCCTTGATAAAAGATTTGAAAATCTATCAGGGGGAGAAAAGCAGCGCATAGTCATCATCATTTCAATGCTGACGAAAAAAACGATATTTCTACTTGATGAAGTTACATCGAGCCTGGACAGATCATTAAAGAAGACAGTTGTTGAAATGTTCCTTAATAACCCTTCCTGGACTGTTATTGCCATATCGCATGATACAGAATGGGAGCGTGAGAATGTAAGGGTCATCGATATGGAAAGAATTCAGGAAGATACTAATGTCTGCTGTTGATATCACCACAACAGGAATGGTATTTTGCTTCCTTTTATTGATAATACCCATATTTATCAGCTATCAGCTTAAACTAAAGCTTATAAATCCTACTCTCGAAAGTTCTCTCAGGATGACTTTACAACTTATATTTGTTGGTTTCTTTCTAACATTTGTCTTTGACCTTAACAGCTCACTACTCAACATGTTGTGGGTGATCGTAATGATAATAGTTGCTTCTTACACGGTCCTGAGAGATTCTGAGCTTAAACAGGGCTCATTAATAGTTCCGCTTGCAGGGTCCTTTGCATTTGCAAATATAGGGATTCTCCTATACTTCAACAACTTTGTGATAGGTCTTACAGATACTTTGGAAGCACGTTACTTAATACCAATTGCAGGGATGGTCATAGGGAATTCACTCAGAGCGAACATAGTTGCAATTAACGACTTCTGCTATCAAATACAAAGAGATGAGAATCGCTACCTATCCAGTCTTTCACTTGGTGCAGAAAAATATGAAGCATTAAAGCCTTACATGAGAAAGAGCCTTAGAAACTCTCTGAAGCCAACCATTGCAAATATGGCAACTGTTGGTATTGTTTATCTTCCCGGCATGATGACGGGACAAATAATAGCAGGTTCAAGCCCACTTAATGCTGTTGAATATCAGATAGCCATTATGATAGCTATCTACGTATCAACGGTCATGAATGTAATGCTTGGAGTATTGATACTCATGAATAAGGGATTTGATAGGTATGGAATATTCAAAAAAGAAATGCTCAAAGATGCATGAACAAAGTTTTAAATCATGTTTAAGGATCACTTCTGCTGTAGTGGAAATAAAATATTTTAAAGGAAAATGGATATTTCCATAACCATTATTTACTTTATCCCAGCAATTTAAGCAGCAGTGCTTTTTGCGCATGCAGGCGGTTCTCTGCCTGGTCAAATACCACTGAATGTGGACCATCCATCACTTCTGCACTTATCTCTTCACCACGATGAGCAGGAAGACAGTGCATAACTATAACATCTGGTTTTGCATGTGCCACTATATCATTGTTGATCTGATAAGGAGCAAGGTCTTTCAAGCGTTTATCACGCTCATCCTCATCCCCCATTGAAACCCAGACATCTGCATAAAGGATGTCTGCATCTTTTGCTGCTTCCAGGGGATCATTGGTTATAGTTATATTTCCACCAAGTTCTCTTGCAAGATCCACCATATCCTCATCCGGCCCATATCCCACAGGACATGCAACAACGGCCTCCATGCCCATAAGTGCACATCCTATTATCGCCGAATTACATACATTATTGCCATCGCCGACCCAGGCATATTTAAGTCCGGAAAGCCTGCTTTTATATTCACGGATGGTAAGAAGATCAGCCAGGATCTGACATGGATGCTCCTTATCAGAAAGTGCATTGACAACTGGGATCGAAGAACTCCCTGCCAGCTGTTTTACAGTCTCATGACTATAAACACGTGCAATTATGCCATATAGATATCTTGAGAGCACTTCGGAAGTATCGCCAATACTTTCCCCACGTCCAAGCTGCAGGTCACCTGCGTTCAAAAACAGTGCATGTCCTCCAAGGTCACACATCGCAACCTCAAATGACACTCTTGTACGTGTAGAAGATTTTTCAAATATCATACCAAGACTTTTGTTCTTCATCAGGTCTGTAACCTTACCCCTTAGACGCTTTTCTTTAAGGTCTTCAGCAATATCCAGTATTTCAACTATCTCATCATGAGTCAGATCAGCCATGGAAATAAGATGTTTCATAATATCAGCTCTTAAATAAATGATACAGGTTGTTCAGCTGCGTAGCTGCTTCATGTGCTCTATACGCCTCTTTATAAGAATATCTTTGCCAATATCATTCCTATAATAGATATCCCCTGAAAGATTCTCAAGTGCATTCTGGGCTACCTTCTCAGCCTCTTCTATAAAGTCAGCGATCCCTACAACTGCAATTGCCCTTGAACCTGTTGTGTAGATCTTACCATCCTTATCGTATACACTTGAATAAAAAAGCAAGGCTTTGCCAATATCACCGACGATAACTTCCCTGTCCCTAGTTGGGTTTTCCGGGTATCCTGAAGGAACTGCATATTTGCAAACCGTTGCTTTGTTACTGAACCTTACATCAAGGCTATCAAGTGTCCCATCCACCATTGCAACAAGCACATCAACATAATCAGTCTCAAGTAATGGAAGGACGTTCATAGCTTCAGGATCACCAAAACGGGCATTGAATTCTATGACCTTTGGCCCATCCCTGGTAACCATGAACTGACCATAAAGGGTTCCCTTATACTCCTGACCTGTTTCTTTCCAAAGTGCACGGACAGTATCCTCCATTATACGTTTGGAGCTCTCAACATCCTCAGAAGTAAGGAAAGGAAGTATATCTCCTTTGTCACTATATGAACCCATGCCCCCTGTGTTGGGACCTAGGTCATTCTCATATGCTCTTTTATGATCCTGGACAATTGGCATGAAAGAAAGATGCTTACCGTCCACAAAGGCCTGCAGGGTGAATTCCTCACCTTTAAGGTTCTCTTCCACAACAACACTACCTTTTTCAAGAATAGATATAGCATATTCTTTAGCAGCCTGTTTATCTGGGAGTTGGTCACCCATAACCTTTACACCTTTACCCCCCGTAAGACCTGATGGTTTGATAGCGACATTTCCAAGCTTATCTATAAAAGATTCCATAGACTCTTTATCAGAAAAAACATCAAACAAAGGACATCCTGTAATATTATTCTTCTTCATGAAATTACGTGCCCATGCCTTATCAAATTCAAGCTGGGAAACTCTTTTTCCAGGACTGGCAACCTTTATACCTGCATCCTGGAGGGCATCCGTAAGACCTTCTGCAAGGGGAGCTTCAGGACCAATAACTGCAAGATATGTTTGTTTTGATAGTGCAAATTCAACTACTTGTTCTACATTCGTCTCTTTTTCTAGAAGAAAATCCTTACATCTTCTAGCAATACCAGGATTTTTCTTTGACATCACTGCATAGATGGAAGTCTCTTTTTTGCTTCTTGCTATCGCTTCTGTAATAGCATGCTCCCTTCCTCCACCACCAACTACTAATATGTTCATGTATCAAACCTCATTATCATAAAAACGTCACTGTTTATGTCTCAAGCTATATGCAGATATGCCCGGACAAGTGTAATCTGCTATTATCTTGTTTATACCTTAGGAATAAGAATACCGGAATTTTGTGTTTCCTGAAATATATAATTTTTCTTTTGTTAAACAATTCATATGAGATCACTTGCCCTCACAAGAGGAATAAGCTGCACACCCATATCAGCAAGATTCTTCTCTGCCCCTGAATCACGGTCAACTACAGTAACCACGTGATCAACAATCCCACCTGACTCATTTATGGCCTTAATTGCATCTTTAACAGAGCCACCACTTGTAGTCACATCCTCAAGCAGCAATATCTTTGCACCTTTTGGATATTCACCTACAAAGCGTCCTCCTGTACCATATCCTTTTTCAGACTTGCGGATAAGTACAAGTGGAAGGTCAGCCTCCAGGGATACGGCAGTTGCCAAAGGCACACCTCCCAGAACAACTCCGCCGATTGCATCGACATCCATATCCTCTATCAATCTGCCAGCCTCTTTTGCTATGATACGTAAAGTAGAAGGATTCGTACTGGCCTTCTTTATGTCAATGTAGTAATTACTTTTCTCACCAGAAGCAAGCTTAAAGTTCCCAAACTTCACAGCCCCACATGCTTTCAATGCATCTATCAACACATTTTTACCATTCATTCCATTCATATGAACACCTGATACAAAACCATGATATGCCATAGCATATTATTGGTACCTATACTATTCATCTGATACATATATAATACTGATAAATATCAGTTGCTTTTAAAAGCATACCGGTATTACCTTAAACATGTCTTTTCCTTGTATCTCACCATGGTTCCTTCTTTACCCCTGCAATATAACCAATTATGTTTGTAACCAAATGAAGAACCGGTGTAAGTATCAGGAGTACTATGATTATCTGGATAGTGAAGTTTGCAGTAAACCATGCCGGGGATACAAGATATACAAGAAGCCATGCACCCAGGACAAAATCCAGCTGATCAATCAGCGGAAGAGGTGCTCCCCTCTTAAAGCCAATCCTTCTCTTAAAGAAGCTCTTGAACATGTCACCCAAAAGAGCACCAACAGCAAGTGCAGATATTATAGGTAAGGCACCCATGCTATTAAAAGAGAAAGAGGGTAGCTCGACAGAGAAAAACATTGTGTTGTGCGACAGGTAATACATTTGCAGTAATCCCACAAATACTCCGGACAATGTTCCTGTAATAAAA
>PXAV01000164.1 GCA_003565715.1 Methanosarcinaceae archaeon
ATGCAAAGAAGATGGTTGAGAACGGTGCAGATTGTATGGTAATCATCGACCCCACTGCCAGTGCACAGCTCATAGGCGCTGAATTCTATCAGAAGTTCGTTGTTCCTTACCACCAGAAGATAGTCGATGCAATGCATGAGGTCAACGTGCCTGTTGTACTGCACATATGTGGTGACACCACCCAGGGTCTTGCACTCATGGAATCATCCGGTGTTGATGCTATAAGCGTTGACCAGAGTGTGGATGTTAAAGATGCTATGGACAATGCTGAGAAGGCCGTTATTGTGGGTAACCTTGATCCTTTCAATGTGCTCTGGAACAAAACTCCGGAGGTTGTGAAGGAAAAGTCACAGGAAGTCATCGATGCTGGTGTGCCAATATTGGCTCCTGGGTGTGGCATTGTAAGCAAGACACCCACAGAGAACCTCCAGGCAATGATAGATGTTATAAAGAACTGCAAATACTGAGTGCTGAATTTTTAGATATAATCTTTGCAACACCGGCAAGATCCCTCTTTTCAGACCGGTGTTGCCACACAATTCTCAGGCCAGTCTTCACCTTATTTAGATAATTACAATTTATTTAGATAGTTATAATAGGTCATTTATATTTGTAACAATGCATCAATTATATATGACATATTCTACTCATTGTCATATTCATACGTAGATATATATTGATACACATCCTCGTAATTTTGAACAAATTTATATATCTAAAAAGCTACTAGACCAAAAATGTCCCGCAGAAAGAAGACAGTTGTCAGTAAGGATAAGGATGATGATACAGAACTTATCCCCCTGTTAAAAAAACAAGGATATAGCCTTGTGGGCAGCCACAGCGCTGTTAAGACATGTCTCTGGCTTCGAAGGTCCATAAAAGATGAAGGTGAATGCTATAAATCCATATTCTATGGCATCCGATCTCATCGTTGTCTCCAGATGACCCCAACATTGCTATGCAATCAGGGTTGTCTGCACTGCTGGAGACCTACAGAAATAGACGTACCTGTTCCAGATGAATGGGACTGCCCAGTGGATATTGTGACATCCTCCATCCAATCCCAGCAAAAGCTCATATCCGGGTTTGGAGGATCTGCACCGCTTCAAAGATGGTATGAGGGAAATAATCCAAAGCATGTAGCTATCTCCCTGTCAGGAGAGCCAACACTTTATCCAGGACTCCCTGAGCTCATAGATGAGTTCAAATGCAGAGGTTTTACTACTTTTGTTGTGAGCAATGGTACGGTTACAGAAATGATGGCTAAAATAGACCCTGCACAGTTATACATGAGCCTTGATGCCGCTGACAGAGAAACATACGAAAAGGTGTGTGCTCCAAGGTCACCTCTGTTGTGGGATAATATTCTAAGGTCCCTTGAGATTCTCAGGGGGAAGGATACAAGAACAGCCATCCGTATTACTGTTATAAAAGGTGTCAATATGTCAAATATAAAAGGTTTTGCAGAATTGATAAAGATAGCTGAGCCTGATTATGTAGAAGTGAAAGCATATATGCACCTTGGTTTTTCCAGAAAGAGACTTCCTCGTGAGGCAATGCCCACGCACCATGAAGTAATGGTTTTTTCCAATGCACTTGCAGGGCAAATAGATTATAAGATTGCATCTGAGGTTGAAATAAGCAGGGTTGTGCTGCTTTCAAAGGAAGGATCGGTTACTCATATAGTATAGCTAATATATGCTGCAGACAATGATAAAAAGTTGGTCTTTAACAATATCGAAGG
The DNA here is from genome assembly GCA_003565715.1 of Methanosarcinaceae archaeon. Classification (GTDB taxonomy): domain Archaea; phylum Halobacteriota; class Methanosarcinia; order Methanosarcinales; family Methanosarcinaceae; genus Methanolobus. Next base: position 1,745 of record PXAV01000164.1, read on the forward strand.
GCATTTTAAGAGCTTTAACGTATACTTATGGATCTCTGTCACAATCTATATTTATAGCAACGTATACATAAGCAAGCAAAATAATCGAAGATATAATACATTCTTTATTTTAACCGGAGCATTTGCAAAATGTCAGAACAATCTTCCCATTCAAAATATGAATTCAAAAAGAAGTTAGAGGAACTACGTACAAAGAAAGGACGTGGTACCGAACTCATTTCTTTGTATATCCCCTCTACAAAACAGATATCAGATGTTACATCCCAACTCAGGACCGAGCATGGCCAGGCATCTAATATCAAATCCAAGGTTACACGTGATAATGTACAGGGTGCACTGGAGTCCCTGCTTTCAAGGTTGAGGTATGTTGAGGTACCTGAGAATGGAATTGTCTTTTTCACAGGTGCAGTGGATATTGGCGCCAACAAGACTAATATGGAGACTACTATTGTTGAACCCCCACAGCCTATTGTTACTTACAGGTACCATTGTGACTCTGCTTTCTTCCTGGAACCCCTGGAAGAGATGCTAAAGGATGCAAAAACATACGGACTTCTTGTCCTTGATAGAAGAGAGGCGACAGTAGGTCTGCTTGTTGGAAAGCACATAGAATCTTACAGAAATCTAACCTCATCGGTTCCTGGTAAACAAAGAAAAGGTGGTCAGAGTGCCCACAGGTTCCAGCAGTTAAGACTTATTGCAATCCATGAGTTCTACAAGCGTATCGGGGAAGCTGCAAGTGAGGTGTTTCTCACAGTCGATCATAAAGACTTTGAGGGCGTACTAATAGGTGGTCCATCTCCCACAAAAGAAGAGTTCGATTCAGGGGATTTCCTTCACCATGAGATAGAAAAGAAGGTACTTGGGCTATTTGATGTTGCATATACCGATGAATCAGGCCTTTCAGAACTTGTAAATGCCGCCAGTGAAAGGCTTGCAGATATTGATCTGATGGTTGAGAAAAAGCTTATGCAGCGTTTTTTTGAAGAACTTGTATCAGATTCCGGCAAATCCGCCTATGGAGAGAAGCAGGTACGTGAAAATCTTAATATCGGTGCAGTAGAGATATTGATTATATCTGAAGGTTTAAGAGCCGAAAGAATTTCCCTGAAGTGTTCAAATGGGGACTATGAGGATACAGTTACCAAGAATTTTAAACCAGGTGACCAGGATGTCTCTGCAGGTTCCTGTCCTGTTTGTAATGGAAATCTTGAAATACTGGAAAGGGTCGATATCGTCGATGAGCTTTCAGAGCTTGCTGACCAGATGGCAACACAGGTTGAATTCATATCCACGGATTTTGATGAAGGTTCCCAGCTTATGAATGCTTTTGGTGGTATTGTAGCTATATTAAGATTCAATACAGGCGTCTGATCAAATCTCAGGATTAATAGAATAGTGGTTGAAAAATTCAATAGTTTAGATATTTAATTGCAGGTGTTATCTTTGTTCCTCGACTTCAAAAGACAGGTTACTGTTGCCCTTGAAAATGCCCTCTACACACTTGGTCTTAAGACAGATGACCTTGGGCTTGAACCTTCCCAACATGCTGATATTGCATCCAAGGTAGCTTTCAGGCTTGCTGCCCAGACAAAAAGCAATCCCATGGAAATTGCTGAAAGGATAGTTGCTGCTATAGAACTTCCTGAGAATTCCCTTATAGGAGAAATAATCACTGTAGGTCCTTACATAAATATCACTGTGGGGCGCAACTATCTTGAGAAAACTGTGAAACGGATAACTCAGGAGCAAGAATCTTTTGGAGGGGGCTTCTGTAATGGAAAGATCCTGATTGAGCATACTTCTGCAAATCCAAATGGACCTCTGCATGTGGGGCACATAAGGAACTCTGTTATTGGGGATACACTTGTGCGCATACTTAAAAAAGCGGGGTATGAAGTAGATACCCATTATTATGTCAATGATATGGGCAGGCAGATCGCAATCGTTTCGTGGGCCTTTTCCAGGTTTGATTTTGACAGTTCCAAAAAACCGGATCATGCAATAGCAGATGTATATATCAAGGCAAATGCCCTTCTTAATGAAGATCCCGGAAAAGTCTCTGAGATAGATAAACTCATGCAACTTGTGGAAAATGGTGACCAATCAACCATCAAGAGCTTTGATGATGCTGTTGCTCTTGCTATTTCAGGGATTAAACAAACTCTTTTGAGAATGAATATAATTCATGACAGTTTTCCTCATGAATCTTCTTTTGTTCGATCTGGTGCGGTTTTCAGGATAATCGAAGAGATAAAGGCAACCGGCAGAACAAAGGATGATAATGGTGCCCTGGTAGTGGACCTCTCAGACTATGGTTTTGAAAAGACCATGGTGATACAGCGTAGTGATGGCACTTCACTTTACACTACACGTGATCTTGCATACCATGAATGGAAAGGAAAGTATGGAGACAGGATAATCGATGTTCTGGGAGCAGACCACAAGCTCATATCAGGTCAGCTCAAAGCAACTCTTAATTCAATTGGAAAACCTGAACCTGAAGTGGTTATATTTGAGTTTGTCTCCCTGCCCGAAGGTTCTATGAGCACTCGACGTGGAAAGTTCATACCTGCTGATGATCTTCTTGAGCAGATAGAACAGGGTGCATACCTGGAAGTTGATAGAAGAAGACCCCAGATGCCAGAGAAGTTCAAAAAGGAGGTCGCAAGTATGGTGGGAATCGGTGCTGTCAGATATGATATTGTAAAGGTCTCTCCTGAGAAATCAACGGTCTTTGACTGGAAAGATGCACTGGACTTTGAGAAACAGGGTGCTCCATTTATACAGTATTCCCATGCGAGAGCATGTAACATACTTAACAAGGCACAGGATGAAGGCAAATGGGATATGGGATATCAGGCGGACCTTTCTCTTCTTACAGAGGATACAGAGGTTTCCCTGATAAAAAAAATGGCAGCATTTGACAGCATAATCGACATCTGTGCAAGGGATCTGAAACCACACACAATAGCTGTTTATGCCAGGGAACTTGCAGAAGCTTTCAACCAGTTCTATCGTTTCGTGCCGGTTGTAAGTGCAGAAGAGGAAAATATACGGGCCAGCAGACTAGCCCTTGTGAACTGTGCAAGGATAGTTCTTGCAAATTCCCTGGATACACTGGGCATCGATGCACCTGAATCTATGTGAGGAAGTCTTACTTTCTCATTACTATCTTCATGCATATCGAAATTTACGGATTAAGCGCAGCAGGTACCCTAAGATCGAACACCCATCTGATTATCCCCGGTGCTACATTGCCACATCTTCGATAGAACTCAACACCAAAGCCCATCTCCTCATATTTTCTGATAAGCTCAGGTATATGCTCTTTGGGTTTGAAAGTGTAAAAATGTACATGACCTCCTGGCCTTACAGCCGGGGAAACGACTTCTAGGAAGTGGTCCATTCCATAAGGAGTTGGAACAATAGCCCTGTCAAACCCTGACCTGAACATTTTACTTATGCTGCTGGCATCTGCATTGATGACATGAACATTCTTTTCTACATTGTTCAATCTGCAGTTATATATTAGTGATCGGCAGGCCTCATAATTTATCTCCACTCCATAAACCTGTGCATTGGCGCTTGCTGCAGGTACCACAAAGGGTCCAACCCCGCAGAAAGGAACCAATACATTTTCAGTTGGTTCTATTAGTGATGCTATCCTTTTTCTTTCAAAGGACAACCTTCCATTGAAAAAAGCCTGCCTAATATCAATACAGTAAGAAAAACCATATTCCCTGTGTATGGTCTTTGTGCTGGCGCCAGCTATTATATCAAGTGTTGCAACCCTTTTATCCCCTTTTAGTTTTGAGACCTTATTCACTACAGTTCTGACATTTTTCATTTTTTTCTTTATAACATTTGCTATTTCATCATTGTATAGCTTCATATCAGGTGGGATGGATACAATAGCAATATTGCCTATGATGTCAAAGCGCCTGGGTAGTCTGCATAGCTCATTCTCAGGAACCTTCCCTCTCAACTGGTCTCTAAGGTTCATATACCCACTTTCAAAAGCATTATGTATTAAAAACATTTGTGAAGACCAGATATTAATCCTTTTTACCCTTTTATGTGTCCATAACCAGGAGTCACTTTTCTCTCAAGTATAGTAAAGGTCCTGTCAATTAAAATTGCAAGCATGATAGCAGGTATGGCACCTGCCAGAAGGGTACTGGTGTTGTATCCTATAAGTCCCTGGAATATTATCTCTCCCAGTCCCCCGCTACCTATAAAAGCTGTCAGTACGGCAATACTGTTAGCAAGTATGCCTGCAAACTTGATTCCTGCAAACATTGCAGGATATGCATTTGGCAGTCTTATATATCTGTTTATGTGCCACTGGCTAAGTCCTACTCCTTCTGCGTAATCGATCAGTGCAGGGTCCACATTTTTAAGGCCTATATAGGTGTTCTTAACTATAGGAAGCAATGCACGCAGCATTATTGCCACAACAGCAGGTTTAAAACCAATACCTATCAATGGTACCATGATAGCAACAACAGCAAAGCTGGGGACCGCCTGCACCAGATTTACAAACTTCATTACGATAAATTCAAGTTTTTGGCTGTACAATGATACAAATGCAAGGGGTATGGAAACTATTATACTTATCAAAAGTGTGGTATAGACTAGGATTATGTGGTCCCATGTTGCATTAAGTATTATATCAAGACCTACCATGTACCATATCTCTCCTGGAGCTTCTTTTCAATCATCCCTGCAAAACCGTCAAGGAAGACTGCAAGTATGCCGGTCCAGATCCCTGCAACAAGAATAGCATCCTTCTGATAGAGCTGTATACCGTTCTGTAACACAGTACCAAGACCTCCTGCAGCAACCAGGCCCCCCAGCGTAACGATACCCATACAGAATACAAGTGCTATCCTGATACCACCTGCTATAAGAGGTAAAGACATTGGTATCCTTACCTTGAACAGTGTCTCACGGGGGGACAACCCAATTGCATTGGCTACATAAGTGTATTGGTCATCAACACCTCTAAGGCCTGTATAAGTGTTCCTTGCTATTGGAAGTATAGAGTAGAGCACACATGCTGCTATTGTTGGTCCCGCTCCGAGTTTAAGTATCGGCAGTAGTAGGACGATAAGTGCAAGGTCAGGTATTGTTTCAACTATATTCAGGAAATTGAGCACAGGTTCTGCAGTCTTGGGTCTCATATATATGAAGACACCAACCAATATTCCAATAAGGATAGACAGCACCAAGGCTATACTGAACATATGCAGATGTTCGATGGTACGCATCGTTATAAGGTGCCTTTGCCATACATCCAGGATGATCTGTAGTGTCAGCATAATATTCTTGTTTATCAGCTATTTTAGATAAGTTTGAGCAAAACCTCATCAGATACCAGGATCCCAACGGGTCTTTTTGAATTGATCACCAATCCAAGGGTTTCTCCGCTTCTTTTCAGTTCTGAGAGCGCAAATGCAACTGAATCATATGGATGGAAGACCTTTACAGGCCCAGCCACATCCATAATTCTTTTATCACTTAACCTGCATTTCATAAGGTTCACCATTGTTATCTGGCCAAGAAGCTCATGTCCATCAAAGACAAAAGCGTTTTCAAGATCTCTTTTTGTCATCTCTTCAATTGCATCAAAGGATTTCATGGATGCTTCAAAGGTATATTCATCATCATATTGTGACATAAGGTCTTTGACCTTGAGAGTATCCATATGCTTGAACTTACGCTGGTTATCAACAATATCTGCAACCATTTCGTTTGCAGGGTTAAATATCAGTTCTTCAGGTGCTCCAACCTGTACAAGCTCTGCCTGATCCATTATAGCTATCCTGTCACCAAGTATCAGTGCTTCCTCAATGTCATGGGTGACAAAAACTATGGTGCGATTAATCTCACTTTTCACCTTAAGGAATTCCTTCTGAAGCTGCTTGCGTAATATAGGATCAAGTGCTCCAAAGGGTTCATCCATTAAAAAAAGAGGTGGATCCATTGCCATTGCCCTTGCAAGACCTACCCTTTGCTGTTGTCCTCCACTCAATTGTTTCGGATAACGGTCCATGAACATATCAGGTGAGAGAGATACAAAAGCCAGGAGTTCTTTTACCTTGTATTTTATTTCTTTTTTGTTCCAACCCTCAATCTTTGGAACAAGGCCTATGTTCTCCCCTATGGTCATGTGTGGAAAAAGCCCTATATTCTGTATAACATAACCAATGTTGCGGCGCAGTCTGACAGGATCCACATCCTTTGTGTCGATATCATTTATGGTAACAGATCCACTGTCCTGCTCTATCATACGGTTGATCATCCGCAGGGTAGTGGTCTTTCCAGAACCGCTTGGCCCAATAAGAATAAGCAGTTCTCCTCCATATATCTCCAGGTCCAGGTCCTTCACAGCGTATACACTGTCATATTTTTTTGTCACACCTTTCAACTTTATAGAATCTATACGCTCAAACAGTCTTTTTGTCTGCATGTTCTGCACCATGGAAACCAGATATTTGAAAAAGAGGGGTTTTATTATTCCTCAATTATTCCTTCGTTTACAAGGAACTCATAAGCTATACTTCTGGGTTGTTTCTTTTCAACATCGAACTGGTGGTTCAATTGTCTCATCTTGTCGGTATCAATAGCCCCTTCAAGTTTTTTCAGAGCATCTATAGCTTCTGGGTTCCTTTCTGAGAAACTCTCAGTTACTATAAGTATAGCATCGTAGGGAGGAAGTGCATTTTTTATCATCTTCAAGTACCCTGAGGTTGAAAACATCGTTCCTGGTATCTGTAGTATACGCAGAGATAGCTTCCACATCACCATTTTTTATAGCTTCATACATTACAGTAGCAACAGCCTGCTTATAGTCCTTGAACTCAATTCCATATGTATTCTTTATGCTTGGTAGACCATCTTCCCGTGTAGCGAATTCCGGGTCTGTGCCAATTGTCATTTCGCTGGCATATGGCTCAAGATCACTTATCTTTGTAATTCCATTTTCCTCCGCCCAGTCTTCCCTTACAGCAATAGCATATGAGTTATCAAATCCAAGATTGGATACTATAATAATACTATCCTGCTCAAGAAGCCCTTTCTCAGTTTCATCAAATACAAGTTGCCCTTCCCACTCTTCCAGTTGTCCAAGATTCAGGATCTGGCTGTAGGCGGTTCCTGTATATTCGGCGTATGTGTGTATCTGCCCGATCTTCAGTGCCTCATAATTGACAAATGTGCCACCAAGCCCCTGTTTTACATCGGTTTTATAACCTGCATCCTCCAGTACAAGAGATGTCATGTGGGCAAGTATATAGGATTCCTGAAAAAGCTTAGATCCTATCACAATGGTTTCTTCTGCATCGGTATCGTTTTGCATGCATCCTGTAGAAAGAATGGATATAAGTAAAATCGTTATTATAAACACACATGATATTCTCTAATATCAGGCACAAACAATGAAAGTGCCCTATAGAAAAGCCTTTTTTTCTCTAAATCGAATAATTGCTTGAGCAGTAAAGGTTGTACATATTTCGGCTTTTTGAAGCCGTGCGTAAACTAACCTGTGAATTGCCATCGAAGGCTCAAATGTGACTTTGATCACGTATGGCAAATTGCCTTCGAGGCAATTCCTCTGCTCAAAACAAAAGCAGGTGATATTAAATTGACATTACACATTTACAAAGCTTGTGGTTTAGACATACATAAGAGATTCATGGTTGCCACCATTCTTTGTAGAGATGGTGATAAAGAACAGATGCGATTTGATAGGGACGATGAAGGCATATTATCTCTTAGATCCTGGGTAATAGAGAATGAATGCAATGTCGTTGCTTGCGAATCTACAAGTGACTTTTGGGTTCCTATCTATGACACGTTGATTCACTATGTGCCAGTGATTGTTGGAAATGCACGTGACATGAAGGCATTTACTCATAAAAAGACTGACAAGGTAGACTCTGAATTCATTGCTCAGCTTTCTTTAAACAATATGATCAAGCCTTCACGAATATTCGCTCCAGATCATAGACAATTCAGATCATTAGTTCGCCTTCGCTTCAAACTTGTGCAAAAGAGAACGGATATAAAGAACGAGGCAAGTTCTGTTCTTTCTTCTCAGATGTTACATCTCAACGATGTTCTGACAGATATTTATGGTAAGAATGGTAGAATGATCCTATCAGGGATATGTGATGGTCAGGATATTGACCATATTGTAAGTAAACTTACTCATAATGTCCGTAAAAAAGCAGATCAGATAAGAGCTATCTTCAAGAACGAGGTTCCTCAATACGTTTTGATAAGACTGAAATCATGTCTCAAAATAATTGAGAGTATTGATAAACAAATAACTATTCTTGAGAATGAGATCTTTCGTTATGCTAACAAGTATCATAAACGTGAAATGGACATCCTGCTTTCTTGTCCTGGCATCGGCGAGCTAAGTGCAGCAACGCTGATTGCTGAAATATGTGATTTCCATGATTTTTCTTCCGGAGACAAACTTGCTTCCTGGTTAGGAATAGTACCAAATGTATATCAATCTGCAGATAAGTACTACAATGGAAGGATCACTAAAAGAGGTTCAAGAGTAGCTCGGTGGATACTTACCCAGGTAGCTCAAGCAGCTGCAAGAACAAAAAACAGTAAGTTGAAGATGTTTTTCAATCGGAAGGTTAAGACAATTGGATTTCAGAAGGCAATTATTGCTCTGGCCAGAAAGATTGTAACAATTATCTGGCATCTCATAACAAATGATGAGATGTATGATGATGAAACTGGTTATCATAAAGGGGAGATCCAAAAGAAGAAGATCGTTGAAGCTTTGGAAATATCAGTTGATGATGGCATCTCGATTATCAGTGAGGTGTTTGCAATATTAAGCAAAAAAGATCCAGACGTAACATAATAAAGTAGCACCGAAGTTAAAGCATCAGCTGTTGTTCTAACATGGAATTAACAACTGATGCTTTAATATTAAGAGTACTTTCA
>PXAV01000018.1 GCA_003565715.1 Methanosarcinaceae archaeon
ATGCATGTATGAGAAACTAACTGATCCATGCAATGAAAACAGGCTTATTACTAATGGAAGATACTGATTTGGAAAGACAATATATCTGCATGTTTGATCTAAATGCCTAGCATTAAATCTCTAACTACACAATCTGGAAAATCAAATACGACAATGATTTATAACGGAGGCTTTTAAGTATTTATATGACTAATTATGATAGTTAACAAAGGATTTGCTTCTGAAGATTTGAGTAAAAAGCGGAGAGTGAATATCTGAGCCAGGAATTTTCAGATTTGTCTAAAGACGAGTATACTATAGAGAAGACCGATCACAAGAGTCTTTCTGAGATTAATAAATGCCTTCTGCGCCTCGGGCAGGACTTCGATACTAACATTCAGCTACTGACCGAGCTATGTGGCAGGCTTTTAGGTGCAAAATGTGCTATATACAATCGTCTGGAAGATGATCTGCTATTCTCCTGCGGACAGTGGAATGTACCACAGGATTACAACCCTTGGGACAAACCTGATGGCCATATTTGTTATGACGTTATAAATAGCAGAATCAATGATTCATTTACAGTTTGCAACCTCCATAAAACCCATTACTCAGTAACCGATCCAAACGTGGCAAAATATTCCTTAAAAACATATCTTGGACATCCTGTAAAATGTGGTACATCTTTTGTGGGCTCTATATGTGCTGTATTCCAGGATGAAGTTGAACCTAAAGATGATGATAAAAGGATAATCGGGATAATTGCATCAGCTATTAGCGTGGAAGAAGGACGCCGAAAAGCTGAACAGAAAAATCTTGAACAAGATAGGTACCTGCGTTCTATCCTGCAAACGACAGCAGATGGTTTCTGGGTAGTTGAAACAGACGGTTCAATAATCCAAGTCAATGAAGCTTACTGCCAAATGTCTGGTTATTCACGCGAAGAACTTCTGAAGATGCATATTTCTGATATTGATGCATTAGAGAAACAATCTGAAATCTTAGAACGTATCGAGCGGATTATCCGAAAAGGATCTGAAATATTTGAAACACAGCATCTCAGGAAGGATGGCAGCATATTTGATATAGAGATGTCTGTCACATATCTCGACACGGAAGGTGGTAGATTTGTCTGTTTTGGTCGTAATATCACCGAACGCAAAGAAAGTGAGAATGAAAAGGCTATCTTATTGGATCTGCTTAAAACTCTTGAACAACCGAATGGTTTTGATGAATTGCTGCGAGATATTATCCAAAAGCTCCATGATATCTCAAACTGTGAGGCAGTTGGCATCAGGTTGAAAGATGGTGATGATTATCCTTATTACCAGACATTGGGTTTCCCGGAAAGTTTTGTCAAACTTGAAAATTCTCTCTGCACCTGCGATCTCAATGGTCAGATCATCAAGGACGGGCTTGGAAACCCTGTTCTGGAGTGTATGTGCGGGAACGTAATTTGTAGATGTTTCGATCCAGAACTCCCTTTTTTTACTCCACGCGGCAGCTTCTGGACCAATTCCACTTCTGAACTTTTAGCTAATACTAGTGAGTCGGACAGGCAAGCACGTACTCGTAACCGTTGCAATGGCGAAGAGTATGAGTCAGTTGCATTGGTCCCATTACATGTCCATGGAGAAACATTGGGATTGATCCAGTTTAATGATAAGCGCAAAGGAATGTTCACAGAAAATATTATATCCTTCCTTGAAAAGCTTGCTGATAACATTGCTCAGACATTACTGAAAAGAAAAGTACAAGCCGAAGTAAAGCAACATAAAGAAAAATTAGAAAGCATTTTCAGAGCTTCACCTACTGGAATTGGTATGGTTGAAAATCGCATTTTCAAATATGTGAACAATCGAATATCTGATATGACCGGCTATAGCTCCAGTGAACTGCTAGGGGCCAGTACTCGTATGCTATATCCTACGCAGGAAGACTATGACTATGTTGGGACCGAGATGTATGAGCAATTAGCAGAAAAGGGAATTGAGGCAGTTGAAACACGCTGGAAACGCAAAGATGGGACTATTATTGATATCTTGCTGAGCTCCACTCCTATAGATGTCCATTATCCCTCAAAAGGTGTTACTTTTAGTACAATGGACATAACTCAAAGGAAACAGATGGAGAATGCCCTTGCTAACTCTTATAAATTGTTGCGTTCTGTTGTAGAGCACACAAGAAGTGCTGTGGCTGTCCATGACAAGGATCTGAATTATATTTACGTCAGCCAACGCTATCTCGACGATTATAAGGTCAAAGAGAAAGACATCATTGGAAAGCATCACTATGCAGTGTTCCCGGACTTGCCTCAAAAATGGAGAGATGTTCATCAAAAGGCCCTTAATGGTGAAATCTCAAGTGCTGAAGATGACCCCTATTACAAAGAAGATGGAACAGTGGAATGGACACGATGGGAGTGTCGCCCCTGGTACGAAGCAGATGGATCTATTGGGGGAATTATAATTTATACCGAAGTGATCACCGACCGCAAGCAGGCCGAAGAAACACTTTTAAAGGCAAAAGAAGCTGCAGAAGCTGCAAACCAATCCAAGTCAGAGTTTCTTGCCATAATGAGTCATGAACTCCGCACTCCACTGAATGCAGTTATCGGATTTAACGAAATACTTCTGGATACTGAATTGAACGAAAAACAAAGGCATTATGTAGATATTATTCATAAAAGTGGAAAAACATTACTTGATATTATAGAAGACATACTGGATTTTTCAAAAATAGAAGCACATAAGCTAGAAATAGAGAAAATTGACTTCAATCTTTTGGATCTCATAGAAGGTTTTGCAGACACCATGGCTCCGCGTGCACATAAGAAAGAATTAGCATTCTCCTATGAACTTGAACCTGGTGTACCTGAACTGCTACATGGTGACCCTGGCAGACTACTTCAGATCCTGACCAATCTGGCTGGAAACGCAATCAAATTCACTTCCCATGGCGAGGTTACAATTCATGTCTCTATGAAATCACAGGAAGGTAACAATGTTCTACTTCATTTTGAAGTAACTGATACAGGTATTGGCATTCCCAGAGATAAAATTGAGTTTATATTTGAGAAGTTCACCCAGGCTGATACATCGAACACTCGTAGATTCGGAGGTACGGGCCTAGGTCTTGCAATATCCAAGCAACTGGTCGAAATGATGGGAGGTGAGATCGGCGTGACCAGTGAAGTTGGAAGGGGCTCTGCGTTTTGGTTCACAGCACTAATGAAAAAGCAATCCAAAGCAGAACTTTTAGACAAGGGGGAAGAAGCATATTCTCCTCAAAAGCACAACAGTGATATACAAATCTTACTGGTTGAGGATGATATATTCAATCAGGAAGTAGCGCAAGCTATGCTGATAAAACTTGGATATAGTGTCACTGTTGTTAACAACGGTATTGAAGCAATAAAAGCTCTTGATAACGTTTCTTATGATCTGGTTTTCATGGATGTGCAGATGCCTGAAATGGATGGTATTGAGGCTACAAGACAAATACGGGACACAAGTTCTGCAGTTCTTGATCATAACATCCCTATCATTGCAATGACAGCACATGCCATTGAAGGGGACAAAGAACGCTTTATTGAAGCAGGAATGAATGATTATGTTTCAAAACCAGTTACCCTAAAGACCCTCAAAGAACTAATGGATAAATGGCTTATGATTATTCTGAAAAGTCGAGAAACATCTTAAAGCTGAACTAAGAAATTTGTATTACATTTTCATTGAATTGTGAGAAATTATATCTTTGATTTGATGTAAGTTTAAAACCTATTGCCTCTTTACTACTTTAATCGTTTATTATACGCTTAAGAGAGCTACCAAAGCTTTCATGTATTGTCACCACGTTGTTTGAAACCAGTCTTTGAATCTATCTTACATTACACAGGTATTAATTAGTTTTAATGTTTTACTTGTTAACTTTTTTGTAATAAGATAATTATTGATTGATCTTTATTATGAGATCAGTATAATTGTGTTTCCTCACAATAACAAAGTAAAAATCTACCAACAATCTGTGATGCAAAGGCTTCGGCCAGTTTTTCCAGTTCAGCTCTTGAGCAATTAAATGTTAATGTTACCATCGAAAGGTGGCCCAATATAGATGTCTTGCTATTGTGACGTAAATGCCACATCTCATGTGCAAGGACGGCTTTTAGTTCTGTATCGTTCATGGCCTCTAACAAGTCAACAGATAGAAATATAGCCCTTCCGGAAGCAAATGCCCCAGGTACAGCTGAATCGTAATAGTATATGCCTAATGTGTCTGCCTTGACAACTACCACCATATGAATAAGGTGGTAGTTCACTTTTTTTTAAAGGAATCTGATACCTTCAGGGATCTTACCCACCCTTTTCCTGAATTCCTCTGGCCAGTTCTCAGGATCAAGTCCTTTCTGTGCAAAGAAAGCAGATGACCACCTTTCAAGCCCAACACCAGAGCATCCGGACCATAGTTCTTCTCCTGACTGGCATTTCACATTGAACCCTGATGGGTATTTGTTGCCGTTTACACTTACATTCTGAAATTCCAGCCATTCTGCATCCTCACCACGGTAAGGTAATACCGCTTCATAGTCGGTTGTACCGGTTTCTGTCTGCTCTGCAACGCCGGCAAGCCCTTCCTGTGCCATGAACCATGGTGTGACCCATGCTTTTCTCCATTCAAGATCGAGTATCTCATTGAATATATGCATGTATCTGTCATGCAGTTCATTTGCAGTTTTAATGACTTGCTCTTTTGTACCCACCCATAATATTTCTATCCTGTGGAACTCGTCCACACGCTCCATACCATGGATACCTCCACTCTCATATCTGTGTGATGTACCTGACCTGTCAAAAACCTTTATCGGAAACTCATCGGTTGGAATTGTTTCACCCTGAAGATAGGGCCAGAAAGGGGGACATTGTGCATAGCACAATCCTCCTATGGGATCGCCTATCTTTTCCTTGATAAGGGAATTTGGAACCTCATGGGTAACCTTATAGTGATCTATTACCTCTTCCCAGAACTTCGGGTCCCTTGTCTTTGGAGGACAAACATAATATATCTCAGGATAAACGCCTTTTGCATGCCCTGACCTTTGCCATACATCCCATGTTACAAGTTTTGGAAATATCATTTCCCTGCACCCCATGGGCTCAAGCAGCTCTTCAAGAACTATCTTCTCAAAGGTCCTGAACATCCTTGTGGATTGAGGACCATGTATCCACTGTCCCCTGCTGGCACCTCTTTTGAGCCAGCCTGCATTCATCATAGCAGTTGTTGGGTCTTCAAATAACCTATGTTCTTTTTTCTCGCTTTGCCAGAGTATGTTCCAGTGTTCTGTCTTTCCTCCATATGACTGCTGCTCTATCTTATCTTCCATCAGGGAAAGGATCCTGTCAGGCACACGGTTTGACATAGCCGATTCATCGACATCAAGGGTAAGTATTACTTTGCCTTCCAGGTATTTAATGTCTGATACATAAGGTATCTTCATTTGAGGGAGTTCATTCTCACATGGCATCTCAATGGTATAAAGACCTACATCAACGCCCCTGATACCTATCTTGAAATCTTTTCCAAGCTTTGATGCCAGAGGTTTTTTCATACGCAGCAGTGCATCATGTACCCTCACATACCTGCCCGACTCTATAATAAGGGAGATCCGGTCTCCCTCAATGTTCCAGGATTTGACCTCTGCCCCATATCCCTTTGGTGCACCTTTTTTAAGTATCGTTCTGTTTGCTTCATCGATAAATGAGGCTAGAACTTCCTGTGTCATTGTCACATCGGCACTTGTCTTCAGTGAACATTCCAGCCTGAAATCGATGTCATTTGTATTTCCTATACCTTCCGGTCTGTCTACCGGGCAACATTCGTCTCTTTTCCCTGGTCCCATATAGATTCCATTCCTTTGATCAATATTATAAGTTATTTATAAATCATAAGAAGCAAGCAGCTATAACTGATATTGCCTTTCGTATGATACTTACATTTCATATAATGTTATTATGTATCTGGTTACTTTAAGCATGATGTATCTTTTGCTAATTAAGAGCTTCTCTTTATTGCTTAAGTTGAATGATCATTTGTAAATAGAGAGAAATGTGGATAAAAAAAGCTTAAATCCAATTGGTGTCGTTGTTAATAAAAATATATCTGTATATCTAAAATTATGGTGTTTTTGATATGATATTAATGTCAGTTAGTGAACTTGCAGGAAAAGGTTTTGAAGGTATCGAGAAAAGAATAATTGAATGCACAGCCTGCACACTGCATGAAACTGTCACGAACAAGGTTATAAGTAAAGGCTCAAAGACCCCTAAAGTCGTTTTTGTGGGAGAGGCACCGGGAAAGAATGAAGATGAGACCGGGATACCGTTCTGTGGAAGAGCCGGGAAGAACCTTGACAGAATGATAGATTATATGGGCCTTTCAAAGAACGAATATACAGTTATAAACACTATAAAATGCCGCCCTCCGAATAATCGCAATCCCCTTAAAAAGGAAATTAATGCCTGTAGACCATTTATGCTGGCACAGATACAGATACTTGATCCCAGAGTCATCATACTGCTTGGTAACACTGCTGAAAAGGCTTTTTGTAGTAAAGATAAGCTGGAATGGGGAATACCAAAAACTATTGATAACAGGTATTCATTATTAAAGCTATACCACCCTGCTGCCCTCATATACCAGCGCTCAAGGATAGATGAGCAGAATGAACATATTGACCGGAACAGACATCTGTGGGATATGAACGAGTAGTTCACTCTTCCATGTCCTTTGCGATATCCTCTGCAACCTTTACATTCATGAGGATATCATCCACTGTAGCTATGAGCGATGTTATCTTCTCAGTTGATATGTGGATAGAAAAACTATCTTCTGCAAGCTCTGTATGCATATTGGCAAGATTGTCAGCAGCAAGGGAATTTGCTATTCTCCCAGCTACTTTCAGGCCACCTTCATCCCTAAAATCAAGGACAGTTGTTATTTTCATGTGATATCCTCCTTTTTTGGGAGTTGTTCAGATATTATCTCGTCAACTTTAGCTATGAACTGTTCTTCGGTACCATGAGGTATAGATGCACCAGATGCTACATTGTGCCCACCACCATCCCCACCCACCTCTTTTGCAGCCTCACGAAGAGCAAATGAGAGATCAAGACCCTTTTCCACAAGGTCACGGGTTCCCCTGGCTGAAACTTTCACAATTTCATCAATCTGGTTGATAGCTACAAAAGGCATTTCTGGATTTACATATCTTACAAATGTACTGGCGATCATACCTGTGGATTCCATATCCCGGGCTATGAGATAGTATATACTTTTGCCCTTTTTTACCATCCCCATGCCTTTTTTGATGTTATCGACAATAGATAACTGATGAGATAGTGCCATATCACGTGCCTCCTCAAGATCTGTACCGGCACGCATGCATAAAGAAAGACCCATACCTCCTTTTTCTGCTTTTCCGCATGTATTCAGTATGGCAACAAGGTCGTATACATTGTGAACAAGTTCCTTATTCAGTATATAGACATCACCAACTGCTGCATCGATGGCTTCATGACTGGCATTTTTTGCAAGCTTAAGCACAATGGCAGAAGTGAGCTTCTTGATCTGTTCCGGATCAAGATCTTCAACATTTCCATGTAATCCAAGTATATCCAGAAAACTTTCTATTTTCTCCTGATCACCGGTGATATCAAGAAATGGTTCCGGAGTGTATTCAAGGACCTTTGCAAGGTCACCGTCGCCAATTCTAAGTCCTTTTTTTACAGAGATGATACCGGCTTTAACAGCTTCTTCAAGTATGTGACCATTGACTGTGCTAAAAAGCTGTTTGTCACCCACAGCACCTGCTATTGCAAGTCCTGCAAGATCAATGTTTTCAGGATCCATTTCCATTGCTACAAGGAAAGTTGTTCCCGATCCGGATATATGCATTGCTCCATCTATCCCTGCAAGATGTGGGTTGACAATAATCCAGGCAGGAGAATCCCCCACAGGAACATGGTGGTCCAGAACAACCTTATCCTGCGGTATATGTGATATCATCTCGGACTGACCACTACCCATATCACAGAACACTACAAGATCATTTTCTCCTGCGCTTGACTGGATCGTCTCAATAACAGATCTATCAAGCCTTGGAACAATTGTTGTGTGAAAACGTATGCCCTTTCTCATTAGTGCGTGGCAGATTATTCCTGCGGATGTCAGACCATCCGCATCATTGTGAGAGATGACACGCACATATCCATAATTTTCAATTGTATCAGCTGCCTCTCTTGCAAGCTTCCTGAGCTTCTGCATCTCAATGTTCAGGTTCATCCTGGTCTCCGGTCAGTAAAAATCAATATGACTTCGTTAATGATAATAAATTTAATATGTTCCCTTATTTTCTATTGTTTAAATCTGGCTCAATTAATCTTTTACTGCTTTTAATGGTTTTCGATTTTATAACTGTTCTTTGATTTATTCTTTCTTATGTGCAACAAGCTCACCAGGCATTGTAAAACTTCCTGCTTCCATAATAGTTCCAACATTGATACTTGTATTAATGCCTGTATGGACAGCATCTCCCATTATAACACCAAGTTTCCTTCTCCCTGTGTCTATCAGCTCACCTTTTACCATTGACAGTACGTTCCTGTTATCATGCCTGAGGTTAGCAACCTTTGTACCGGCACCGAAATTGCATAATTTTCCAACCACACTGTCACCAATATAGCTGAGATGACCGATCTTTGTACCATCCATTATTATGCTGTTCTTTATCTCTACAGCATTTCCTATATGTACATCGTTCCCGACAGCAGAATAGGGTCTGATAAAACAGTTAGGTCCGATGTCACAATTATCTCCTATTATAACAGGACCAATAATATAAGCACCATTACGTATAATAGTACCCTTTCCAGCTTTGACATTACCATGTAGGGTAGCATAAGGTTCAACGATAGCCTCACATTTATTATCAATATTATCAAGAAGTACTTTGTTCGCATCCAGCATGTCCCATGGTCGTCCGATGTCTATCCATTCAGTTGCCATAATCTCATGACCAACCCTGAACCCATCATCGATCATCATTTGCAGGGAGTCTGTGATCTCATATTCTCCTCTTTTTGATATTTCGGTCTTTTCTATATAATCAAAAATAACCTCGTGGAAAAGATAGATTCCAGCATTTGCAAGATTTGTGGACGGGTCTTTGGGTTTTTCTATGATCCTGATTACAATGTTCCCACTTGTCTCGATCACACCGAAATTGGATGGGTCTTCCACTTCCTTCACACTGATGACAGCATCCTCTGTTCTGGAAATGAGCTGTCTGATATGTTGAGCGCTCACAAGCATATCCCCGTTGAGCACAATAAAATGACCTTTGACATATCCCTTTGCACAGGCGATAGCATTTGCGGTACCTAGCTGTTCTTCCTGGCGCAGATATTCAATACTTATCCCAAGACAGTTGCCATCATTGAAATAATTCCTTATGGCATCTTCCCTGTAACCTGTTACTATGAGGAACTCACTGATGCCTGCATCCATGGCAGCTTTAATAGTGTGTTCGATCATGGGTTTGTTAGCTATTGGAAGCATAACTTTGGGATTTGACGAAGTAAGGGGTCTCATTCGTGTGCCTTCACCGGCAGCTATTATTACTGCTTTCATTGGAGGCACTCCATTACAATGTTCTTTATCCTGGCATGAAGTCCCTCAACATTACTCCTGGCCTGTGCAGTTATTCTTATCTTCTCTTCGGTTCCCGAAGGTCTGACAAGTACCCAGCCTTCTTCCATATCGACCCTGATGCCATCGATAATAGAAACCTTGCCCATGTTCTGAAACTTTATTCTGACCTTTTCCATTACCTCTTGCTTTCTTGCATTCTCACATTTAACAGTGCTCCTGAGTGTGGGATACTCTGGCAGTTCTTCCCTGAGAGTGGCCAGTCTCTTTTCTCTGACCACGTCCACAAGCAAGGCTGCAGCATAGATACCATCCGGACAATAGGATATGCGTGGGAATATCCAGCTCCCGGAGGGCTCACCCCCAAAGTCAGCTTTTTGTTTTTTCATTTCCTCTGCCACATATACATCACCTACCCTTGTGTGGATGACATTGGAGCCAGACAACGAATCATCCACTATCATGGAGGTGTCAACAGGAACCACTACCATGAAGTTGTCCTTACCTTTGCGCTCATTGAGTGCAAAAATGGCAAGCATCTCATCCCCTGAAAGCAAGACACCGGTATCATCAACGGCCATCATCCTGTCGGCATCTCCGTCATGGGCAATGCCAAGATCAGCTTCAAATTCCTTTACGGCCTTTTTCAGCATCCAGAGATTTGCATCGTTCGGTTCGGGATTGCGTGCCGGGAAGTATCCGTCAAGCTGGGAGTTGAGCGTAATTACCTCACATCCCATTTCCCTTAAGAGATAAGGCGTAATAGTTCCACCCGCACCTCCTCCACAGTCCAAAACAACCTTCAATGATGCACCCGTAGAGTAGCTGTGTATCATATCAATGTGATCGCGTACTGCATTACCATATGATGATATTTTCCCCACAATGTCCCAGGGTGCATATACGAAATCCTCTTTTTCGATCATTGACTCTATCTCTTCCTGCTGTGCAGAATCAAATGCCATCCCATCGGTATTCCAGAGCTTTATACCTACGTATTCTGCAGGATTATGTGATGCA
>PXAV01000138.1 GCA_003565715.1 Methanosarcinaceae archaeon
TGCTAAAGCGCAGGAGCCAGACCAAAAGTAAAATGAAAAGCGCATCAGATGAGACGGAATACCGTGTACTTGATGCAACCCAGCTTGCACTTAAGATATTGCTTAACAGCTTTTACGGATACTCCGGATATACAAGGGCAAGGTTATACAGTCTTGCCCTTGCAAACGCTGTGACAAGTTTTGGAAGGAACAATATACTCAATACAAGGAGCCTTATAAATGGCAGCATCAGCAAGGTGATATTAAGGGATGGTACAGCCTATTTTACAGAAGAGCTGTCCTCTTTAGGTGCCAGTGATGACAATGTCGTGTCCCTGTCTGTGGTATATGGTGACACTGACAGTGTATTTGTGCAGTGCAGCTCAAAGAAGGGAATATCCCTTGATGATGCAGGACTTGTTGGCAGCAGGATAGCTTCCATGGTATCTGCCTCCCTTCCAGATCCAATGGAGCTGGAATTCGAATCAATCGCAAAGCGTGCTTTGTTCATCGCGAAAAAACGGTATGCTCTGTGGGTATTTGAACCTTCGGGGGAGGGCTGGAAGGATGGCATAAAGGTCAAAGGCATGGAGACCGTCAGAAGGGACTGGTGTGAGCTTACTTCCAAGACCCTTAACAGGGTACTTGAACTGGTGCTAAAGGAAGGTGATGTTGAAGGGGCGGTGCGGCATGTGCGCAGCCTGGTCGATGGTGTAAGGAACATTGACGTGAGAAGGGACAGCGATACAATAGAGGAACTTACAATGACGCGGATGTTCTCTAAAAAGGCCACAAGTTACAAGAACAAGCAGCCTCACCTGACAGTTGCCGAAAAGATAGAACGACGGACAGGATCTCCTCCTCCTGTGGGTGAGCGTATACCATTTGTTATAGTTGCAGGAAAGGACCTTTTCGTAAACCGTGCCGAAGACCCTGAATATGTTAAAGAGAACAATATTGAAATTGATGTTGACTATTACATAAAGAAACAGCTTTTACCTCCAGTGGAGCGCATACTGGGTGTATTTGGGGTTGATATGGCAAACCTTGATTACGACTCAAAACAAAAGGGGCTCTTTGACTTCTCAGACAAACCACAGGATTCTGCTGACAGGTTCAAAAGAAAAGAAAACAGTGGATCTCAAAATCCGGAGTCCCCACAGGTGCCGGATGATAATAAATCCCAAAGTTCTCTCTTTGATTTTTAGTCCAGGTCTATTTTATTTTATTTTGTTTTATTTCATGATTTCCTTTTGCTAGTTCTCTGTATCAATCGGTTTATCGTCAATTCAGGTCAGTTCTTTTGCCTGATGCGATGTATACCACACTCTCACATATATTGCATGCATGGTCTCCGATGCGCTCAAGGTGGCGCAGTACAAACAACAGGTGGGAAGCATTGGTGATTATATCCTTGTCGTCTATCATCATCTCTATAAGTTCTTTTTCAGTTGCATAGTATATCCTGTCTATCTCATCATCCCTTTCTGCAGTTGCCTTTGCCAGGTCGATATAGTTGTTCTCAAAAGCTATCATTGCCTGCTCAAGCATATTATCTGCAATATCTGCCATCTTTGGTATATCCACAAGGGGCTTTATGTGATCTCCTTCTATGTTAACTGTTATCTCTGCTATGTTAACTGCAAGGTCACTCATCCTTTCAAGGTCTATAGCTATCTTAAGGCAGGAGGTTACAAATCGCATATCTCCTGCAGTAGGATTTTGCAGAGCTATGAGCTGTGAGACGCCCTTTTCTATCTTCAGCTCACAATCATCGATCACCTCATCTTCATCAATGACCTTTTGTGCAAGCTCCATATCAAGCTCCTTAAGGGCCTTTACAGAATTATGGACAGCTGTCTGGGACAGCTTTCCCATCTGTATCACGTCCCTCTTAAGCCTGTCAAGCATTTCCTGATATCTTGTGCGCGTCATTCACTCACCCAAACCTTCCTGTAATATAATCTTCAGTTGCCTTCTCTTTTGGACTTTCAAATATCTGTTCAGTTCTGTCAAACTCCACAAGCTTTCCTGTCAGGAAAAATCCAGTGTAGTCCGATATCCTGGCTGCCTGTTGCATATTGTGTGTTACTATGACAATTGTGTAGTTCTTCTTTAGCTGGAGTATAAGGTCCTCTATCTTGGCTGTGGATATAGGGTCCAAGGCACTGCAAGGCTCATCAAAGAGCAGGACCTCAGGCCTGACAGCAAGGGTCCTTGCAATACAAAGTCTTTGCTGCTGTCCTCCACTGAGGTCAAGTGCAGGCATACCGATCCTCTCATGAACTTCATCCCACAACGCTCCAGATCTTAGAGCTTCCTCTACTATGGTATCTATATCTTTTTTAGGAGCTCCATGTATGCGTGGCCCATAGGCAATATTATCCTTTATGGACATGGGGAATGGGTTTGGTTTCTGAAAGACCATTCCAACTCTTTTTCTAAGACCCACAACGTCAATATCCTTTGAATATATGTTCTGTCCATCTATGTGGACCTGTCCCTGTATGCGGCAACTTTTCACTAGGTCGTTCATTCTGTTCAGACACCTCAGGAAAGTTGATTTACCGCAACCAGAGGGGCCGATGAGTGCGGTAACGCTGTTTTTTGGTATGTCTATGGAAACATCATAAAGGGCCTGATTATCCCCATACCACAGATCTAGGTTTTCAACCTTTATCTCTATTGAATCATCGTAATTATCCGGCATATAATGACCTCATTTTTATAAGTGTAGTTTTGAGCTGAATGTTTTCATAGATCATCTTCTCATCTTCTTCCGGTAATGGGACCTTATTGCTATTGCTATAATGTTCATGCTCAGCACTATCATAAGTAATACCAGAGCAGTACCATATTGTAGGGGCCTTGTCTGGGCAATATTCGTTCCAGTGGTGGCAAGCACGTACAGATGATATGGTAATGCCATGAATTGCGAGAATACAGAATCCGGAAGTCGCGGAAGGAAGTATGCAGCTCCAGTTAGCAGTATTGGTGCGGTTTCCCCGGCAACCCGTCCTATACTAAGTATAGCACCAGTTACCATTCCAGGGATAGCAGAGGGGAGGACAACTCTGCGTATTGTTTCCCACTTTGTGACACCAAGGGCAAGTGATGCTTCCCTGTATTCCTTTGGAACCGTCAGCAGTGCTTCCTGGCTGGCCCTTATTATGATGGGGAGGATCAACAGTCCCAATGTCAGCGATGCAGCCAGTATTGATGGGCCAAAGCCAAAATACCTGGCAAACAGTGCAAGGCCAAAAAGACCAAAGACCACAGAAGGTGTGCCTGCAAGGTTGTTTATTGCCATCTCTATAGACCATGTTAGTCTTCCGGGTTTTGCATATTCTGTCAGATAGATCGCTGCCAGTATTCCAAGTGGCAGGGCGACTGCCATGGAGCCTATTATAAGATATAC
Source organism: Methanosarcinaceae archaeon (assembly GCA_003565715.1). Taxonomy (GTDB): domain Archaea; phylum Halobacteriota; class Methanosarcinia; order Methanosarcinales; family Methanosarcinaceae; genus Methanolobus. The sequence goes on from PXAV01000138.1 coordinate 3,398, forward strand.
TGTCCCCACAATAGCAGGATAGATCCCTCCTTCGGTCATCCTGTTCCTTGGCATATCCGTCAAAAACTCCAGGCTAATGACACTATAGCCGTTTGATATTATGTAGTAAAGAATAACAAACACAAAGGCAACCACTATTCCTGTAGCCACTCTTAGAAATGTAAAGGCTATTCTCTCGTTGAGTCTTGCATTGGAAAACATGGTTATCACAGGTGGAACCTATATCTCTGTTTAATGTAGCTGGCTATTATATTCACAATGAAGGTCGTTATGAAAAGTACTGATCCGACTGCAAAGAGTGCATGATAGTGATCACTTCCCATAGGTACCTCTCCCATTTCAAGTGCAATGGTTGCAGTCATTGTCCTCACAGGCTCAAAAAGACCGGAGGGGAATCCTGGAATCACAGCTGAATTACCCGTAACCATCATAACGGTCATCGTCTCTCCTATAGCACGCCCAATTCCAAGCATCACTGCTGCTGATATACCAGAAAGTGCCGCAGGGACGGTTATTTTGTATATTGTCTGCCACTGTGTGGACCCCATTGCAAGGGCTCCCTCTTTAATGGACTTTGGCACTGAACTTATGGCATCCTCTGAGACCGATATGATAGTAGGCAGTGCCATAATCCCAAGCATAATAGCACCGGTAAGTGCTGTCTGTCCTGTTTGAAGGTCAAGTGCTCTTTGAATATAGGGCACAAGTACTACAAGCCCAAAGAACCCATATACTACAGAAGGAATGCCTGCAAGGATCTCTGCAGTGGGCTTTAGGACCTCGGCCACCCGTGGGGTTGCTATTTCCGAGATATATATAGCTGCTGCAATTCCCAGTGGGACTGAAAATATTATCGCACCTGTGGTAACGATAAGTGATCCAAGAAGAAGCGGTAATAGTCCAAAGTGCACTGGTGTTGCTGTAGGGTACCATTTCGTTTCTGTCAAAAAACTAACGATCGGGTATTTTTCAAACAGCATCACTCCATCACGGAATAAGAATATACAAAGGAGTAAAAGGGCAAGAACTGCCAATATACCTGCTAAAGATAACAGATATTCAATACCCTTCTCCTTTATTTTTCTGCCTGACATCCATTCCCTCGGGTGGTGCATTTTCTTATGCTGCAGGGAAATATCCCACATCAAGGATTATGTCTTCTCCTGAAGGGCTTCTTAAGAAGTCCAGGTATTCCTTAGTAAGTCCTTTGGGCTCACCGTCTGTATAATACATAAGGGGCCTTGCCAGGGGATACTCTCCACTCCTGATATTCTCTGAACTCGATTCCACAAACCCATTACCTGCATCAAGAGCAACTGCCTTGATCTGGTCATTCAGGTATGCATTTCCTATGTATCCAATTGCACCCATGTTCTGGGAAACTTCCTGTACGATTCCTCCGGTTGCTGGCTGTGCAAGTGCATCCTGTCGGAAATTCTCCTCATCAAGCACTTCTGTTCTGAAATATGCATAGGTTCCTGAGCTGCTGTCACGGGTAATAGCTGATATCCTGCGGTCCTCTCCACCAACTTCTTCCCAGTTCGTTATACTGCCGGTATAAATGCCTTTCAGCTGGCTGAATGTCAGTCTGTCAACAGGGTTCTCAGGATGTACTATCACTGCTATACCATCAAAGGCAACGATGTGTAATACAGGGTCAACTCCATTTGCTCTTGCATTGTCTATCTCAGATTCCCTGATGTCCCTTGATGACATTGCTATCTTAACTTCTCCATCTATCAGGGATGCAATACCCACTCCTGATCCTCCGCCTACAACAGTGATGCTCTTATCCTGGTTCAAAAGCATGAACTCTTCAGCTGCTGCCTGTGAAAGTGGCAGGACAGTGTCAGAGCCTTTAATCATGATACTTGAGTCCCCAGATGCACTTTCTCTGTCGATACAACCAATTCCAGTGAATGAAATTGCAATAATGAGCAGTACAAGAGAGCCTATTGTCAGGCCCTTTAACAAATTTCCATATTCCATATTGGTTCTCCTATTGTTACAAAGTTGTTTACTTTGCAGTGAGACCATATGTAACACGATACAAAAGGGTTATGTCATTATTCTATATATTCATATAATAAAAATATCTACATACATAGAATATATATTAATCTATATTCTATATATTCAAATGTACTGCTCCTTTGAATGTGCAATCATAAAGGGCATATATGTCTATGAGGATATAGGTTACTATGCCTGATATTCTTATAAAGAACACAAAGATCTTCTTTAATAACTATCTTCAACCAGCTGACGTGCTTATAGATGATGGGAAGATCACAAGGATAGCTAAAGAGATAGATGTCCAGAGACTGAACCAGACAATAGATGCAAAGGGATCACTTACATTGCCTGCGGGCATAGATGTCCATGTTCATTTCAGGGACCCTGGGCTGACACAGAAGGAGGATTGGTATACAGGCTCATGTTCGGCTGCAGCTGGTGGTATTACCACGGTCATAGACCATCCTAACACAATTCCCCCGACCGTTGACAGGAAATCCTTCAGGGAAAAACTGAGGATGGCAAATCGCAACTCTATTGTGGATTTTGGTATATATGGGGGTGTGACTGGTAATATCGAGAAACTATGGGAGCTTTGGGATCTTGGGGTCACAGCCTTTGGTGAGATATTCATGGCAGAATCAACAGGTGCTTTGAACGTAGATGATAAATGCCTTGATGAGGCACTTGCTGTTATTAAACAACTTGATGCTATAGCATGTATCCACGCAGAGGATGATAAGATAAGGCTTGAGTGTGAAGCCTATCTGAAAAATGATATGTCGCCGGATTCTCACTCAAGGGCACGTCCAAACCATTGTGAGGCATTTGCTGTGGAAAGAGCTCTGGAGCTTGTGAACAAACACAAAGTAAAGGCTCACTTTTGTCATGTTAGTGCTGCAGAGTCTGTTGGTCTTTTACGGAGAGAGCGCTATATTGCAGGCAAAAATGGTGTATCTTCTTCAATAACAAGTGAGGTTGCCCCTCATCACCTGTTCCTTTCCACAAAGGATTGGGGACGCCTGGGCTCATTCGGGAGGATGAACCCGCCTCTTCGGGACCGTAGAAATGTACAGGCCCTCATGAACTCACTTAATGATGGAACTATAGACGTTGTATCATCCGATCATGCGCCGCATACAGAGACAGAAAAAGATACTGATATCAAAAGTGCCCCCTCAGGTGTCCCTGGTGTTGAAACACTGATGCCATTGATGTTGCTTGCTGTAAAGAGGAATCTTCTCCCGCTAGGTCGCATGATAGATGTTACAAGCAGAAATCCTGCAAGGGTCTTTGGTCTTGATCGATTTTTAAAAGGTGTTTTTGCAGAAGGGTATGATGCTGATCTTATTATAGTCGATCCTAGTGACGTGCGTGAGATCAAAGCTGATAACCTGCATAGTAAGGCCGGCTGGACACCTTATGAAGGAATGGAAGGTATCTTTCCACAGATCACAATATCAAAGGGGGAGGTCATATGGGATGGTGAGTTAACAGCTTCAAGGGGTCAAGGCAATTTCCTTCCGGGAAAAGGATTTGTTCTGGAATGATGTGTTCATAATGGCATTTCTATGTGCACAATACCATAACATTTTAAATATATAAAAGCATATCATGTACACATGGTGGTGTGATGAAAACAAAATTTCCTATTCATACTACGTTAAGCTCAGATGCAATAAAGGTCCTGGAAAGGTACGAGAAGGAGCTTGGTGCAAAGAACGTAGTCCTTGAAAAAGCACTTCTTAATCTTGATTCTACACGCTTTAAAGCCAAACTGGATACCCAGAATATCGACAGGCTGATCAAAAGGGTAACTACAGGTATTCCCGGCATGGATGATTTTCTGGAAGGAGGCTTCCCAAAAGGCTTTTCAGTAGTTGTGACTGGTCCTCCTGGTACTGGTAAGACGACCTTTTCAATGCAATATCTTATGGAAGGTGTTAAGAACGGTGATAGGTGCATCTTCTTTTCTTTTGAAGAGAGGGCACAGCAACTTGTGCAGCACTTTGCAAGATTTGGGTGGGATGTAGGCAAGTACATTGACGATGGCTATCTTGAGATATTTGGTATATCTATGCTCACATCAGAGGAAATGATGGAAATAATCGATTCACATAAACCTGACAGGGTTGTTTTCGATTCAATGAATGTGCTCACAGAACCTGGCAATTTCAGGAATTCCTCATCGTGGCGCAGTCTGCACAGGCTCCTGAAAAAGAATATGACAACCAGCATCCTTGTAACGGAGAAATCGTATGGCATAGAAACAAAACAGTACGACGACTTTGATTTTCTTGGTGATGGTGTTATTTTCCTTGATTTCATACAGACAAATGATATCGATACCACTCCTATGCCTGTAATGTCAGTCCTTAAAATGAGGGCTACAAAGGTCGATCACACTCCTCAGCCATTTCGCTTTACAAGCAATGGTATAGCAAAATATCGCGCTTTAAACACACCTTCCAAGGTATTGCAGGACAGGATAGAAAAGCGAAGGGCAGAGAGACTGGGCTCCTCAATGGATGAAATATGAGATAAGTACAGCAACTATTATGGTGATGTAGATTGGTATGAAACTACCTGCGCCACCTATACTGATAAAGGCGCTGCCTGATCTTTCTCTGTTAAAGGTCATAGCGGATATTGCATTTCCTATGAGTATTCCTCCAACCCCTGCTATGAATGTGATGACTGCTGCATTATCCGGTGCAACTATAAGTGAGAATGGAAGTGCTGTTATCCCGATGGCTACAGGTGTCACAATCCCTACTCCAGCTGTCATCTCTGAAAGCAGCGTAGCAACAACCACTACTATAAGCATTACCTGTAAGGCTGTAGTGTTTGGTTCCATAAGTAGCACATAAACTATCATAAGGGCAGGTATTATTGCCCCTCCAAGGTTCAAGGTTACTGTTGTGTCAAAGACCCTATCCTTGCCTATGTTCAATTCCCGTACAACAGGGACTGAGTAGATATCTTCAAGGATCGGTGCGTATCTTGTTAATTGCTCCAGCTTCTTTGAGCGGATCTTTGCTATAGGTACATCTACAAATGAGGTGGTAAGTATGACAAATAACATTATGAGCAAGGTTGTGGGTCCTATTGCTCCAAGGGATAGTTGCCCATTGTAACAAAGGGCAGCAGTGGGAAGCGTCATCAGTATAAGGACCGAGTACATCTTTATTTCTGTGCTATTGGTATATCCTCTCATCTGTCCACCGCATTTATATTGGCAGTCAACGTTTTTATATTTTTGCTGATATATATTGATCCTGACAAATATATCATTCAATGGGTTCAATAGTGGTCAAGCTGTGATTGTATCAGGTCCTGCTTCTTTTTTTCCAGGTAACTGTACACACTTCCATGGTTAGCTCCTTCGATGAGCATTTCAATGGATGTTCTTGCTATCTGATTCTGCTCAGGTGTACCTATTATGCTGACAGTTTTTCCGTACACAGATAGCTTCACTCCTATGAGCCTCTCTGTTATCTCTCTGGTCTTTCCGCCTTTTCCTATAATCCTTCCTTTTAGGCGGAGCAGCTCTTTCTGTGTGTTTGTGTATTTTGATATGTCAATTAAATCCAGCATTAAAATATCATCGTCAAACATTGCAAAGGTCTTATCCGGATTAAAACCTCTTGATATAGCGTTTACAACATCTGCTGCTCTCATGGCCCCAACCGGGTCATCACCTGGTATTATCTCAACGGTACCATTCTCACTGTCTACATCAAGTCTTGAATTTGACTTATTCTCTATTATTTGCTTTACACGCCCACCGGGTCCTATGATGGCGCCAATTCTGTCTTTGGGAACTTTGATATGTGTCATGTTGCTCTACCTTTTATGTTTATTGATTTGCTCGTTCTCTTTTTTGTTCCTGATATATGAATACAGGTCATGTGGGTCCTCATCAATACCATATCTCTTAAAATAACGAGTGATGTTCTCTATGTCCCTGAGCATAAAATCTTTTGATCTTGGGTGCTCTTTTGTTACAGATTGACCCATGTCTATGAATATCGGTTCATTTGTATTGGGATCTATAAGTATGTTGTATTCGCTCAGGTCTCCATGTACAAGGTCTGCTTTGTTGTACAACAGGTCTATGTATTTTATGACCGTACTGAATACTTCCTCTGCAGCATCTTTCTTAAGGGCATGTTCTTTTAATGAAGGGTATGGTTTTTCGTCCATTCCCATAAATTCCATCACAAGTATATTACGTTCTGCTACTAAAGGCTCTGGCACAAGTACGCCGGCTTCCTTTGCGCGTATGAGGTTTCTTTGCTCTTTTTTTGTCCATGCAAAGATTATGTCACGCTTTGAGTGCCTGATGTTCCTGAACCTGGGGTCACCAAGTATGTAGTCCTCCATAGAGTTGAAAGTGCTTGAAGATATCCTGTATATCTTTACAGCAATGTCCTTTTCCTCACCTTCTGCAAGAAATACATTAGCCTCCTTCCCGGTACTTATAGGCCCGCCCATTGCCTGGATGATACCTTTGTTGGAAAGTGTATAGAGTGCCTTTAGTGTGGGCTCGTCAAAAACATTCTCTTTTACTTTAAGTGTATCTGTATCCTTGCGCTTCATGCGCAACTTATCAACTTCTGTATCGATGCGTTTGACCTTTCTGACAACTTTCTTTTTCATGCTTTATGGCTCAGCTTTTTAGGTATCCCTTACGTTGCAGCCAGTTTACCTGTGGCCGGGTATATTTCCAGATCACATCAGCCTTCTCTTTCTGGAAATCCCATGGTAGTGCAATGACAATATCTCCTTCTCTTATCCATGTTTTCTTTTTCATGGAACCTGGGATTCTTCCCATTCTTACTATTCCATCCATACATCTTAACTTCATATGATTTGCACCCAGCATGCTCTCAACTATTGCAAGCACTTCATTGTTTTCCTTGCGGGGTGTGCGAACCCTGATCACTTCTGTTGTTTCAGGGGTAGGATGCTTTTTTTTGTTCTGCAGGGCAATTCCTCTTTTCTTTTATTTTTCTTGTTAGTTTTGTGTACTGCTATGTCACTTATATTGTTAAAGGTTGCGTATCTGTGCTTGCTAATGCCTGCTTTTTGCTATAATCTCTATGTGTGTTCTCTATTCTTGTAAATTGATGATCTGTGATATGGACCGTAAATTCCATATAGTTTTAGAACTTATAGTTAAAATCCGAGTGGAAAAGTGAATTGTCGGAGCTTCTCTCAGGTCGCATCTTGCCTTTTGGACCGTGTGCCCAAAAGCTATATATACCAAA
>PXAV01000043.1 GCA_003565715.1 Methanosarcinaceae archaeon
GCTACCCGTGTCAGGCCGCCAGGCATTACGCTTATTTCCCTGCCATATAGAATGTAGGGCCTAAGATCAACATGTCTGCCCTCAAAATGATCCCCTGTGATCACCGGACAGCGGGATAGTGAGATCATGGGTTGTGCTATATATTTCCTTGGATTCTCCTTTATCTTTTGGGCAAAAGCATCCTGCATTTCCTTCGATGAGAGCGGACCTACAAGCATGCCATACCCTCCTGCTCCGTTAGCCTCTTTGATTACCAGCTCATCCATGTGACCTAGTACATAGTCAAGATCTTGTTCTTCTGAGCACAGATACGTAGGCACATTGGGAATTATTGGCTCCTCACCCAGATAATACTGTATCATCCTTGGAACATAGGCATATATAGCCTTATCATCGGCCATGCCTGTTCCAGGAGCATTCACCAGGGTTACATTGCCCTTCTTATAGACGTCCATGACACCCGCAATACCAATCAACGAGTCTTTTCTGAATACCAGGGGATCAAGGAAATTATCGTCTATACGTCTGTATATCACATCTACTTTTTCAAGTCCCTTTGTTGTACGCATATGGACATATCCCTCATTCACCACAAGATCTGAACCTTCCACAAGTGGTATATCCATCTGCTGGGCAAGGAATACATGTTCATAATAAGCTGAATTAAAGCATCCTGGTGTCAGCAGTACCACGCTTGGTTTTCCAACTCCATCAGGCGCCACCTCATGGAGCTTTTCCAGAAGAAGAGAAGGATAATCCCCAATGTCTCGGACCTTTGACCGGGTGAATACCTGAGGAAATGTCCTTTTGAGGATATGCCTGTTTATCAGTACGTATAAGACCCCTGAGGGGGAGCGTAAATTATCTTCCAGTACATAGAAGGTCCCATCATTATCCCTTATAATGTCAGCACCGGAAATATGGCACCAGACCCTTTGAGGAGGTTTTATTCCCATAAACTCCTTAAAAAAACCAGGAGAATTCTCAACAAGCTCTCTGGGAACCACATTATCTTTCAGTATATTCTGATCATTGTACACATCATCAATAAAGAGATTCAACGCATGGATCCTCTGCTTTAGTCCCTTCTCCAGCCTTTCCCATTCATGCGCTTCGATTATCCTGGGAATGATGTCAAATGGAAAGATCTTTTTGGTTCCCATTTCATTCCCATATACATTAAAAGTGCTCCACATATCAAAAAAGGTCTTTTGTGCTGAACTCTCTATTGCTAGTAGCTCTTCAGATGACAGAGACTCAAGCCTCCTGTTCAGAAGCTGCGCACCTTTTCTTGGTGTATGTGATGGAGCCACAAGTTCATCATAGAATCCCTCAAGCTGATAGTCTTTGAATGTATAATTACTTGTCAATTTAAACTTCTCTCTTTTAAAATGTCTAACAAAGCCCTATTATGTCTTGAATGTTCAGCTTTACTTTCTTACTAAATGTTGGTATTCCATCATATATAATAGATTCATATTCAGCCAAAACAATGCTTTAGACTTTCTGTATAAATTATTTTAACAACAAAATCAAAAATCATCTTCTGCTTTTGCTAAGTCGTCTAAAATCATGATCAATCCCTGTCTGCTCTTTGCCTGATCCTGTGCAGGTAAATAATAAAGAAGAGCAAAAGTATTATTTGCGCAAGTACAAGACCGATGCCGTTGGCCACAACATCGATCACACTGGGAGTGCGGCCAGGTACAAAGGACTGATGTATCTCATCGCTTATACCATAGAGTATGCCTATAGCAAAAGCAAAGATAGCCGGATATCTTCTAAGTAAGGCTTTTTCTGAGTTTCGGAAAGTAAGATGCAACAATATACCGAGAATAAAGTAGATACCAACGTGTGCCAGTTTTGGCATGTGTTGATGTCTGTATACAGATTCTGCAAACACTATAATGCTATCAAGACCCAAAGCAGCAAGTAAAGCTGCCATCCTGTCAAGGATAGGCAGATCAAAAGGGGATGATGGCAGGTTCAGCTGTGACTGGGAAGATAGATAGAATATAAAACCTGCATACATTACAGTAAGTGCTATGTAAATGTTCTTTTTGTTCCTGCCAATATCTATCCTCTGGACCCTGGATATAAGGCCAAGGGCCCATTGCAATAAATAAAGTGCATACAATGCAAGGTAGGCAAGATATTTGTTATTTCTAAGGTTTGACATGTTCTTTTCTTAGATTATTAAATGAAAAACAAGGTTAAAATAAGTATCCGTTTTTCTTGTATGTTAAACTTCTTATTCATGGTCCATAACAGCTTCATACACTAATAGTCAACAGCCGACACCTGACATTTTAAAATATGAAAAAAGTTTGAAGCTCACAGAGCTTCATTGTCTGTAATTTACTCTTCCTTACGGCGCTGCATGAAGAATGCAAGACCAAGTATTGCTATGACCGGCAGTGCTATTGTCGGGAACTCAGGGATCTCCTGCACTGTCTCTGGGCATGCATATCCATATTTATAGATGGTCACATGACCATCACGATCGGTGCCACTCATCCTCTCTATCTTGATGGTGTGAGTGTCATAGTCAAGACCTGTTATATGAAGTGATCTTATCTTCTGCGCATTGATATCCTGTTCAAGAGGAACATCAGCCCATGTATCACCACTCCATACATAATTGCCGTTCACCGAGACCTTCGCCCAGCCATCGTTACTATCGCTTGCGAACACGATGCAGAAAGAGTCAGTTGCATATTGTGTTTGGATCAGCATATAGTCCCCTGCACCTAATACAGCAAGCCTTCCATCATCATCGGTCCAGGTATTACCAATCACAGCCGTGTTGAAATATGCATCGTCGAATGTATCATAATTACCGTATGCCCAGAAGCTGCAATCAAGTTCTGCAATGCAGTCTGTATCTTCTTTTAGCTCTGCATCAGCATATGGTGCAACGACTGCCCCAGCTGTTCCTATTACCATCAATGTTGCCAGCAACATTACAAGTACATGTTTTAAATTCATATCGTACCTCCTGATCATATAGATATTTGCAATTTAGTCTAAGTAGTATATAACATTATTCAAAAATATACAATGTTATGATTGTCATCATAATGATTTATATAGTTTTGAATGTCTAAGCAAAAAAATCAGGATCAAAAGTGTTCAACTCCTAAAAAATGTAGCATTACCAGAGTAATATTTTATAAGCACGGTGAAAATTAAAACAGGAAAATGAGGAAATAAATTTCTTCATGCAAATAGTGATACTGCAAATAGTGATACTGCAGATAACAATGCTTTTAAGGCTTATGCCTGCAGTTCTAGAATCTCTTCAAGGCCTTTGTAAAGGTCCACTTTTGGGTCAAAACCTATCTTTTTTGCCTTTGATATATCGGGATAGCTGTGTTTTATGTCCCCGGGCATTGGCTCCTGATACTCTATTATCTTCTCCCTGCCAAAGAGCTCAAGTACGATACTTGCAAGCTCATCAATGCTTGTTGCAATACCTGTACCTGTATTATATACCTCACCATCTTTACCCTTACCACTTACAAGCAATTGTATCATATCCACCACATCATGGGCTGAGACAAAATCCCTTGTCTGGCTACCGTCCCCAAAGATAACCGGTGGTCTGCTTTCCCTGACACGGCCTATGAACTTTGAGATCACACCTGAATAGGGATTAGAGGGGTCCTGTCTTGGACTGTATATGTTAAAAGGTCTTATGCATACCGCAGGCATTCCATACGCATGGTTATACATTGTGCAATATTTTTCACCACAAAGCTTGCTTGCTCCATATGGTGACATGGGATCCTGGACGTGGTCCTCATCAATGGGGAGATATCCCGGATTTCCATACACAGCAGCTGAACTTATATAGATGAACCTCTCCGGTTCACCCCTTCGTGCACCCTCAAGTAGGTTGAGAGTACAAAAAACATTGTTATCTGCATCAAAGAACGGGTCTGTCATAGAGCTTGCAACGCTTATCTGTGCTGCTGTATGTATGATGATATCGGCCTTGGATGCAAGCTCACCGGCATCAGGCGATCTTATATCATCCTTTATGAAAACAACATCTTCTGGAAGCATGGGCTCTTTTTTAGATGATAGGTTATCAACTACCGTTATCTCATGAGCATCGTGCATACTATCTACAAGATAGCTACCTATCTGACCGATGCCACCTGTGATAAGAACCTTTTTCATGCTATTATGAGCGCAAACCAAGTATATAAATTGCCCTGTAGGATCAACTGTAAGAACAAAGATGACACACTGGCATAACCAACATTGAATATCGATAGCTGGTAAGCCGTAAGTATAAGGATGGACCATATCACCGGTTCAAATGCTGCAAATATATAGGGAAAATGGTCTTTTTCAGATATGTATACCTTGCTTATGTATATATCTGCATAGTAGAAAACAGGAACAAATCCCAGTGCAAAGATTGGAAGGATTCCTATTAAGCTCCCTATGACTATGATAGCTATGGAAAAGATATTGATGGCCCTTAGTATAGAAGTACATTTTCTTTTCTCAAAAAGGGACGGTATTGTCAATAGTTCCTCTTTGCGATCGCCTTCAAGGTCCCTTACGTCAAAAAGGATCTGTATGGCCAGCATTCTGAAAAAGAAAAAAGTTGAAAGCAACAGAACACCGTATGTAACAGAGTGAGAATAGTATACAAATACAAAGACAACCATAAATGACCATATAAGGGAAACGAATATGTTCTTAAAGGCAGGTATATTTCTTGTCAGCTTTTTGAAATATTTACCATAAAGTATACCAAAAAACAATATTATTACACATATCAGAATTGTAGCAGTATTTGCAAATATAAAAAGCAGCAGAAAAAGTAAAGCAAAAGAAACGTATATAGCACATATGTTCTTGTTCTTATAATGAAGGTACTGCACCCTTCTCTTATTTGTTATGCTATCTGTGAACAGACATTTTGAATAATCATGAAGGTAGATAATATAGAAGAGCAGATATGACACTAAAATTATATCAAAGCTTAAAGGAACCATAAAGATGATCGAACTTGCCATAATTACAGATACAGCACCAAGTGCGAAAAGATGGCCTCCATATATTATCTCGCTCCAAAGAATATGGACAAATTTGAGAATATTATCTTTGCTTACATACTGAAGACGTACACCATGTACATTGATACCCATATAAACTCCTATTATTTGTGCATATATGTCATAATAATGGTTAAGCTTTAATTCTTTTCCTATCTTTTTATGTACATTATATATATAGTAATGAACATCAAGATATTATTGTACTATAATTATTCAATATATTCAATATTTTAACAAATGCTTTGACCCATTGTAACGACCAGATATATACAATAGATTTAATTATTATTATATTTATATACATTACTAATATATGCAACTTCCTATTTAAAAGGCAAGAAACTCAGGAGCTTCAATCTTAATGGCCTGGTAAAGATTTAGGGAAAATCTATAGAGAAAGGATGATCATATGCAGGATGAAAAAGCGCATGATATCGATGTAGAAGAGGAAGGAAGTTCCTCTGATGATATATTAAAAGAGATATCAAAGATAAAGAACTCGGAAGAAAAGATAGAAAGAGGCCTGTCCCACATCCTGGAAAATAACGCAGCTCTTGATTATAATGAAAAACAAAGATCTGTGCTCAGTGAAAAAGAAGAAGAGTATGGAATATTATTACCAAAAGGAAAAAATCTTAGGTACACAGATACAAGTGATGCAGAGACAAAAAAAGCCAATATGCCGACATCGGAAGAAATTGGTTATGATGATACATTACATGTGACAAGACAAAATGAAGAAAATTCAGAGTATAGTGCTGAAAACATTGATCCTGCAGACAAGGCCACAGGGGACAATGACAGGAATTTTACTAATGAGCATGCACAGGATGTATCCAAAGATGTGAACTCACCCGACAGTAAAGAAAATAATGGTATGCTAAACCAGATCAGCAGAAATGAAAAACAAGGTACCTTTGAAAGGATCAGGGGTCTTTTTAAGCAAACCGAGATAGAGATCGATCCATACAATCCTAAGATACATGGTCCAATAACCGAGTTCGATGGTCTTGGTGAATATCAGGAAATTGAGCGTTACTGGGTGAACGAGCCTTATGCTTTTGTTGTCATATTATACGACGAGGATAAGAACAAATACCTTTATTATATTGCTGAGCCAGAACTTACAGATTTTGAAACTGTTTTGCTTCTTGAACTAAAGGACCGTTTGCGTAATGTCCTGCTTGTCCAGGAAATAGATGAAGAGGAAGATGACAAAGAAGCGGTCCTTGAGTCTCAAATAAGATCGATCATAAAGGATTATACCATTGATATAAGTTCCAGAATGCTTGCAAAGATTGCTTATTATATCAAAAGGGATTTTGTCAGGTTTGGTAAGATAGATGCCCTTATGAGAGACGATTCCATTGAGGACATATCCGGAAACGGGCACAATGTGCCGGTTTTCCTTTATCACAGAGCTCACCAGAACATCGCTACGAACATCATCTACAAGGAAGATGAGCTGAACTCTTTTATCATACAGATGGCACAAAGGAGCGGAAAGCACATCTCAGTTGCAGAGCCGATGGTAGATGCCACAATGCCCGATGGCTCAAGGATACAAATGACCCTTGGCACAAGCGTGACTGCACATGGAAGTACCTTTACTATCCGAAAGTTCAGTGACACACCTATCACCCCTGTTGACCTTATCAAATGGGGTACCTTCTCATCCGAATCCATGGCATATCTGTGGATTTGTATAGAGAATAATAAGAGCCTCATATATGCAGGTGGCACGGCATCTGGAAAAACATCTTCATTGAACGCTGTTTCCCTGTTCATTCCTGAAAAGGCCAAGGTCATTAGCCTTGAAGATACCAGGGAATTGAAGCTACCCCATACCAACTGGATACCAAGCATTACAAGGGACTCGTTCACAGCAGATGAGAGAGGAGCCGTTGACATGTATGACCTGCTTAAAGCCGCACTCAGGCAAAGACCTGAGTTCCTGCTTGTGGGTGAGGTCAGAGGCAAGGAGGCACTTACACTGTTCCAGGCAATGTCCACAGGACATACAACCTTTTCAACGATGCATGCAGACTCGGTGGCTTCTGCTATTCACAGGCTTGAGAACCCTCCCATTAGTGTCCCGCGTACCATGATACAGGCACTGGACATCATGAGCATACAATCCCAGACATATACCAAAGGAAAGAGAGTGAGGAGAAATATCAAACTGGTAGAGATAATTGACATTGATCCAAATACAAGGAACATCAGGACAAATGATATTTTTGTGTGGGATTCAGAGTCAGATAAATTCATCCGTACAGGTGAATCAAAGGCTCTTTTTGACATAAGGATGCGACGTGGGTGGGGGCAGGGTAAGATAGAGCAGGAATTATATTACAGACGTAAGGTGCTGGAGCATATGGTAAATAACGACATAAATGATTTCCAGGAGATTTCTGATATTATCAATGCCTACCAGTCAACTCCTGAAAAGGTCCTGAAGAGATTACAGCTCATATGAAAAAAGGCATGATACTGTGACAGTAAGCAAAGAAGATCCTGGTAATCCAGAAGGACATATGCAGGCCAATGATACGCCCACTGAAAAGGCACATGATATAATACCATCTACTGATACCCCGGACCCACAAGTATCGGATGATGATCTTACAGTAAGTATGAGCAAAAAGAAAAAAATGATAGATATTGCAAGATTCAGCAAAAAAGCTCGTGTGTATTTAAATATCCTGAAAAAGATACCTTTTGTAATAATTGGCGAGAATATAAACGATAAGAAGGATAATTATGTAAATCTCCAAAGACAGCTGAAACAGGCACGTATTCCTGTTTCATATGAGATGTACATCTCAAACGCTATATTCTATTCGGTCATCTCTGCGCTTTTAGGTGCTATAATTGGTCTTTTCCTCGCATATACTGCGATATTGCTTGTCGGCCTTCCTGAAACCATTACAAACCTCACCTTTGGACCCAGGATGGCTGCACTGCTTCAGTTCAAAGAGATATTCCTCGCATTGTTCATAACCATTGTCTTTACAATAGGCATGGGTGGACTTGTCTATTCCCTTTTCATGATCTATCCCGGCCTGCAGGCAAGTGAGAGGAAGGCCAAGATAGATATGCAGCTTCCATATGCGGTCACTTTTATGTACGCTCTGAGCAAAGGCGGAATGAACATTATAGATGTTTTCAGAGCCCTTGCAGGTTCAGAGGATACATATGGAGAAGTATCAAAGGAAGTCGATTCTATTGTGCGGGACATGGACTATTTTGGACATGACCTTAGAACTGCGCTATCGAATGCCTCTTTGGTAACTCCTTCGGAAAGGTTCCAGGACCTTATATACAACCTTCTGACCGTAATAGACAGTGGAGGGAATATACCTAATTATTTCAGGGACAAGTCAGATCAGTACCTGCAAAAGGCAGAAGTTGACCAGAAAGGATTTTTGGAAACTCTTGGTCTTTTGGCTGAGTCCTATGTCACAGCATTTGTTGCGGGACCTCTTTTTATAATAATAATGGGAGTTATGATGGCAGTTATGGGCTCAGGCACAACTACCATGGTATATGCCATAATATATGCAGTCCTCCCAGTGGGCTCATTGATGTTTGTTATAATGATAAGCATTATAACACCCACAGAGTTGGGGGAACCAAAGATACTTCCAACAAAAGAGAGACTGGAGCATGGCATACCAGCCATTCCAAAAGACCTGGAGCAGGTCTTTGACAAGAACGGGGAACTGGTCGATGAAAACGAAGAAAAGGTACGTGAGAGAACTTATTTTGAAAGATTAATAGAAATAAAGAAACGGCTTTCATACCTGAAAATCCTTAAAGATCCTTTTGCCCCTATGCTTAAAAGCCCTCTTGTGACATTGCTTTTAACCATACCACTGGCAATAATGGTCATCATTGTACCTCTTGTAATGAACATGGACCGGCTTTATACCCCCTCAATGCTCATAGATTTCATTGATGATAAGATAGTACTGGCATTGTTCATTGTCATAATCCCTCTTTCTATCTTCCACGAGGTAAAGACAAGAAGGAAGAAGAAACTTGAGAACAGTTTTCCTGATTTCCTCAAAAAGCTTGCAAGTACCAACGAGACGGGTATGACATTGCGGGATTCTGTAAAACTTATGGCAAAATCCAATACTGACAGTTTAAGCCGTGAGATCAAAAAAACCTGGCACGATATATTGTGGGGACTTGGGATAAATGATGCTCTTATCAGATTTGCTAACAGGTTGAGGACACAGGTGGTCACACGCTCTATGTCCCTTATAACAAAAGCCAACGAGTCCAGCGGTGATGTCGGGGAAGTGTTGATGGTAGCTGCAAGGGATGCAGCCTCAGAGCAGGGAATGAAAAGAGAGAGGACCATGAGCATGATGATCTACATCGTGATAATCTACATATCCTTCCTGGTTTTTGTTGGTGTCATATACGTGATATCCACAACATTCCTTTCAGAGATGGCAGAAGCAGGAAAACAAATGGCAGAAGCAGGAACCCAGGGGGGAGGGGGCTTCCTTGGCAGTTTTGACCTTGAAGCTTACACGCGCCTGTTCAAGCATGCTGCCATAATCCAGGGACTTAGTTCCGGACTGATGGCCGGGGCAATGGGAGAAGGCAGCGTTATGTCAGGTCTGAAACATTCACTTATCATGATGACTGTTGGGTATGCCATATTCACACTGTTCATATGAACATCTGCCAAACGCTTTTAACATATTCGCACCATGGAAAAGTTAGTACAGAAAAGGAACAGATAAGATGAAGATAGTCGGAATAGATGAAGCCGGGAAAGGGCCTGTAATAGGTCCTATGTGCGTTGGTGGTGTGATGATGGATGAAACAAAGCTAAGCGCACTGAAAAACCTCGGGGTTGCGGACTCAAAGAAGATAAGCCCGAAGATGAGATCCCGGCTTGCGGGCCAGATAAAGAAATACTCAGATGAGGTATTTATACTGGAGATATCTGCGGGACAGATAGATGAGCTTAGAAAGGTTATGAGCATGAACCAGATAATGGTGCTTACCTTCTCAAAGGTACTTGAACAGCTCCATCCGGAAAAGGCCTACGTTGATGCTGCAGATGTTAATGCTGAAAGGTTTGGGGATAGCATACTTGAAAAATACAGTAAACAATACCCTGAAAAGGCCAAAGATATGTCCATTATATCAAAACATCAGGCAGATGCTATATATCCTGTTGTCTCTGCGGCATCCATAGTTGCAAAGGTGCGCAGGGATGAGATGATAGAGGAGATAAAAGCAGAGTATGGGGTTGATTTTGGAAGTGGATATCCTTCTGACCCAAAAACAAAGAAGTTCCTTGCAGACTGGTTCTTTGAACATAAAGAGCTGCCTGATTTTGTAAGACATTCCTGGAAAACGGCATCCAATATTACGACTAGTGGGGTGTAGGGGTAGAGAAAGCCCACTGCTTTAGCTGTGGGATGAAGCGTACCCCACCTCTTAGTATTCTCCTCTAAACATAATCTTTTTAAGCAAATAGAACGTATTAACATCTAATGCGTAA
>PXAV01000082.1 GCA_003565715.1 Methanosarcinaceae archaeon
ATGTATTTTCAAGAGAGCAAAATATGCCATCGCATTCAATTCCAAGCCAGTTCTCCATGAGTATGCTGATGTTGTCATAACAGAAAAGAGCCTTGAAGCAGTAATACCGGTAATCCAGTCCCTTGAACCGGAAAGAGGCCAAGTATCGTGCATTAGAGATGCATGAAATGCCAGCTTTTTTGCTGGACCGGGAGGATAATAAGGAAATGATCAAAGAACTTAACGACAAGAAGACACAGCTTAAGGCACAGTCTGAAGAATATAAGAAAAAACGTAATGAGCTGAATGCAGAGGCAAGTACACTTGCATCAAAGCGTAATGATCTTAACAAGAAGACAAAGGAGCTTATCAACGAAGCCCAGGAATACAAGGCACTTCGTGATCAGAACAACGAGAAGGTTAAGGAATACAAAGACCTTCGTGATGAGATAAATAACAAAGCTAACGACGTTTTTGCAAAGATAGACCAGATACGTGGCGAAAATAATCTTGACGGACCCTCCATCAAGGATACACGCAAGGAAATTGACAGACTGGAATTCACACAGCAGACAGAAGTACTAACAGTCAGCAAAGAGAGAGAACTGGTCAACAAGATAACTGAACTCCAGAAACAGTATTTGCAGAAGAAGCAGCAGCTTGAAGGAAATGATGAACTGAAGACACTGCTGACAGAAGCCCAGGATATAAGGGATGAAGCATCAAAATATCACACCATGCTTTCAGAGTATGCACAGAAAGCACAGGAATATCATGATAAGATGATAATTACCTTCAAGGAAGCGGATAAGGTACGCGCAGAATCAGATTCGGCTCACAAGGAATTTGTCCACTATCAGGAAAAAGCTGACGAGCAACACAAGCTTTTCATTGCAGCCCAGAAAGAGATCCGTGACATAGACAAGGAACTCCGCAAGATAAAGAAAGGAGATGCTGACGGAAAGAAGGAAGCTTCAAGGGCAGATGCACGTAAGGATGCAGAAGACATCATGGATAAGTTCAAGTCCGGTGAAAAGCTCACAACAGAAAGTCTTATGGCACTTCAAAGATCAGGTTTCCTGAAATAATCTAAATTCAGAGGGTGGCCTTCACCCTTTTTTCCCTCGTTTTTTCCTCCCGTCGATAGTCACAACAGAAAATAAATTCAACTAAAAGGACTAACTGTATCTAGCAAAAAAGACAGATCAGACTCATTTCTCCAGGCCAAGTTGTTTTTTTCTGAACTCAGATTCACGCATAAGGCATGGACCTGAAGTGAAAACAGGATCCCTGTATATCCTCTTCCATATAGAAGCAAGAGGTTCTTTGTGGACATTTCCATATGGTTTTGGCATGCATGCACATGGTAGCACATCACCCTGTGGGGTGATATGTATCCATCTGCGACCTGCAAAACATCCAAGCTTTCTGATAACCTGAGGTATGGGGAAAATTCGAGGTCCCTCTGAATGTGATGCACGCTCTACAAAATCATCAAATTTCCTGTGATCCTCTTCTGAGAGGACCTCTTTATAGTGGTCCTGCCATCTTCCAGTAGGGACTATCTCGTAAAATGATAGCTCATGTACACCAGTCTCTTTTGCAAGTTCATAGAATTCATCAAGCTCATTGATGTTTTGCGGAGACAGGACAACGTATATACCCACCAAAAGACCCGCTTTCAGGCCACAATATATGGCATTTAGAGCTTCCCTGAACACTCCTTCCCTACCACGCATATGATCATGACCCTCCTCATATGCACTGTCAAGACTTACACTTAGCATAAAAAGACCTGCATCCTTAAGACCTGATGCACGCTGCTGAGTCATTCCCACCCCTGATGTGAAAAGGCCCGCTATAGCACAGGATCTGTCAACATGAGCAATGAGTTCTTCAAGACCTTCATATAGAAGAGGCTCACCCCCATCAAATATGATAAGTGTTGTACCAAGCTTCTGAGTCTGGTCTACTATACTTTTAACAGTGTCAGGGCTTAATCTTGTTTTGTTCTTTGTGTCTGGTAATGCACAGTGCAGGCATTTATTAGGACATTCTTCTGTTACGGAAATTGTTATCTGTTCAGGAACGTATTTGCCTCTCATTGCGCTCATCTGACTTGATACAAGCCTGTCAAATGCCCTGCTTGGGATAGGGGGTATCCATGTAGAATATATAAGCTGCTCTTTTTCAACCATGGAGGGTTTCTTGTCATCGAACATGTCCATCATTCCCATTATTAGTGAACCCATTACAGAGGATGCAATACCTGATGTCCTCATTTTTACCCTGCCATCCTCAACACGGGCATAGACCTTAAAAAGAGGATTTTTGTAAAAATAATATTTTTTTCTCATAAACTATTTCTTCCTGAACACAGCCCTATATGAAATTATCGAGGAAGGATTCTTTTTCAATATCATCTTTGCTATCTGTACTGCCTGATTGAAAGGGCTTCCGTTAAGAAACTTCAGATCCTCACCTTCAAAAACCTTCATCATCTCATCTATCTCTTTATCGGTCATCTTACGGAGGGTTTCAAGAGCAAACCTGCCAAGATAATATTCTGTTCTATATGCCTTGTTCCAGAGCTTTCTATAGCTATCAAGTAATGCACTTGATGTGTTTGCCTTTATGATGGCTTCAGCAGCAACATCACCACATATCTGGCCTGCGTGCATCCCATAACCTATACCGGACTGAGCAGCGGACCCTCCTACAACCATTACTCCATCCTCTACAATATCCCCCGGAATGGCAGCTATAGGGTCACCACCAACTGACTTATTTATTATCTTAACTTCATCAAGCCCTTTAAGTGACTTGAATTTCTCAAGCCATGAATCAAAGAGATCAGAAACATCTTTTCCCTGTCTGCGAGCATACATACCCAGGGTTGCTCTGTTACCGCCACAAGGAGAGTAAGTAGATTTCCATCCAGGGGCATGGTTACCGACATAGTATTCGAAAAATTCGGGTTCACCAATACCTTCCGCCTCTATTTCAGCTTCCAGTGACCAGGCGATATCCTCAGTGTATTTAATAGGTTTCATTCCAAGGAGAGCAGCTATCCTTGAGTTTATACCATCGGATACGATTACAAGTTTACATTTTAACTTGCCCTTTGAAGTGCTTAATATGAATCCTCCATCATTTCTCAGAACATTGAGAACCTCTATACCGAAGCGTACATCAACACCCGCTGCCTGTGCCTGGCGTATATAGAATTCATCGAACTTCTTCCTGTCAAGGAAGTAGGCTTCGCCTTCAAAGAGGACATTCCTGCCGGAAGGAGCTATGATATAAGCACCTTTGAGATACTTTAGGATATAGCTTGGGTCAACTTCCTCTCCGGTACGATCAAACATTCCTTTAAAGAATGTGTTTGCCGGATGAGTAGGCACACCAGATGCTTCTTTTTTGTCCAGAAGGATAACTTTAGACCCTTTGGATGATGCATTTCTTGCAGCCATTACTCCCGCAGGAGAAGCCCCTATTACAATTATGTCAGTATCCATTTTCAACCCCCTTCAAACATTTCACTTTCTAGATCTATCAGTTGTCATTTATCGTTTACCAGAGTATGCCTGAATATGCAGGAATAAGTATCAGGAGTATTACATCAAGTATGAGTGAGCCAAACATTATACCCCTGTATCTGGATCCCTGAAGGAAAAGCCTTCCTCCACGCTGGGATATCGGGTTCTTTATGAAATCAAAGGACTGGATCAGCATCCATCCACCTGCAAGCAGCGCGCCTGCAAAGAACACCGGCCCAAGCTCTGCTGTGAGTCCGATGGCAATAGAAGCAATAACTCCTATCACCCACATAATGGTCACAAACTTTGCTGTTGCCGGGACACCGAATGTAACCGGGAATGTGGGCGCTCCTCTGGCCCTGTCACCTTCAACGTCCCTTGCAACGCCCGATAGTGTGAAACCCCAATCTGTGAAGCACATCATCAGGCCAAGGAATATGGCAGGAAGTGGAAGAATGGAACCATAGTCTGGACTTTTAAGGATACCTGCAGGATCAAAGGCCAGCCAGATGCCAATTGGTACAAGTCCGTAGGCTATTCCCACAGGCACAAAACTAAGGAATGTTATCCTTTTTGCCAGCTTTGAGTATATACTAATGGTCAGAACAGCCAGTAAAAGTACCGCAAAGGACTCCGGATTCAGATAAATAGCAGCTGCACCTGCCACCAGGAACAGAAAGCCTGCATATTTTAACGCCTCTTTCCTGCTTAACATGTTGGAAACCAGTGGACGATCAGGAAGGTTTATCCTGTCTATGTCTACGTCACAACAATCATTGTATACATAGGAACTTGTGATAGCTGCATATCCTCCTATAATTGCTATAATGAAAAGAAAAGGATTTGGGAATGTACCTATTGCAAGATATGATGCCAGAAGGGCACTTGCAGCGGGAAGGGCCAGATCCATGTCCGCTATTTCCGGCCTTAACAGTTCGATATAGGGATTTCGTGTTTTAGAGCCTGCAGTTGAAACCAAGTATATCACCAAAAGATTATAGCACCTAATTCCCTGTATCGTATATTAGTATTAGGGTTGTATGCATAAAAAACCCAAATATACCGATTAGGAAGAATAAAATATTCGAACACCTATCAGAATGAAAGGCCTATTTATCTAAAAAGTACGATATTTTATTAATAGATTGAAAATGTAGTTTCCAGGAAAAATCTAATTAACTTCCTTCTCAGCCACCTCACGTATCCTTCTGATGATCGAGGCCAGCCCATCAGCTCTTGCCGGTGAAAGATTTGACTTCAGACCTATCTCTTCGATAAAGTACAGATCAATATCTACAATCTCTTGAGCGGAGCGGTTGTTCACAACCTTCATTAAAAGATAGATTATCCCTTTGGTTATCATGGCCTCGCTATCAAGATCGATCACTAGCCTGCCACCCTCTGTATAGGTCCTTATCCAGACCCGGGACTGACAACCGCTAATGGAGTATTCTTCAGTCCTGAACTTCTCATCAAGGGGCTCAAGTTCTCTTGCAAAGGATATTAGCAAACCATATTTATCAAGCCATTCAAGGCCATGGAACTGGTCTATAATATTATCCTGAACATGGTCCCTCATGAATACATCATCCTTACTTTTTCTATTCCTTCCATCAGCATGTCTACATCCTCTTTTGTGTTGTACAATGCAAAACTTGCCCTCACAGTACCTTCTGTCCCAAGGGATCCCATCAATGGCTGGGCGCAGTGATGACCGGTCCTGACAGCAATTCCCATCTTGTCCAGTATAAGCCCCGTGTCATAGTGGTGGATATTGTCAAGGTTGAAAGATATAGAGCCACACATATCTTCATTGTTCCCGTAAACTTTCAATCCATCTGTTTCCAGTAGTCTTTTCCTTGCATGGGAATAAACCTTATGTTCATGCCTTCTGATCTTATCAAGACCAATATCCTGCATGTAATCAATTGCTGCACCAACACTGATAGCACCTGCGATATTAGGTGTGCCTGCCTCGTACCTTAAAGGAGGAGAAAGATAAGTTGTGCTTTCAAGAGTTACTTTATCGATCATGCCTCCGCCACCTCTTGCAGGCATAATGTCACTGAAGCGCTCGCTGGTATAAAGGATACCAATCCCGGTAGCTGCATACATCTTATGCCCAGAGGCAGCCAGAAAATCGCAACCTATCTCTTCAACATCAAGAGGTAAATGTTGTATTGACTGGGCTGCATCCACTAAGACAGGAATGTCATTTTCCTTTGCAATCTCAGTTATTTCCTTTATAGGGTTGACCGAACCAAGTACATTAGAAGCATGAGATATGGCTATTAGTTTGATTTTATCCGTAATCTCTATGGAATCCACCAACAAATTGCATTCATCATCCATTGGGATTGTCTTTATTTTAGCTCCTGCAAGTTGCCATGGAACTATATTTGAATGGTGTTCCATTCCACTTATCAGCACCTCGTTTCCCTTCAAAATTGACTTTAGTGAGCATGCGACCTGGTTAATCGAATCGGTTGTTCCGGCAGTGAATGTAATTTCACTTGGATCACTGGTGCCTATGAACTTACTTACCTTTTTTCTTGCATTTTCATACTTATCACTTGATATCTCACTAAGGTAGTGCACCCCTCTGTGGATATTACTGTAATCAGATCTGTAGAAGTCAGAGATAGTATCTATCACAGAGGAGGGTTTATGACTTGTAGCGGCATTATCAAGATAAACCAACCTCTTCCCATATATTTTTTTTGAAAGTATTGGAAAATCATTCTTCAAATCTATCATCTTTTCACCATTTCAGTAAGAGAGAACCACTTTTTATCATCGGAATAGATGTTAGATACGCAAAGATCAGCAGTGTCTGCCATTTTATGTATATAATCAACAGTATACTTATGAGAATTTTCCGTATGAATGGTCTCTCCTTTTTTGAAGATAATTTTTTCTTTTAGCAAAGGACTTTTAACTTCCAGGTCCTTTTTTGCCTTCAAGTGCATCTCTATCCGGGACAGTTCCTCATTGAAAAAAGCAACGTGATCAAAGTCATTCGGATCAAAATCGGTTCCAAGATGAGCATTTGCAACCCTTAGAATGTTCTTGTTGAACTCTGCAGTAATGCCCATGATGTCATTGTAGGCTCTTTCCATTACATTGATATCTTTTACCATATCAACCCCGAGAAAAAGCCTGTCATTTTTGTTCATGACTTCTCCAAGATGTTTCATGAACTCCATTGTTCTGACTTTAGTTAGGTTACCTATTGTACTCCCAAAAAAACAGAAGAACCTTTTTCTGTTCTCAGGTATCGATTCTATGTGTTCAAGGAAATCGGCATTTATTCCATGAATGTCGATTTCAGGGAATCGTTCCTGCAGAATGTGGCCAGATTTTTCCATAGCTTCCCTGGAAACATCTACAGGGTAATAAACTATAGTTTGTCGGATATCTTTTGGAACTGCATTAAGTAGCACGGATATCTTTGAACAATCCCCACTCCCGAGTTCTACAAGGTTACAGTATTTAAACTCTGAGTTCAGTTTTTTAGCAGTTGAGATCAAAAGTGGAATCTCAACCTTAGGAAGATAGTATTCCTCGAGTTTAGTAATCTTTTCGAACAGCTCCGAACCTTTCTTATCATAGAATAACATACATGGGAGGGTTTTTGGATTTGAGTTCAAACAATTTAACAGTTTTTCTCTGATCGAAATTTCTCCGATCTCTGGCATCATATCTTCTATTATCATTTTTCCGGCACACCTGTCTCAGAAGGAAGATCATTATTGCTCCACTCAAACCATCCACCGTCATAGACCGCTGCATTGTCCCAGCCCATTAACCATGCGTTAAAGAATGCTTCACTGCCTCTCCAACCGGTACCACAGTAGAAAGCATTGCGTTTTTCAGGAGTTATACCTATCTTACTCCATTTGTTTGCAACCTCATGATACTCTCGCATAGTATGATCCAGGTTCCTGTAATTTTCCATGTGGTAAGCATCAGTTCCGCAGTCACCGAATACAGAACCCGGTATACGTCCTTTCTTCCCGATATAATTGTAACCACTCACCTCACCAATATATTCTCTCCAGCTTCTTACACTTACCAGATTTTTGACAGGAGATGAAAGTATCTCTTTCGCCTCCTCAAGGTCAACAGCTATTTTAGAGTTAAGAGGAATATCGGTTCCAAAAGGAACTTTGTTCTTTTTAGCAGGTTCATTTGTAATCTCATATCCGGAATCAAGCCATGACTGAAGGCCACCATTAAGAATTCTTACATCCTTTACACCTGCATACAGCATGATGAAAGCACATCTCATTGCACCAAGATGACCTGCACTACTTCCCGGAAAAGGATCATCGTTCTTTGGATGGGAGAACCGTCCATAAATAATAACCGTTGTGTCACTGGATATACCTGCATTTTCCAGTGCTTCTTTCAGTTCTTCCGATGAGCGACGGTTCCACGTCTCCGGTGACTCAAGAGAATTAGTATCAAGTGGTATTGATTCCGGAATATGTCCCACTTCATAATCCTGAAGATTCCTGTAATGGGCATGGCATATCACATACTTACTGTTGTCATACTCCGGTGCATTATTGGTGCTGATCAACTGGTTCAACCAATTCGGAGAAACAAGCTGACTGTACCGTTCAAGGCGCTCCATCGGCAAGTCCCTTTCTACCCACTCGAAAAAAGATGCGAAGATATTCAAGTCATTATAGCCTGCCTTTTCAAACTGTCTGGCAACTTCTTCTGCTTTCTCCTGCTCATAACCGTAAATGACCAGTGAATCTTGCGGAAGGATACCCTTGCTCCTCACAATCTCGATCCAGTCAATATAAGTAACCCATTTGTAGGGCAGTGACTTTGCACCCCTTATATGCCCACCTCTGGATTCCCCTCTCTCCTTCCATCCATTATATGCATCTACTGATCTGACATCGATTATCTTATATCTGTACATATTCTCTAACAAATCATCAGTTAAAATAAATCTCATAAAGTTAAAGTAGTCTAGAAATTATATGTAATTTTGGTCTAATATCAAGATATTGCTAATTATATATATATATATATATAGATAAATATATTTATTTTTTATGAATATATGCGTATGTATATAAATTGTTGATGATGTATTGAAAGGCTATTTAAGAAAATATAGAACTATCAGTCACTCCCCTGGGCAACAATATTAAAGTTATCCATTTTCCTGAGCCTCTCAACCAAGGGATGATTTAACGTTTCTTTCATAAAAAAAGTAAAAGTTGCTTCAGGGTTCAGTTCCACAAGCCTGATAGTATTCTGATAGGCAGTCTCAAGAGATTCATAATCAGGATTTCTTACAACCTCTGCATTGAAGGGATAGACCTCTGTAAGTTCCTGTGGATAGGGACCGAAAGGTGGTTTGAACAACATTATATGTTCATATTCACTATTTTTCTTTGTGGGATGTGAACTGATAAGTACAGAACCTTTAACAGTGAACCTTTCAAGTTGTCTACCAAAACGCAGCACTTCCGGTCGCCTGGATGACTCCGGTCCGCAGTAGAAGAAAGTTGACTTTGATGAAGGATCACACTCTTCCAGCCAGGGAGAATAAGTGTACATCTGTTTCAGGGCCTCCAACATCCTCGGATGGGAGCGGCAGCGCTGCTCCACAAGCTCCAATAGATTGCCTTCCCATATAGCCTGCTTGACCTCACGCACCTCCTCAAATGTTACATAGAGATTGTGCCTTGCAAGAAGCTCTGTACAGTTGTGTGCCTTTTTCAGTTCTTCAGCGGTATGGTCCACACATACGGGACATGAACATGGCAGGTACCTGAGCTGATCCACATGATATGTTCCTCTTGATGTGATGTAGCGTCTGTCCTTTGCATATAGTGCATAGGCTGCAGAGTCAAATAGATCACATCCCAAGGCAACAGCCAGTGAGAACATCATTGGATGCCCGGCACCAAATAGATGAACAGGGGCTGTTGGATCAAGTCCCTTCTTTGCAGAAGCTATTACATCCACAAGGTCTGCAAAACGGTAGGACTCCATCAGGGGAACAACAGCCCCAAATGGATAAACATCAAAACCTACATCTGAAAGCTCGCGGGCACATTGCTCACGAAGGTCTTTGTAGATGGCACCCTGTACAGGACCTGCAAGGAGCATATCCCCGTTTACAAGTTCTTTTGCCTGTTTGAGCCTGCCTATAGTGATATCCATATCCTCCTTTGCCTTATCATAGGAAACATCCGGATGTGTTGGAATATCCAGAGGAACACCGATATCAGTTCCGATCTTCTGCTGGAAATCGATTATCATCTCATTTGTGATCTCAACCTCACCATATACCGATAATTGGAACGAACCGGAATCTGTCATAATTGGACCATCAAAGTCCAGAAGAGCATGCAGGCCATCTTCAAGGGCCTTTTTCCTTAATTCGTCCTTTCGGTATATGATGTATGAATTGGTAATAAGTATCTCAGCACCGAGTTCCCGCATCTCGGAGGGTTTTATGGTCTGTATATTCGGATTGATAACAGGCATTACAGTAGGAGTCTCAACCACTCCATGAGGGGTTGTCAGTTTACCGATACGCCCGGCAGCATCCTTATGGATAATATCAAATTGTGATGACATGAGCCTGTAGATTGGTTTAAGATATATTTAAGTTTCTCCAGGACAACATCTAGCTGAAATATCAGTTAGGTCAGTTAGATAATAAGATAATAAGATATTAAAAAGACAAATGATCATAATAGTTATTGATTAATTGATGAATGGCATTCCGTGAAAAAAGCTTTTCCTGAAAAACAAGCATATTTTGTCTGTAAATAATTAATTGTGACGGGCATGTAAAGCCAATATAAAAATGTAAAATAGTTATCTATTTATTATTATGAGTGGGTTGGCAGCGATCCTTATTTCCCAAAGGCTCTCGCACTTCAGTACAGTAAGGAACGCTGGCAGGCTTATCTTCTGTGTTCGGTATGGGTACAGGAATTTCCCTGC
>PXAV01000161.1 GCA_003565715.1 Methanosarcinaceae archaeon
GTGAAAAGGATATAAAAGGAATATCACACTGCTCTAACCTTCCTGAACATGTGGCAAGAAGACAGGCCGGATCTGCAAAGAATGTAGTGGCAAAAAACACAATAGAAGCAGATATTGATATCGATATTAAGAACGTACTCTCAACAGGAAGCGGTATAACCCTATGGTCCGGGCTTATTGGATCTGTGGGTATTGGAAGTAAGGGATTAGCTGCGGAGAAAGTGGGCAGCCTGGCCGCACATATACTACTTGATGATAAGCTCTCAGGGGCTGCTGTAGACATACACCTTTCTGACCAGCTTATACCATATATGGGACTTGCAGGAAAGGGGTCCTTTACAACAAGAGAACTAACCAGTCATTGTCTCACAAACATCCACATTACAGAAAGGATGCTTGATATGCGATTCAGCATAGACAAGGTCAATGACCTGGTAGAGATTTCAGTGGAGTGAGAATCATTCCTCGGATCCAAGAATAAATATATACTCTGGTGGAATGCCCCTGGCAAGGACAATATCTTCATTGACAGTAACTATGTCAACTCCATCCTGCTGAGCTTTGTTTGCTTCTATTTCGATGATGACAGGGTTGTCAGTATGCACTAAAGCTGCTTGTTTTGCCTTCTCATAAGATGTACTAAGATGCACATAGCACTGCCTTATAGGGTAAATACCACTATCAAGGAGCATGTCAGCTTCTTCCTGGCTTACACCATAATAAAGATCATGCAGCTCATTCTCAGGATAATCTGATATTAATTCCACATCAACAGAATGTCCATACTTTGCCCTTATATAATTTCCATCTATCTCATAGCGGCCTTTCCTATCAGATTCAACAAGGGAGACAAGACGTTCCATTGTTCCCCATTTGTATCTTTTTTTCATGATGGCACATAATTGATCCAGTTCCACCCATCCCTGAGAGTCCATATCAAGCCCTACATCCACAGGAAAATGCCTTAGTGAACCGGAAACAAATCTTCCAAGTCGCTCCTCACGATCATCATCCAGCACATATCTTCCTTCATCTCCACATTCAGGGCAACTCTCTCCCCTGAAATAGCCATGCTCATTACATTTACGGATCATGATACAATGGAGATGCACCTTATAATTAATATATCTTATTAAAGCAGAACAACAATTAATGTCTAGTATAATCTGTAAAATATCATCATTTGCCTATTTGTGCACAGGACCTTTTCGTTAGATTAATCATCTAGGAGGAACTAGCTTAGTGAAAAACAAATAAATGGTAAGTTAAAATCCAGCAATTCAATTCAATTTTCGGGGTATTATCATGGATCAGATCGGCGATATATATGAAAAGCTAGATGGCATTATCAGCAAAGAAGAGTTTACACGTAAGGTCGAAGAGAAGGTCGAGCAAATGAGCGGCCTTTGCGATACAAAAACTGCTGCCATGCTCGTAGCACATGACCTTGGAGCCAGTGATACTGAAAAAAAAGAGATACATAAGATATCAGATATAACTCCAAATAGTGGCAACGTAAAAATCATTGCAAAGGTTATGTCTGTTTTCCCGGCAAGGGAATTCAACAGAAATGACGGAACAACAGGCAGAGTTGCAAACGTTATTGCTGCTGATGAAACCGGTTCTATACGTCTTACATTGTGGGATGAGAAGGCAGACATTGTTAAAAATGAAAATATAGAGATCGGAAAGAATTACCAGATAGCCGGTTATGTCAAGGAAGGTTATTCAGGTATAGAGGTCAACATTGGAAATAACGGTGTTCTATGTGAAACCGATGAAAAGGTAGATGCACGCATAGATTCAAAGAAAATAGAGGATGTAAAGGATGGTATGGGAGATATCAACCTCCGTGCCAGGATAATAGATATATCTGAGATTAGGACTTTTAAAAGAAAAGATGGTGGAGAAGGAAAAGTTGCAAACCTTCTGATAGGGGATGAAACAGGGAAGATAAGGTTAACACTCTGGGACGATATGGCAGAACTTTCAAAGGAGCTCCAGCTCGATGATTCTGTAGAAATAGTCAACGGATATTCCAGAGAGAACAATTTCACCCAGCAGGTGGAAATGCAGGTAGGAAACCGCAGTACCATCAGGAAGATAGATGCAGATGTAGCTTTTAAAGAAAATTTCACACCGATCTCTGATATAGTCCCGGGAGAGTCATATTCCATAACAGGACAAGTATCAGGACTTGGTGAGATCAGAGAGTTCAATCGCGATGATGGAAGTGTGAATATGGTTTCCAATATTTATGTTTCCGATGATACGGGCAGGATACGTGTTGCTTTGTGGGGTGATCATGCACTGCTTGTGGATCAGCTTGATATTGACATGTCCCTGGAGATAATAGATGCTTATTCAAAATCTGGATTCAATGATGAGATAGAGCTTAGTGCAGGTAACAGAACAAGAATAATGGTCAGTTAAAGACCATTTGTTCTGGAGCATAATTATTGTGTATCCACTGATTTAATGTATCAATTACCCAGAGTGGAAATCTCAAATAGAGGGCCTTTGTTTATGATCAAAGGGGTGTATGGGTAGACAAGGCCCACTGGTTTTAGACCGTGACCATAATGCAGCTATCAACATTCTCAGATCAGGATTACAATCTGCCGTTATAAAATCCGTAGAAGCCACAAACACCTATTTATACAATAAAAAATAACATTTTAATTAATGGATCAAAGGTAACCACCCCTTTTGTTCCAGGATATTGAGGCAAATGTTATGGTCTTGAATACTCAGCATGAAAAAGGGACGGGTTTTTCCATAATGGATATTCACAATGAGATACTGGTCAGGGAAGTAATGTCAAAGGAGATCTTTGACATTGAATTAACTGCGACTGTGCTGGAAGTTGCCAAGATGATGGCAGACAATGATACAGGCAGTATCATCATAACCAAAGAGGGGGCAAGTGTTGGTATTATAACTGAATACGATGTAATAACCAAGACCGTCGTCAGAAACGTCCTTCCTGCTGATATGAAGGCCATGGATATAATGTCATATCCGATCATTACAACAAAGCCCATTACAAATATAATCGAAGCTGCTGAGATCATGGTCAGATCCAACATCCGCAGGCTTGTTGTAATGGAAAATGATACAATATCCGGAATGGTAACAGACAGGGATATAATAGCTATTGCTCCCGGCCTTAACACAATCCTGGAAGGTCTGATAGAATTGCATCATGAAGAGAACTTTAGTGGGGAACAGGAACTTGAGCGTGGCATATGTCAACGTTGTGGTATCTTTGTGGACAGCCTAAGTGATGTTAACGGATTGATGCTTTGTGATGACTGTAAAGAGGACGAGGGTTACTACGACTAGTTTTTAACTGGTCATCTGATAAAAGACACTTCAAGCTGGTGAAACAAATGTCTGTCCCGATATATCTAAAGAAAAGGAATGTATCGATTTTCAAAGCAATAAGCGGATTTAGACCAAAGAAAATTACCACACACAGGTATTTCGCGTTTGCTGGACCTTCTCTTACAACGGGCAGACATGGTTTGTTAGCTGCTTTTTGAAGATCTCCCCCCGATCAACAACGGGGTAGGTTACAATGACAAGGTATAGTTCTCTATACATACATGTATCATATGAGTAAAAAACTATAAAATTTGTCATTTGGTTGCAGTAAACCTTAAGAGACATTATGCAAATTCAAAAGGCTTTAACGGAGTGATTTAAATATATGGTCATATTGGTTGACATCGGAGTTAGAGATTTGCCAGGAGGTGGGAAAAAGGCTGATATTAATAGGTGCCATACATTTGGTTATTATGAAAGGAACCATTAAATCCGTTTCCAGAGAAAACAAAAGAATGTTTTCATAAACTAAGCATAGGAAAAGAAAAGAGCCACCTACAAAGAAATTATGATGAGCTCTTTGATGTAAAATACAGGAATATCCTGCAGGCTTGTCCCTTTCAGGGGCTTAAGCTTTCAAAAAAGGAGGAACAACATGAATGTGAAAGACATTATGAGTTCACCGGTCTTCACCATAGCACCGGAAGAAAATGTCGCATATGCAAGGAACCTTATGCTAAAACATAAGATAAGCACCCTTGTGGTCGCAAAGAACGAAGAGATGATTGGTGTCATCACAAAGAAGGATCTTGGAAAAAGGCTTGCACAGGCAGAACCAATGTGGAGAAGAAGACCAATTGACAAGATACCGGTGAGCATGGTAATGAATGAGAATCCCATTACGATCTATCCCGGAGCTACGATCGCCCAGGCAAGTGAGCTTATGATAGAGAATGGTATAAACTCACTTGCAGTTGTTAACAGAGAGGTCATGGGTATAGTTACCGGAACCGATATAATGAAACATTTTTCGAAGCAGGATGTGAGGAACAAAGTTTCAGAACTAATGACAGAGGACATAGTATTTGTTCACAGGCACCACACAATAAACCATGTGGTCAACGAAATGGAGGAAAATAGAACAAGTCGTGTTATCGTGAGTGATGATTCTGATGAATCTGTAGGTATGATCACAACCAGTAATGTAGCCTTCAACAGCATGGTAAATAACGAAGGGAATCTTTCATCCAAGAGTATAAAGATGACACGGCGTTCAAGCCCTGCTGGCCAGAAGGAGTATCGTTACATAAAAGAGGTACCTCTTGTTGCCGAGGACATCATGTCAGAGCTTCCACCTGCCATTGGGATCGATGACCTTGCAGTTGAAGCAGCAAAGACAATGATCTCTGAGAATACAATAGCTCTTCCTGTGGTAAACGGGGAGCGTATTGTTGGCATCATCAGCCGCAGGGACATAATAAGAGCAGTAAGGTAAGTATCGAAGAGATAGATAGTCTAGATAAAATTGTGAGGAATTATAATGGAAGTAAAGGACATTATGGTAGATCCAATGATGATAGATAAAGCAGACACCATTTCCCATGCACTTGATTTTATGGAAAAGAAGGGGACGAGGCGTCTTCTGGTAAAACATGATGACAAGCTTCTTGGCGTGCTTACCATGAGAAACCTAACAAAGGAACTTGGTACACGCAAAAAAGGAAGTAAACCAGCTTCCTCTCTGCATGTTGCAACAGCTATCTCAGATAATTACATAAAAGTGTTGCCAGATACAAAGATAGATGATGCTGTAGTGCTTATGATCAAAAATGGTGGGATCATAGTTGTGGTTGAGGATGAAAGTGTAATTGGATGGGTAACCCCAACCGAGATACTAATGAACAACAGCCTCAAAGGTTATGCCGGGGAGATCATGCAAAAAAGCCCAATTGTAGCTGGTCCGGCAGACCGTGTAAGTCATATAAGAAGGCTTATGCTGGATAACAATGTTGGGAGGGTTCCAATAATTGAAGGTGACAAGCTTGTTGGTATAATTACAGAAAAGGATATTGCAAAGGCAATGAGGTCTTTCAGGGACATTGTAGAAGGAAGCAAACAGGAGTCACGTATAAAGAACCTGATAGCAGAGGACATAATGAAAATGGGGGTAAAGACTGTCTACACCAATACAACGGTAAGCGATGCAGCAAAGATGATGCTCGATGAGAATTATGGAGGATTGCCTGTGATCAATCTGGAAGGACAACTAGTAGGTCTGATTACACGCAGGAGCATCATCCGAGGGATGGTCCAGTAAAAAAGCCAGGTGTCTGGTGATGAATAACTATCCTGATATAGAACTTGATATTGAGAAGGCTGGAGATTTTTTAGACCTTCAGCCTTCCAGGCTAACCGATCTTATTGAAAAGAGGAACCTCCTTCAGAACTGGGATGAGTATGACAACATGTACAGATTTGAAGGACATGCAGGAGGTATTCCAAGCGGAAGCGTTCTAATAGATAATGGTAGCTCATTTAAACTCATCAGAGGGTTTCCAAAGATCAGAAGGGCAATGCTTCTTGAACCATCCATCAAGGTTAATTTTTCCGGTATTGACTCGGTTGTCGTTGAAGAGAAGATGAATGGATACAATGTGCGTGTTGTTGAATATGATGATGAGCTGATTGCATTTACACGCAGCGGCCACGTGTGTCCATATACCACAGAAAGGATACAGAACTTCCTTGAAAGAGATTTTTTCAGGGATAATCCTGACATTGTAGTATACGGAGAGATGGTAGGCCCTGAAAACCCTTATGTTCAAAAGTCCGTTTACAATGTGGAATCACTGGATTTCTTTGTCTTCGATATGAGATATAAAGATACAGGAGATGCTTTATCGGTCTTCAGAAGAAGAGAGATGGCAGAAGTATACGGCCTAAAACAGGTGATGCTTTTTGGAAACTTCCCACTGGAAAAGGCAGCAGAAAAAGTAAAGGAAATCATCAAAGCCATCGGAAAAGAGGGACGTGAGGGAGTCATGATCAAAGACCCGGACATGGTATTGCAACCAGTGAAATACACTTGTTCAGAAAGTAATTGTTCTGACCTTCAGCATGCTTTCAGGTTCTATAATGAAAGTGGCAAAGATTTTCTGTTTTCCAGAGTAGTAAGGGAAGGATTCCAGACCCATGAATGGGATGAGAACGAAGAGGAATTCCACAAAAGGTGCCTCAGACTTGGTAAGAGTATGCTTGGGCCCATGAGAGACACAATTGCACATGTTAGCGGTGGTGAACGTATATCTGATGATTTTTCCATAAGGGTAAAGGATAGGGAAGTAATAGACAGGTTCATAACTTACCTTGAAAGGTTTGGACTTGATCTTTTGTTCGATACACCGCACAAAAGTGGCAATGAATACATCATCAACATCCGGAAAATAAACAAGAGCACCAGTGACAAGACCCAGGCCTTACTGGAAGGACAGTTGTGGTCATGAAAAAAGCATTTATCAGAGTAAGTCAATCCATAGTCACTAAAAGGTGCCCATATGACAAAGATAGTGATAATCGGTAGTGAGAAGGCAGGTAAGACAACACTTGCCGGTAAACTTGGAAAGAAGAGTAATGTCACAGATATAACGATGTATGATTACGCCAAGAACGAAAGAATCCTCACAACAATAGATGCCACAGGTTATCCGGCATCAGTAAAATCACTTGTAAATGCACTCAATCTTTCAGATATTGCACTGCTATGTATACCACCCACAGGACTCGATCCGCAAGCAGCGGAATGTATTATAGCACTTGAGCTTATGGGTTATGAACATGGGATAGTTGTTCTGACAAAATCAGATACTTCGTATCCCCTTGCACAGGAAGATATCAAAGAAAATGTTCAGAAGATAACAAAAGGAACAGTGCTTGAAAAATGGGACTATATATCAGTATCAACTACATCTTTTGAAGGAATGGAAGAACTAAAAGAACTTATATTCACAGTTGGAGAAATTGTAGAAAATAGGCAACGTGAGCTTGATAGTTTGCCTGCAAGGATTTTGATAGATCAGTCTTTCAATGTAACTGGGATAGGATGTGTGGTACTTGGAATCGTTACACAGGGAACCATCAACGCAAAAGATAAAATGACAGCCTATCCCACAAGGAAAGACCTTGAAATAAGATCAATACAGATGCATGATATGGATGTTAAGTCCGCTCCGGCAGGATCCAGGGTTGGTCTTGCCCTTAAAGGAGTACAATCAAAGGATATAGACCGGGGATTTGTACTTTCCAGAGAGGAAAAGGTTACTACTGACCTGACACTCAAATGCATTCTTTCTCCACTTGCAAAGGATTTCAATACTGAAGATATGCTACATCTTTATGTAGGGCTGCAATCCTCACCTGTGAGGGTCACGGAGATATCTGATAATGACAAAAAGGTGGAAAGTGCAAAGCCTGGAAGGGAGTACAAAATAAGGTTATCGGGATCAAAGGAAATAGCCTACAATACTGATGACAGGTTCATACTTGCAGACCTGGATGAGAAACAAAGGTTCATAGCCCTTGGATATGAACAATAGTTTTGATTTTACTTATATGAACAAATATTATTTTTTTTTAGGATTAAGCTGCTTGTAACCATTAAGAAATGGTGGTCTTTCTATCGTTTTTGGTAGTTCTACATTTTCTGGCAGGTCTACAAGACCCGGGGAGGTAATAGAATCCAATGGAGATGAGAATTCGAAGTCAAATCTTTTGTACCCAGATCTGATATTTGAAGGGAAGTGATCTTTTTTTGTCCTGTCCATTGAAGAAACAGACTCCTTATCAGATTCTTTGGAAATTTCTTCCCTGCTAAAGCCTGATTTTGTATCTCTTAACCTTGCCCTTGAACCTTCCTGCTTACCTATGTCGTACTGTTCCCTTATAAGGTCCTTAAAACCATAAAGTTCAGCAAATCTGTTAATAAGGTTAAGCTTTTCCTGAACCCAGCCAATCTCAGAGTGACGATAGTAACCAACTTCAAACCCAAGCTTTCGGGAAGTATCCAAAGTTTTAGATCTATCTTCTTCTGAAATGGATTTTCCACATTTTGATCTAGTAAATATTTTAACCATGATACACAACCATCATTCAAGATAGCCTTCTACCTTCAATCCACCCTCATTAAACGATACGTTACGCATATTGCAATCATGTTTTGTTCCACGCATCTTTATTACCTGAATTGCCCTGGTCATCGTCTTATCGTAGAGAAAATTGTGCATGAAGATTACCCCGTGGGCAGCAAACTGCTCTGTTGAATAGGCTGTAGGGTCTGTCATTTCTGAAAGGAGTAAAGTTGTACATCCCAGTTTCTTTAGGTTACGTATGAATCTGCTCATCTCTTTTTCCTGTAAAGAAAGGTCCTTTGTAGTAAAACGTATGGCAGATACTGAATCAATGACCAGGCGTTTCACATCATACTCTGAAACATAAGAAGCTATTTCCTTGAAAACAATAGATGGTGCCGGAGCCTCACTTTCAACAGGAGCTCGTCCCACATTATAATCTGTTGTGATGAATTCATTGAGCTCATCCATATAACCATATTCCATACGTGGACCAAGATCCGCAAATAAAAGTTTTTTCATTTTGATCAACGTTGGCACATTCATAGCATAATTTGACATGTCGTTAATGATATTCTGTGGACATTCAAGTAACGTGATATATAAGCCCACTTCACCCATAGCTCCACCCTGAGCAAGAAACTGAACCCCAAATGTTGTCTTTCCACTACCTGGTGGACCACTCAGGACATAAACCCTCTCAGTGAGAAGGCCGCCCTGTATAATATCGTCAAATCCCTCTATTCCTGTAGATATTCGCATAGATAATACTTCCCAAATGTGGTATATATTAATATAGTACTAACTTTATATTATATTATAACTATTTTAATGCATCGATACATTCAAGCAAAAATAATTGAACGTATTTTTTAACACGTGTCGGTAAAAATATGAACGATAAACAAAACAACTACAAAGATAATTTCATAATTAGTTCAAAAGATTTAATTTGGAGCACAAAGCTATTTTTTCTGTCAATATGCTTTGCCTTCTTTGTTAGTATAACAGTTTATATCTTAATGTTAACCTATTCACAACCAGAGCCCGTTAATCAGGCTATAGTGAGCACAGCTTCTGCTGCGACTGCTAAAGTAACGGTCACATCTAATTATGTTAACCCTATGTGGTCAATATTTTTCTTCAATAGCATTGCAGCTTTTTTCGCTGTTATAGGTACAGGGGTTTTCATGGTATTTCATAAGATACTGATAAATGATATTGCAATTAGGGAAAAATATAGTTTCTACACTCGTTCTTCTATTCTGTTTGAGAAGATGGTCATGCCTTTTTTCAGGGTACTCATAAAGATAGCAATGATAGCAGACCGGGATCTGTCTGCAGTGAATTTTAAAGATTATTCAGACAACGATTCCATATGGAATTCCTGTGGCTATGATAAAAAAGAATATATTATCATGGCATATATGCTACCTTTTACAATACCACTTATGGTAATTGTTGTCAATGGGCTTTTAGCTGGAATACTCCTGGCTTTCTTTACATTTGATGGTGCCATGACAGGTTATCTTTTGTTGGATATAACAGGTATCATTATAGGAGTTCTTTATAACATTACATATTTTATGCTACTGATACTTCCTCATGGTATCATAGAATTACCAGCAATCATAATTGCAGCATCTCTTGGATATCGCTTTGCATATATTCAGGCGCATGATGTTATTGATAAGAAGCTTTTCAGTGGAAATGACATAAAAAGTCTCAGACAGGATGCTGCATATACACTGGTGCTGACAAAGAAGTACATCCTTTCAGCATACATATGGAAGATGCTTACAATTGTGATCTTTATGCTGCTTGTTGCAGCATACATTGAGACCTATATAACCCTGGAAATGGCCAACAGTACTATGATAGCTATCAATGAGATCCTTATACATTTAATAGCAGAGTGAAATTCATCTAAAATGCTTTTTCAGTGTGTTCTCCTGAAATCATCAATCCCTTTTGCTACATTGTTCAATAGCTGTGATGCCATCTCCTGTGATGGCCAGGAGCCCAGACCACAATCA
>PXAV01000069.1 GCA_003565715.1 Methanosarcinaceae archaeon
CCATATAATCAAGATATGCCACACCATCCACTCCCACAGCTGTGAGCTTTCTCACCTTGTGTGGGGTCAGCCAGTTCACTTCCACAAGACCGGAGAGTTCATGGTCAAAGCGCATGTGTATGGTCGCGTGGTCCTCGAATGAATGGATATCAGCTCCTGCCACAGCATATACCTGATTAACATGCCTGCCATAGAGGAAGGATATAACATCTATATCATGGACACCGATATCCAGTATAACTCCAACATCACGTATCCTGGGGTTGTAGGGACCGACCCTTGATGTGGATATGGACACGATCTTTCCAAGCAGCCCCTGCTCTATAATATCTTTTAGCCTTATTACAGCCGGATTGAACCTCTCTATATGACCGACCATGATACTGCGATTATGTTTTTCAGCAGCCTCGATGATGGCCTCTGCACTTTCAATGGAATCTGCGATGGGTTTTTCTACAAGCACATGTGCCCCTGACCCGATGGCATCAACGGCAACCTTTCTGTGCATCTTTGTAGGAACTACTATACTTACCGCATCCAGACCCTCAGCAAGCAGTTCATTGTAATCTGTGAATGCTTTTGTGTTGTACTGCTGTGCAAGTCCATCTATAAGCTCCCTGTCAATATCGGCAATTCCCACAAGATCTACATCCTGCATCTCGCTGTAGATACGAATATGGTTCTTTCCCATGGCTCCGGCACCGATAACCCCAACCTTTAGCACTTTGGTCCACTCCAGTTGTTTACGGCCTCGCTTATCTTCCTGATGTCCTGATCTGTGACCTCCGGATGAACCGGAAGTGAGAGTACTTCCCTTGATGCTCTTTCTGTTGCAAGCAGTGTGTCGTTGTAGCCGAGTTCACTATAGTATGGCTGTTTATGGATAGGTATAGGATAATATACACCAGTACCAATACCCATACTCCTGAGTTCCTCTGCAAGTGCATCACGCTCTGTGATGCGTATGGTATACTGGTGAAATACGTGCCTGCAGTTGCTGCGTACAGATGGGCATGTTACGCCTTCTGTATCTTTGAGTCCATCTGTGAGCAATTTTGCATTGTGTTGTCTCTTTGCTGTATAATCCTCAAGTTTTTTAAGTTGTACCAGTCCGATTGCTGCAGATATGTCTGTCATACGCATATTATATCCAAGCATATGGTGCAGATAACGCTGTTTTGATCCGTGGGCCCTGATAATACGTGCCCTGTCAGCTATTTCACTGTCGTTTGTGGTGATCATGCCACCTTCACTGGTGGTCATGTTCTTGGTTGGATAGAAACTGAAGGCACCAGTACCAAAGGAACCTACTTTCCTTCCCCTGTACTCTGCACCGTGGGCCTGACAGGCATCTTCTATCAGGATCAGGTCATGGTCCTCTGCTATGTCCCTGATGGCATCCATCTCTGCAGGATGTCCGTAGAGATGTACAGGCATTATTGCCTTTGTTGCCTTTGTTATACTCTCCTTTATAAGCTCTGGGTCAAGGTTAAAGGTATCAGCATTTATATCTGCAAACACCGGTTTTGCACCTGTGAAGAGTATAGAGTTTGCAGTTGCTATAAAACTAAAGGAGCTGGTTATGACCTCATCTCCCTTCCCCACACCATGTGCCAACAGTGAAAGATGAAGGGCAGCTGTGCCGGAGCTGACTGCTATTGCATGTTCTGTCCCGGTGTATTCTGCAAAGGCCTGCTCGAATTCTGCAACACGGGGACCTTCTGCTATTATTCCTGAGCGTAGTACTTCATTTACAGCCTGTATCTCATCATCGCCAAGCTGTGGTTTTGCTATTGGTATCATGATATCACGGTCTTATCTGACTATCGTTTTGAATATATTTATGCTTAATTACTCTGCGTTGAAGGATCATATCTTGTTCAATACATTTAGTTTCTCAGGAAGGTCAATTATCTTTGCAGGACATCCAATGGCAAGTTTCCAGGCAGGCAGGTCCTTTGTAAGTAAGGCTCCTGCAGCCACCATGCCCCCTTCCCCAACCTCTACTCCGGGTAGCAGAGTTGCATTTGCGCCAATAGAGGCCCCTTTTCTCAGAACAGGCCCCTCAGGCGTGTAATCTGCTCGTATTGGGTAGCGGTCGTTGGCAAGTACGGCACAGGGTCCGATGAAGACCTTATCCTCAATGGTCACATGAGTGGGTACATATACATTGCCCTGGATGCTGACATTGTTACCGATGTTAACGTTGCCATCGATTATCACATTGGTGCCTATCAGCACATCATCACCTATAATTGTGTTCTCTCTGATCATGGCATTATGGCCAGTCCTGAGATTATCCCCTGCCCTGACATTGCTGAAGATGGTGCTGCCTGCCCTTATGAATGCTTCCTTGCCTATCACAGAGCCTGGAAATTCGTATCCTTCCATCTCGATGCCTTTGGAAGTGATCTCTTTTAGTATACTATGTTGGGGATATCCCAGTATGACGTTCTCAAGGACGACAGAGCCAGCACCCACACAACTGGAACCATAGAACATGGCAGATCTGTGAATATAGTTATTTTTTTGCATATTCCCACACAACGGTCCATAACTTATTTTTATTCTTAAATAACATGAGCCTATATAAATTTATAGAATACATGACAGTTATTGCATTATACCACCAGGTATGGTCATGGTGTGTGGTTTACAATTATCAGATTACTGAAACCGCTTAAATACTATAATATTATATATTCCAATGTTACCGCCAGTTGTTATCTATATTCCTGTTATCCAAGAAAAAGATATGGAAAGATAAAATGAAGTTTATACCACTTGCAATTTTGTTCATTATCATACTACTTGTAAGTCCCGTATGTGCCGGGAATGATGATGCGCCAGATATTATGATCATTGATATTCACTCTGACATAACAGCAGGTGACATCACCCTTTTTGCTGTGGATGATATAAGTACTGCAAAGCTCATAGTTGAGCTAAGTCACAAGGACAGAACATTGCAAACAAAGACCATAATCCTTGAACCCGTGGGACCTGGTTCATCTGTGAGAAAGGCCTTCGTCTGGGATGTGCCTGCTACTGAGGATGGTGCATATACAGTAAAGGCTGCAGTATACAGTAACGATATAGAATTAAGTTCAGGAAGCTATCAGTTCGTACATGGCAGACCTTCTATACCCAACATTGCTGTAGATAGCGTTTTTTCCGATTCGGCCGGTATGTCGCTGCTTATCAGGCCGCACAGTGTGGCTGCTATCATAGATGTGGAGTTCATGCTCATAGAAGGTAACGATATAATTTTCTCAAGATCAAGGGAAAACATTGCAGTTCATACAGCCCCAATGACCATAAGCGAGAACTGGGACAGGATCCTTGAGGGTGATAAGGTCTATGAAGGCAGGGCAAAGATATATGTCCATTCTACCACCCCCTATACCATATCATTTAAAAAGGATTTCAATGCTGAGAAAAAGGTAACTATCACCGATATATTCAGGGATAGGAGGGGTTCCAGTGTAACCCTGCAGGGTGCATCGCAGGTACCCTTTGAAGGTTATATAACATTCACTGTTATGCAGCCATGGAACCATCCCGTGGATGTTGTCAGTTTCTCAAAGCAGGATGCACCGCTGTTGCTGATAGGAGATGATGAGACCATCGAAGCAATCTGGGACCGGACACTTGAGCCGGGCAAGTACAGACTTTTCATTGAAGCCCGAACAGAGGATGGCAGGGTCGTTGATGCAAAGGAATCTATAATTGAGGTAGAGGAGAGACCTGTGCAGAGGACACCGGCAGAAGATAGCACAGAGAATGACAGTCCGCTTCCTGGATTTGCTGGTATATATGCAATGTTTGCAATGCTTCTGGCAATGTTTGCACTTAGCAGGAAGAAGTAACAGAGGAGTAGTGGCAGAGGTATCAGTATGCGCTATGAACTGCTGATCGCAATGCGTTTTATCTCATCCGGGAAGAGACAGACATTACTGTCGGTAGGTGCTATTGCAATTGCTGTGATGGTCATGATAGTTGTCATAGGCATGGTTGTAGGGATGGATGAGCAGATCCATGATACAACAGTGGACAGACTATCACATGTGACCGTCTCACCGGAAGACAGGAATGATCACATATATCTCTATGACCACATTGTGACCGAGATCGAGTCAATGGACCATGTGATCGCTGCATCTCCAGGGCTTGAAGGTGGTATTGCACTAAGCAAAGCTGACAGGTACAGGAATGCCCAGTTAAGAGGGATAGATGTAGAAAGAGAGGACCTTGTCTTCTCTATCAGGAAAGATATCAGGGATGGAAGCT
The DNA here is from genome assembly GCA_003565715.1 of Methanosarcinaceae archaeon. GTDB lineage: Archaea > Halobacteriota > Methanosarcinia > Methanosarcinales > Methanosarcinaceae > Methanolobus. The sequence goes on from PXAV01000069.1 coordinate 4,291, forward strand.
TTGATGATCTTATCTTTCAGCAGAACACAATAGTTATTGGAAGTGATCTGGCACAGCGTCTTGATGTTGAGACCGGGGGCCTTGTACATGCTTCATTTCCCCAGGCCAGATCAATGTCATTGAGGATAGTTGGTATATTTGAGACCGGTACTCCAGCAGATGGGAATGTGGTTTACACCTCTATCAGGACTGCACAGTATTTCTACGATAAGCCAAATGTTGTGACAACCATTTATGTCAGGCTTGATGATCACTATAAGGACAGGGAAGTGGCCGGAAAGATAAAGGGTGAGGGATTACAGGCAGCTGGGTGGACAGAGCTTAATCCTGATATATTACAGCTTATAAACCTGGCATATGTTGCCAATGTCATAGAAACAGGACTTGTTGCAATAATAGCTTCTTTTGGGGTCATCAGTGCCCTGAACACAATGGTGATGAGCAAGGTACGGGAGATCGGTATACTAATGGCTATGGGTGTTCCCAAAAGCAGTATACGCAAGATCTTTGTAATTCAAAGCGGGATACTGGGAATACTGGGCTCCCTTACAGGTGCCCTGACAGGTATATTGATAGCCAGGTCAATTGGTGTCTTTGAATACCATGAAACAGATGCTGTTCTTGGGATAAGTGAAATACCAGTTATCGTCAGGGCAATGGATGTATTTCTGATAATGGTCGCTATAACCCTGCTGAACCTGCTGGCCGGCATCTATCCTGCCTATAAGGCAGCTTCCCTTGATCCTGTAAAAGCGATATCTTCATGATATATTAGAATGCAGGTCTGTCTTTCACTCTTCCTCTATGGCCTCTACAGGATCCATTTGAGCTGCCTGTTTTGCAGGTATCGAAGCTGCTATCATATTGATTAGCAGGGAAAAACCACCAGAATAGACAAAGAACCTTGTCTGCATGTCAATGGGAATCGTTGATACCCCATAGTAAACATCAGCTGGCAGGTCTATTTCGTAAAGGCTGAAAAAATATGCTCCGATAAAAGCTATTAAAAAACCAAGCAAGACACCGGCAATACCCAAAAGTGCCGACTCTATAAGAAAGATAATGCTAATGCTTTTTCTGGAGGCACCCATGGCCATAAGCATTCCGATTTCCTTTTTCCTGTCTATGACCATGGTATAGAGGGTGTTGGCGATACCAAATCCGGCAACAATGAATATCATCAGATAGAAAATCCAGGCTACTACCTGTTGTGTGTTGATAAGGTCCAGCAGGTCCTTATTTGCTTCCATCCAGCTGATAGCTTCCAGGCCGGTATCTCTTTGAATATCTGCAGCTATCTTATCCGCCTGATGGATATCTGCTACCCGGACCTTAAAATGTGATACCTGGCCTCTTCTGTCATAGAAGTCCTGAACAAGGTCCAGCCGTGCGTAGGCTAATGTTTCGTCCTTAGGTGTACCTGTGCTTATTATTGCTATTACCTCTAAGCTTGCAGTTTCACCGTTTGGTTTTACAAGATCGACCTTTTCACCGATACCAACATCAAGGTCTTCTGCCAGGATACTGCCAAGGACCACTCCCCTGTATGACCTTTCAAGGGCTGTGAAGTTACCTTTGAGCAGATGCCTGTCTACGCGCATAGTATCTATCTCAGAACGGGGGTCTATTCCCTCCAGTACGATGCCTGCGGTATTGTCCCGATGTTCCATAGCCGTAGGCTGGACTAACACAGGAGAAGCGAACAGTACACCTTCGGTCTGCCTTATGATCGCGTTAAAATGGTCATATAAGTGAATGTACTCATCATCATCATCTTCCGGATCTACTGTGATATGTGGGGACGATTCGACGGTGGCATCTATCATCTCGGCTGCAAATCCGGATATCATTCCCATGAAAAGTATAATTATACCAACAGCAAGTGCCACGGCTAAGACCGCAAAGAATGTATTTCTCTTTTTAGCGATAACACTTCGAAAAGCGATCTTATGTTCGTACATAGAACCCTTCTACAAATCCCTCTGGCATTACCTTCAATATCAGCCTGTTATCTGTCCATCCACTATCCGTACGATCCTGTCCGTCTTCTCTGCCAGTTTATCATCGTGTGTTACGATGATGAAAGTCTGGTTGTATTTTTTGTTGAGTTTACGTAGCAGGTCATAGATAAGCTTTGAAGATCTTGTATCCAGATTCCCTGTAAGCTCATCCCCTATAACAAGTGCAGGATTGTTTGCAAGTGCCCTTGCAACAGCCACTCGCTGACACTGCCCACCTGAGAGCTGGTTTGGCCTGTGTTCCATCCTGTCAGCCAGTTCAACATCCTTTAAGATCTCACTGGCTACTGATGCTGCCTCCTTTTTATTCTTTCCTGCTATAAGCAGTGGCATCATGACGTTCTCAAGGGCCGAGAAATCAGGTAGAAGATGATGATACTGGAACACAAAGCCAAGCATTTTGTTACGTGTTGCTGACCGTTGTGCATCTGACATTCTGCCAACGTCCTGTCCGTCAATGAGGATAGTACCTTCGCTTGGAGTATCAAGTATACCTATCATATGCAAAAGTGTACTTTTACCTGAACCCGAGGGCCCCACAATCGCCATGAATTCCCCCCTGGCAACGGTCAGGTCAACAGATCGTAGAGCGTGCACTTTAACAGCATCCCCATAAACCTTGCTAAGGCCCTTTATCTCCACGATATTGCCTTTTTTATTATTGTTAGGAAAATCGGTCATTACATCAATATCGTTTTTGATACCATCTGTAGCATCACTTGTGGACATATATGGATAGGTTAAGTGATGCTTATATATATGGTTTTTTAAGTCAGCAAAAAAAGAAACAAAGGATAAGTTCCCTGTCATCTTACTTGCTTCTTCCCAGGAAGTAATATGCTATAGCACCAAGTATACCAAATATAAGCGCCAGTACTATCCATAGAACTTTCATTGGGGTACTTAAAGCCTTGTTCTGTGTCACGACATCATATACGACCCAGATCACAGAGATTAGAACAATCAAGCCCCATATCATTTCTAGCATTTTTAGTCACCTCTGAGTTAAATAAGGGCTTTTATAGATATAAATTTTTCTATAAAGCTTATTTTATCTTCTTTTTTCTTTTAAAGACCTCTTGTAGCTTGAATAATTTAGTTGTCTATTATATGGCCCAACACAAATATTGTTTCTTAGTTAAATTTAAATATCGTTAATAATAACTATAGTCAGATATGACTATGCAAAGGACAGAACAGATATTCATGGTAGGAGGGGAAGTAGAACCTCCTTTTTTCATAGGCAGGGATGAAGAGGTCAGAAGAATAAAAGTTGATATGCTCTTCTCTGCACAGAACAATGTGATAATAGGTCCCCGGAGGATAGGCAAGACATCACTTTTAAGGAATCTAAAGAACAGTGTCCTTAATGACGTGCTCTTTGTACCGGTCAACTGCAGAAAGATAACGGATATGAGCGATCTTTTCAGGTTGACCACACGAGCTCTTATAGAGGTCTATGAGGAAAAACATAAGATCAAAGGAGTTGCCAGGAAGTTCTCAGAGGTCTTCAGGGGTAAGATAACCGTTGCGACAAGATCTATATCTGAGATCGGTGGAAGTATCGAGCATATCGGTAATGTCTATCTGAGATTCAGGGAAGACGACATCGATGCACAGGAGCTGGTATCTGAGACATTTGATTTTATTGAAAGATTTGCAGCTGAGGTGGATGAACCGGTGGTTATTGCTTTTGATGAGTTCCAGGAGCTTAACAAGTTCAATGAACATATATTCAATATACTCAAAAGCCATATGGACAGCAATCCCAACGTAAGATATATCTTCTCAGGCTCATCTGTGTCATTGCTCCATGAGGTTTTCCTGAAATCCGATTCTCCTCTCTACCTTATGGCCGCCAGGATAAGGCTTGAGCCTATCCAAAAACACGAGGTGAGCAGCTATATACGTTCACGTCTTGCACTCTGGGATATAACTATATCTGACACTGCACTGGACAGGGCCTATGAATATACAGATGGATTTCCATTCTATTTCCAGAAACTTGGCTTTTTGCTCTACCAGGCAGCAGTGCTTGACAACAGCAGTTCTGTTGATACAAATGATGTGGATATTGCCTTCTCCTGTATGCTCAGGGAATTTGACAGTGAGTTCGAGGCCAGATTTTCCAGCAAGTTCAGCAGGCAGCAGCAGGAGATCCTCAAAAGTCTCTCACAGGACAGGATACGCAGGCTGAGCGAGATAGCCAGGGATATGCACACTCCTGCCTCATCCCTTACCACTTCAATGCGCGACCTTTACTACACCATGACCGTAAAAAAGCCAAGGGAAGGTAAGTATGGTATACTGGACAATGTGTTTAGACTGTGGATAGAGCGCAATATCCTGGACGATACCAGAGAGGATACTCACTAATAAGAGCAGGATGCCACCGTTTTAAAACGGTGGAGGAATGCGTCAAAACCCAACATAACTTTTTTATAACGTTGAGTTATATGTTCAATAGATGCTTTTAACTATCAAAATGAAAATGTACCCAAATGAGCACCAGGGAAAAGCTCTTTTAGAAACGATGGAACGTTTTAACGAAGCCTGCAATTTCATTTCTAAAACCGCATGGGATACTCATACATTTGGAAAAATTGGTCTTCAAAAAATTGTCTACTATGACGTTAGAGAAAAATACAATCTTTCTGCACAAATGGTAGTTAGAGCCATAGGTAAAGTCGCAGAATCTTATAGAGTTGATAAAACCTGTTATCATGAATTCAAAAAACATGGTGCAATAGTCTACGACCAGAGAATATTAACCTTTAAAACATCTGATGAGATCTCGATCTTGACACTTCAAGGGCGAGAACGCATTACCATAAAATACGGAGAATATCGCCCTCTTGATATGGAAAGGGTGAAAGGACAAGCTGACCTCATCTACCACAATAACACCTTCTATCTTATGGTAGTTGTAAATGTTCCCGATGCAGACCTGATAGACCCTAACGGAGTTATAGGGGTTGACATGGGGATAGTCAACATAGCCACAACTTCAGATGGTGAAATATTCTCAGGAAAGAAATGCACAGAAATAAGGCAACACTATTCTACTCTCAAAGCAACACTTCAAAGTGTAGGAACCCACTCCTCTAAGAAGCATCTCAAGAAAATAAGTGGTAGGGAAAGACGCTTCAAAAAAGATACCAACCACTGCATAGCAAAAGCAATTGTTCAAACTGCAAAGGACACAAATAGGGCTATTGCAATTGAGAATCTCAAAGGCATTAGGACCAACCGCACGGTTAACAAAGCAGTAAGAACAGCTATCGGCAAATGGGCATTCGATGAATTAGGAAACTTCCTCAAATACAAAGCAATCCTTGCAGGTATTCCAATATTTGAAATAGACCCTAAAAACACATCAAGAGAATGTTCGGTGTGTGGATATATTGACAAAAACAACAGAAAAACACAATCAGAGTTATGTTGTGTTAAATGCAGACACCAAGAAAATGCCGATGTAAACGCTTCCAAGAACATATCTTTTAGGGGTATTTGTCAACTGCCCCATCGTCCTCTGTCCTGCTAAAAGGAACGTAGAAGGACAAGCCACCCTATTCATAGGGTGGTAGTTGACTAAGGTTAGCATAGGTTACTGAACTCAGGGGAAATGTTCTATAAGCATGGTATCATTGTAGATCACTGTGAATAGGGGTGTAGGGGACAGCGCAAACCCAGGACTTTGAGCATGGGAGTGGTCAGTGTGAATTGTATCAGGACCCAGGGGGTCATTTAAAGGGAGTGATGTATTGCCATATGATAAAATAACAGATCTTCCATCGGCTGTTCGGGACAACCTTCCCAAACATGCACAGGAAATATATAAAGAAGCATTTAACAGTGCCTGGGACCAGTATGCAGACCCTGAGGAACGCAAGGGGGATGCATCAAGGGAAGAGGTGGCACATCGGGTTGCATGGTCCGCTGTTAAGAATGTATATGGAAAGAACGATGATGGCAAGTGGGTCAAAAAGTAGGATATTGGATTGTAGCCCTACAACTCTGTTGCCTGGATCCATTTTGGTCGTTAACTACCACCCATTAAAATGGGTGGCTTCTTGCTTCATCTGTTTCGTTCTCATCCGTATAAGCTGTACTCTTCAGATCCAACGCCCAGTTATAGATGAACCTACA
>PXAV01000171.1 GCA_003565715.1 Methanosarcinaceae archaeon
AACGGACCAGATCCCAAATGTACCCGGGAAAAAAAGTATATCAGGACAACTCATAGACCACTTCATCAGTAAAAATGCATTATAGTCTTAATTAGGAATGATGTTCATGTATAATTATATGATGAATTGCATTTTCAAAATGAATGACCACTAAAGCACATTTATATAATAATATATGCATAATACAAATAAAAGGTTGATGTAGCTTTGAATGATAAACACTTTCCAGTTGCTGAATTTCAAGAAGCTCTTCTTTCAGTGGACAGAGTAACAGCAAAAGGCATAATCCAAGAATATTTCAATGGCAACAATGCCTTTGAACTAATAAAAGAAATAATCTCTCCGGCTCTAGAAAGAATAGGGGATATGTGGACAAATGGTGAAATTGCGTTGTCACAGGAATATATGGCAGGAAAAATAAGTGAAGATATAGTGGAAAACATTTTGCCGGAGAGCGATGTTAAAAGAATGAAGGTACCTGTGATAGGTATCACAACTCTGGGAGATGAACACATGCTTGGAAAACGTATTGTTCATTCTTTTCTTAGATCATGTGGGTTCCTTGTGCATGATTATACAGACAAGAATGCCCATGAAGTTTCAAAGTGCATAAAAGAAGATGGTGTTGAAGTGTTAATGGTTTCGACATTAATGCTCAATCTTGCTTATGAGGTTAGAAAGCTCAGGACAATTATGGACACTGAAGGAATCAATACAAAGATAATTGTTGGTGGAGCACCTTTTTTATTTGATAAGGGGCTTTGGAAAGAAGTTGGTGCTGATGCAATGGCTGTAGATGCCATGGAATCTTTTAAAATAATATATGCATTGATCGGAGAGCAACAATGATAGATGAAGAAATGACCCCAATGGAACGAGTCCTGACAACATTAAGCTACAATGAACCCGACAGAGTTCCTTTCTTCCTGCTTCTGACAACATATGGTGCAAAAGAGTGTGATATGCCTATTGTTGAATATTTCTCAAAGCCTGAACTTGTTGCAAAGACCCAGATAAGAATGCAACAGAAATATGGCCATGACTGTTATTATCCTTTCTACTATGCTTCCCTTGAATTGGAAGCCTGGGGGGGTGACACTATATTTTATCCAGATGCTGCACCCAATTGTGGCAGACCGATAGTTCAAGACGTTGAGGACATAGCTTCATTAGAGGAACCAGATGTATATACTTCATCACATTTACAAAAAGTACTCAAGACAACAGAGATGATCAGATCACATGCCGGTCAGGAAATACCAATAATTGGAGTTGTAATGTCCCCTTCTTCCTTATCTGTAATGCAGTTGGGGTTGGAACGCTATTTTGATCTACTTTATGAGCAGACCGATATTTTGCAGGAGCTTATAAGTATCAATGAAAATTTCTGTGTTCACTGGGCCAATGCACAGATCGAATCAGGTGCAACTGCGATCTGCTACTTTGATCCGATATCCTCCTCAACAATGATTCCACCCCAAATTTACAGGGAAACTGGATTTAAAACTGCAAAAAGATGTATCTCAGGAATAAAAGGCCCAGTTGCAACCCATATGGCTTCAGGAAGATGCATTCCTATCATAGATGAAATTGCAAAAACAGGAACATCTGTTCTATGCACAAGTGGACTAGAGGATCTTGAGGAAGTAAAAAAAGCGTGCAATGGAAACATGTCGGTGCTTGGTAACCTAAACGGTATAGAAATGAGAAATTGGACAGATCAAGAAGCAAGGATCCAAGTAGATGAGGCTATAAAAAAAGCAGCAATAGGTGGAGGATTTATACTATCAGACAACCACGGGGAAATACCCCATACCGTTCCTTCTGATGTGTTAATGTCAATTTCCAGATATGTTAAAAAGTTGGGTCAATACCCCAGGTAGATACTATATGCTTTATAAACAATGTCTTTTATCGCCAGAATACATCCATTCTGAAATAGAAAATGTATTTTCGAAAAATGCCCAGTTTAAAAGTATAAACAGAAAGTACTTTGAGACACCTCAATGTACCCAGCTCTCAGAGCTTGTTCTTGGAACAATACATAATCTGAAATGCAATGACATATTATTAATATGTGACAGTTCTTGTCCGAAAATATCAGGATCGTATATTAATAACGTTTATTTTAATGTAAGTAAACATGAAAGCATACATAAATTGTTCCTTCCCGGAACATTTCTGCAAAGGTATGAAAAAGAAGGTGCCTTTATTGTATTGCCAGGATGGCTGGATAAATGGCAGGATAACCTCATAACAACTAATTCTTACAATAAGATGCACTCGTTTTCATTAATTGAAAAATATTCACATATTTTGGTCCTTGATACGGGTGTTCATTCTAATCTAATTGCTAAGGCAGAAGATTTTTCCAGGTCCATGGGTATGCCTTTTAAGGTCTTAGATGTTGGAATGGAGCATTTTACCATGTTCCTGGAAAAACTCATACTTCAATGGGATGCTGATAGGAAGAATAACAGGCTGAAATTATGTGATAGTAAAATTGCCTCATATGCGATGTCAATTGATTTTATTAAAAAAATAGCTGACAACAAAGATGAAGCGTCCACAATTGAAGCTATATGCAAATTATTCAGCACTATGTTTGCTCCAAAAAATGTTATTTACCATTCTTTTCATGATAATGTTATAATCACTGACTATCAGAAATCAGAAACGATTTCAGGAACTGAAAGACCGTCTTTAATGGAATTCAAAGATTCTGACCAAAACTATATTTTGTTTGAATCCGTTAAAGGTTTCGCTATTAAGATATCAATTACAGAAGAGGTACTGGGTATAGTTGAAGTTCTTGATATTGAATTACCACAACATATTACAGAGTACATTAGTGTTGCTTATGACCTTGCAAAGGTTTCAGGACTTGCTATATCTAATACAAGGCGGTATCACAGAATATCTAAGGCCAAAGAAGAAAAAACAAAACTTGCTGACATGCTTCAAATAACCAATCGTATCTTAAGGCATGATATTGCAAATGACCTGCAAGCAATAACATGGGCTCTGGACCTGCTGCAAGAAAGTAACAATGATAAGGCAAAGAATGATAAATTCATGTCGATAATCAGATCATCTGCTAAAAAAAGTGTTTCTCTTATCAGTAACATGCAAGAATTTGATATTACATCAGGGTCAGGACAAAAATTTGTACCTATAGATGTTAAAAAGTTAGTAAAAGTTGCAATCAGTAAACATGACGCAAATTTTTCAGTTAAGGGAAATTGCACAGTTATGGCAGACAAAGCTATGTCTTCAGTTATTGATAATATTATAAGCAATGCTGTTATACACGGACGTGCAAATAAAGTAGAAATTAGTATGGAACAGATAAACAACAAATGCAGTATATGCATTGCTGACAATGGTATTGGAATTCCGGATGAAGTTAAGCCAAGAATATTTGATGAAGGCTTCAAACATGGAAATACCGGGAATACCGGATTTGGACTCTTTATTACAAAAAAAACAGTTGAACGTTGCAGAGGATCAATCAATGTTCAGGATAATATTCCACACGGTACGAAATTCATCATAGAGCTACCATCGGAAAATCTAGATGATCATATCCTTCAGGGCACTTAAGAGAATAACACTAACAAGAAATACACAATTATTTGTATCCTTTTTCTGGGCCTTTTTTAAAATAAATGGTCACACCCTCCTATGGAAACCAGGATAATCGTTGTGGGATCGTTAACCCAATGATGATCCTGAAGGGTTGAGTAGATTGTTGGTTTGCTGGTTTTTTGAAAAGATACAAATGTATATTATCAGGACAATAAGCTTAGATATATGCACAAATTAGCAGAGCTTATTAAAAAATCCTCATATTGTGTATTTATGAGTGGTGCGGGTATTTCCACACTATCCAAAATACCTGATTTCAGAGGTAGTAATGGATTGTACACTAAATTTGATGCAGACAAGATCTTTGATCTTGAATACTTTCACAAAGACCCTTCTTATTTTTATACCCATGCAAAAGAGCTGATATATAATCTTGGTTCAAAGCAGCCAAACATAATCCATAATACACTTGCAGATATGGAAAAGAAAGGCTTTGTAAAAGCTGTGATAACCCAGAATATAGATATGCTACACAATAGAGCAGGCTCTGTGAATGTAATCGATATACATGGTTCACCTGCAGTTCATCATTGTACTATGTGTAATAGAGCATATTCATTTGATGAGATATATCAGTCCTTAGAAAAGGAAATAATACCTCACTGTAAAGATTGTAATGGGCTTATCAAACCAGACATCACCTTCTTTGGAGAGATGCTTGATCAGGCGGCTCTTGACAAAGCCATAGAAGCAAGTTCCAAGGCCGACCTTTTTGTCGTGATAGGTTCCTCGCTCGTTGTTCATCCTGCAGCAGGTCTCCCTTTTTATTCATTAAGGTCCGGGGGAAAACTCGTTATAATCAATAAGATGCAGACACCACTTGACGATCATGCATGCATCCGATATTATGAATTGGAAGAAGTGTTTGGATATCTTACTGTATTTTTTGAAAAATATTATATATGATATATGATGTGTGATGTGTGATATATTGAAGATAGATGTTATAACTTTAAAAAATAACCAGTATGCGATCTTTAAAATATGAGTTCAATTTCCATATTATAACAAGTGGAGATACAAAATGCAAGAATATGATGCTGACAAATATATAACAGGAATATATAAAGTCACATTTCTTTATGTTTTTGTGGCCAGCATCTGGATTATATTTTCTGATCAATTATTAGGATTGATAGTTTCTGACATTGAATTATATGCTAGACTCCAAACATATAAAGGATGGTTTTTTGTTCTTGTAACCGGAACATTATTCTATATCTATTTAAAACCCAGGTCAGAAGCGCTTAAAAGGTACAAAGATTCACTTTTAGAATCAAAAGTAGAATTATCTAAAAAAGAAGAAAAATACAGAGAACTTGTCAATGGAATGGTAGATCCCATATGGGTTATCGATATTGAAGGTCATATCATTGATGTGAATGACACTGCTGTTGAGGTTCTTGGTTACTCAAGGAATGAGCTCTTATCCATGGGTCTGCAAGATACAGGTGTCTTGTTCAAAAATAAAGACATTAAAGGGCTTATTGAGACAATAAAGCAAAATGATGATCTGAAATTCGAAACACAACACGTTTCAAAAAGTGGACAGATAATTCCTGTGGAAATAAACAGCACACTTATAAGATATATGGGAAAAACAGCAATTCTTTGTGCTTCAAGGGATATAACCGAACGCAAGGTAATGGAGCTTGAACTACAGCAGAGTGAAGAGGACTACAGAAGATTATTTGAAGATCATACTGCAATAAAAATTCTAATTGACCCAAGAAATGGAAACATAGTAGAAGCAAACAATTCAGCTGCATTATACTATGGCTGGACACGTGATGAACTAAGAGAAATGTCAATACAAGAGATAAATATCCTTCCACCTGAATTAGTAGCTAAAGAAATACAAAAATTAAAAGGCCTTAAAAGTGTTCACTTTGAATTTAAACATCGCTTGGCAGATGGCTCAATAAGGGATGTGGAAGTATTCAGCTGCCCTACAAAAATGAAAGGAAAAGAATTGATACACTCAATAATCCATGACATAACGGACCGTAAAAACACTGAAATAGAATTACTTGAAAGCGAAAGGAAATTTAGGAATTATATTGAAAATGCACCTGATGGCATTTTGATAATTGATGAGAATGGTATTGTTCTTGAGGTCAATAATACAATCTGTTCTCTTACAGGATATTCTCAAGATGAATTGGTTATGATGAATATTAAAGATATTATATCTCCACAATCCCTTATAAAAGAAGAAAAAAGCTTTGCAGAACTTAAGAATAATGGATATACATCTGTTGAAATTTCAATTGTGCGTAAAGACGGAGTTATATCCTGGCTAAGGAAGGATGCTACCCGCCTTTCAGCGAAGAGGTATCTTGTTTTCACTATAGATATAACAGATAAGAAAAAAACCGAGCAGTCCCTCATAGAAGCAAAAATAATTGCAGAGAGGAGTAATCGTACAAAATCGGAGTTTCTTGCAAATATGAGCCATGAACTAAGAACCCCTCTTACTTCAATAATTGGATTTTCTGACCTTTTGGATAATAAAATCTTTGGAGAGCTAAATGATAAACAACTTGGCTTTGTCCGACATATACATGAAAGTGGCAAACATCTCCTTGAACTGATAAATGATGTCCTCGATCTTTCTAAAATAGAAGCAGGTAAGATGGAACTTGACCTTGATACATTCCTTTTGCGTGATATGATCGAAGAAGTCAAAGCAACAATGTCTCCAATGGCAAAAAAGAATAATATAGACTTTGAAATTATTGATAAAATAAAAAATGAGAAAATACTTGCGGACAGGACAAAAATGAAACAGATATTGTTCAATCTTCTCAGCAATGCATTAAAGTTCACTAACGAAGGAGGAAAAATATCAACCACTGTAAAAAACGATGACAATGGATTGGTTATTTCTGTGTCAGATACTGGGTTAGGAATTCCTTCAGATATGAAGGAAGATATATTCAATGCATTCATTCAGGTAGATGCTTCCAACAGAAGAAAATATGGTGGTACAGGACTTGGATTGACCCTTGTGAAAAAATATGTTAAAATGCATAATGGAAAAATATGGGTACAAAGTGCAGAAGGCAGAGGAAGTACTTTTACATTTACCATTGAAAATGTTATGAATAAAAAAAATCAATTAAGGTCTGATTGTCATTCAGTTTAATCATACGGTGTCATCAAGATCCTTATAGCCACAGACAAGATCAATATTTACATTTACTACATTACCCTTGAAAGTAGCAAGTTCAGGGGTTATACACTCAAGGCATTCCACTTCTTTCTGAGCAACAATGACCTGACCATCATATATCACCTTTTCAGCAGATACATCAACTCCACGTACAGTGGCATTATGAAGAATTACTACATCATCCTCTATATTACAATCAAATACAACGGCACCAAATCCTACGAAGCATCCTTTACCTATTCTACAGGGACCGTGAACGATACACCCATGTGCAAGTGAGGTATTATCTTCTATTATAACCTGGGAATTGGATAATCCATGGATTATGACATTATCCTGTACATTACAATTATTTCCTATATTTACAGAAGAACCGGGCTCATCAGCCCTTATCACTGCATTGTGGGCAACATATACATTATCACCTATTGTGACATCTCCAACAATTACTGCTGTTTCTGATATACATGCACTTTCACTGATGACTGGATTCTTTCGATGTGGGTTCTGACAAAGCATTTCAATTACCTCCTGATCATTTTCTATTCAGCATGCAAATAAGCATATATGGTGCTTATATCCAATATGACATTTTATATGATAAATAATGATAATTTATTTAAACTTATTGATATACTGATGTCCTGATATTGTGGTCTCAAAGGTCCTTCAGGAAATAGTAGTTTCCCTGGACAAAGCCTCTACCCTTGTTGTAAAAGAAAATGATATTGAGTTTGTTCGCAAAAAGCACAAGAAAAGTGATGAACTGATTGGAAATAACAGTGATATATGTGTCCAATGACAGTTCAGATGAGATAATAATTGTAGGATCTAATGTTGAACCAACACCTATGCAGGAAGACCTCTATCAAAAAACATTGACAATTACTTTACAGGATTTGGGACATTGTGTGGTCTGCTTGGTGGAAAATCAATCTGAATTGGTCACTGTGTCAGTATTTAATCTCTCCAAAGCTATTTGGGACAAGTCCAGAGACCTGAGATATGCTTTAGCTGCCTCTTTCTCTGCACTCCTTTTGGTATTACCGCAGCCAGTTGCAATCATTTTCCCCTCATGATAAAGCCCAACAGTAAAATATCCTCCATGGTCAGGACCTTCTTTTTTCAGGACAACATATTCAGGATTTACAAATCCTTTACTATGGAATATTTCCTGCAGCCTACCTTTTGGATTGGAGATGGATATCTTTTCAAGCGCATGATCAATATCAAAGAACCGGTACACAAAATCCTTTGCTTTTGAGTAGTTACTGTTTTGACCATTGCTTTTAAAATCGTTACTACCATCATCAGCTCCTCCGTCAAGGTATATGGCACCTATTAGTGCTTCGATCACATCAGCAAGTTTGCCTTCAATTGCAACATTCTCGTCACACAGGACAAATCTTGATAAACAGATCTTTCTGGCAACCGGCATAAGATTCCTGTTAGATGCGAGTACTTCCTTGATCCTTGTGCAAACCCCTTCAAGGGTCATGTCATTGAATTTAGCATACTTGTTTATCCTGCTGTCATGATATGCATACTCAGCAATTATAAGTCCCAGAACAGCATCTCCCAGATATTCAAGCTTTTCATAGTCTTTGTTCTTAAGACCGTTAATTAGTCGGAAGGCCTCCATAGTCTCCTTGTTCCCACTGAACATTGAACCGTGTAATAGTGCCTGTATCAGATAGCTGATATCATTGAATTTGAACCCGATTATTTTCTGGAATTGTTCAAGTTCGCTTTCTTTTACACTAAGATCTTGATTCAGCCTCATCCATAGCACCTTTTAGAATGTTATTTCGAACCTCGTTTGAATCTTGTGTGGAATCATTCCAGAAGAAGGATACCTACACATTTGATCCTGTTGAAGTCACAGTATTCTATATCCAGTTCCAGTCCGCTTTTTGCAATAAGTCCTGATAGATTAATTCCAACTGCTTCTGGTGGAAATCTTCTGACATCGGGCCTGGTGCATGTATCAGCACACTTTTCACATTCATTACAAGCCCCGGGCCGAAGTAAATGAGCAAAAATGAATCCTTCTCTGAATGAATAGTATTCCAATTCAAGCATCTTTTTAAAAGATTCCCTACGAAGCTGTGACCAGGCTGCAAATATATCTTTTTGAGCAGATGTGTCATGCTCCTCTATGAGAAGCAAGGCCTTACTATATTCCTTTAACACTTTCCTGAACTCGTCTACAGAAATGATATGAGGAGGGCAGCTTAAACGCTTCCCATAACCACGACAGCCAAAGGCACATTTAAGCTGGACCCTGTTCTCCACTTCGATATATGAGGTATCGATAATAAATACATCAAGACCCAGCTCCTTTGCTTTATCCTCTAGTTTATTGAACTTGTTTAGCATCATATGTCCGACAAGGATCTATATTAGTTTTACTTGATCATAACAAATTTAAATACTAACGTGCATAACACCGCCGAAAAAATGAATTTTTTGTTCTTTCATTCTGTAAAGACAACACTGATATCAGTTACATCCCAAAGGGATTCGAGTTTTTCGTTGATGTCTTCTTTTATTGCCGTTGCAAACTGATGATCAGAGGGCAGGTCAATAAGTAACCTGACAGTGCCATCATTCACATCTATCTTTGTAACAAGCTCTGTTTTTATAATATCAAGTCCTGCCATGGGGTTCATCACATGTTTGAGCCTGCTTCTTACAACATCTGTAGTTGTAGGCTCTTTTTCGGTAACAAGGCCATGCTTTTCCTCATAATCACGTATGGATGCTCTCAGTCCTTCAACAGCTAGCACTGAACAATGAGCCTTTACCGGTGGCAAGCCTCCAAGCTCCTCGGTTGCCTGCTGCCAGGTTATCTTTTTAGCCTCTTCAATGGTCTTGCCCTTTGCAAGCTCTGTAATAATGGAAGCTGTAGCAATGTTTGATGCGCATCCATATGATTCGAACTTTATATCCTCTATGACCTTGGTATCCGGGTCTACCTGCAGATAAACTGCAACCATATCCCCACAGGCAGGACTCCCTTCAAGACCTTTACCATCAGGATCCTCCATTTTACCTACATTTCGGGGGTTCTTAAAGTGCTCAAGCACTTTTTCAGTATACGGGAATTTCATATCATCACCTTTTTGATTTTTAAACTTATCATTTATTGAACAGAGGACTAATTTCCCTGAGCTGGCTGACTATTTCCTTAACTGCATCAACTATAGCATTAACATCTTCCATGCTATTGTAACGGCCAAAAGTGAACCTTATAGACCCATGGGCCCTTTCATGATCGCCGCCAATACCCATTATCACATGACTTGCTTCAAGGGAACGACTAAAACACGCAGACCCTGTGCTCACTGCAAAACCTCTCATATCCAGATGAAGGGTTACTGATTCCCCTTCTACATAGTGAAAAGTTATATTGGCATTATGTGGAAGTCTTTGTGTCTTGCTTCCATTGAGTGTAACATGGGGGATCTCTTCAAATATCCTATTTATAATATAGTCCCTTAAGGATTCAAGAAATTGTGTCTCCTGTTGTGTCACA
>PXAV01000149.1 GCA_003565715.1 Methanosarcinaceae archaeon
AGGAAAACGCTTTTCCTTAAAAATAGATATTGGCAGGTCCAAAAAATAAATTAAGGACTGCCAGTTTAATTCCGATCTCGCACATATGATATTATGAGTAGTACTCGTCTCTTGCAGCTACCAGTGTCTTCAGGTTAGCAACCGGTGTTCCTGGTGCAATCCCACAACCTGGAGCAAGTACATCAATACCATCTTCAAGGGCCTTAAATGAATCTGCCTTGACCTTTTCCTCGTCACCTGCAAGGAGTGTGAACGGACTGGATATATTACCACATATTGTAACTTTACCATTGACCTTCTCTTTTGCACCTTTAAGGTCTTTGACCTTCTCTTCAATGCTTAGGGACAGGAAATGACAGTCTGCCATCATTTCAAGAATTGGTGTTACGTCACCACATACGTGGAGGATCATAGGACCTTTTACATTGTCTGCAAATCTCTGAAGTACAGGTTTTAAGAACTTGTCAAATGAATCAGGGGACATCAGGTCAGGTGAAGCTACCGGGTCTGGTACACTTATAACATCTGCGCCTGCATCAAAGAGTGCATTTGCATATTCTATACATGCATCACATGCAAAGTCAAGAACTGTCTGGAAGTCTTCTGGCTTTTTGATGTACCATTTCATGAACTTCTTTACACTTGCAAGATCTGATGCAAGGGTCACAGGACCTTCCATACCTGCAATGACAGGCACGTCATCCCCTACTCTCTCCCTCATAAGTTTCAATGTTTCAAGTACAACAGGGATCCTGCCAGTGCCAAGGAGATTCTCAGGCATTTTAAGGTCATCAACGCCCTGTGTGAATGGGTGGTCCGTAACTGATGGTTGCCTGTTCTGTGTACCCATATTGATAGTACAGCCCATTGCTTCTGCAAGCACAGTCAGACAATATGGAGCCCTTACACCTTCAAGACCACATACCTCATAAGATGCAACTGCAAGATCAGTCATCTTCTGTGCATCACTGTGTGCTTCTGGCCATGATGCACCAGTCTGGTCCATAAGCTCAACAATAGCCGTCTGTGTAACAGATAACACAGGAACTTTATCAACTTCTTCGCCTTTCAATGCTTTCATAAATCTTTCTTTCATGTTCATTTTGAATCCTCTTGGTTTAGTAGATTTTAACCACTTTGCTTTGAGTTACATTAGATATAAAACTATTGGGGTAGGAGTATATATAATAAAAAAGAAGCAGAGAAGAAGTGAAAAACCAAAAAAGAAGAAGCTTTTGGAACTAGATATAATATTTTTTTATAAATAAATACAGTAAATACATACATCGATAATATAGAATGTTATATTGATCATTCAGTTCCAGAACCGTTTGTTCTTTGCATAATTACTTTCAGCAACCAGTATATCGCGGTAGAACGCTTCCTCATCATGGCGCATCTTTTGTATCACCCTGGTTGCCATTTCAGGACCTATACCCCTACTGGCAAGAGCGATCACAGCCATTTTACCATGTGTCATTACAATGTTGGCATTTCTGTAAACTCTGCGAACGCGTTTGACATCATCACTTGAAGTGATACTGTCCTTTTTCCTGACAAGTTTGATCTCTTCATCCTCCCAGGGTTTCAGTGAAGCAACCAATCCTGAATCGCACACAGGACAGATTATACGTTCAGGAACATTCTTTACCTGCTTTCTTGATGTCCATTTTTTACAATGGACACAGAAAAGTATCACTTTATCATTCATAATTCGTTCCCTTAGAGCCAAAACAATTGACCTGTCAGCCTTCTCTGGGGCCACAATGTCACGTTTCATAGAAAAACCGCACCTTCCAATTGGTGTCGAACTGGTGACAGCAAGTAACATGTGCCCGGTTGACACTCTTTTTAGAACTTCGGTAACCCTCTCTACATCCAACATATTATGGAAGATCTCCCTTATAACCTCGTCATACATGGCAGTGTTCCTATATATTTCAAGAAGTTTTTTCATACTTATCCTGTCATAATCCAAATCCTTGCTCAAAGCTCCAAACTTCCTTGCAATATGAACCATCTTCCACTTCATCAAAGATGTATTCTTCAGGGTCATCTCAATGATAGGTTCAATATGTTCAGGCATTATATCCTTTAATAGTGCTTCAATCTCTGTTGTCCTTATCCTGCGTGGCAGTGTCAGACGAATCCTGTATGGATCGATCTCCTGGGAAACACTGCTACCATACCTTGCTGCAAGAAGTGATGTCATGACCTTTGCAAGTGTTTCGTTTGCATTATGTCCAAGACATGTGTTAAGGATTACAGAATCACCATCATCCTCTATAACGATCATCTTATCATCGGGCAAGGGATAATAACCTTCAAGATGTTCCTTTATTATAGAAAGCAGATCATTTAAGCTCGCACTTTCTACAGGATAGGCAGATGAAACTGCCTGAACAATAAAATGATCATTTTTCCCATCACATATAAGATTCCCCATACAGCGGCGAATTGCAGCAACTTCCTGAGCAACTTCATAGGGAACAGGTATCTCCTCACCAACCCAGCTTGGTATCTCACCCATACCCCTTACAGGTTCTACCTTTATCCTGTTTCTATCGCTTAGCATCTCAACTACGCGCCACATATCACCCTTTGTAATGAAAACCGCACCTGGTGTTGCAAAGTTGATAACAAAGGCTTCATCAAGCACACCTACCGATCTTCCAGAAACGATATCAAAGATATCATACTTTTTCTCATCAGGTATCATAGACAGGTTGTCGTAATAATATTGCCAGCTTTTCCTCCTGCGAGATATAGAATCAGAACCTTCCTCCTGCCATACCATTCTGTATTCAGATACCTGGTCTACAACCTTTCTGAGCACATCCATACGCAGATCTCTGAAAGGGTATGCACGCCTTAGGATGGAATATATCCTATCTATATCGACCTCTCCAAAATCAAGTACGATGCCTGAAATCTGGTTAGCTACCACATCAAGGGAATTTACATGTGCATGTATTGATTCCACCCTGCCATCCAGAGCCATCTTACATATCGCCATACTCTCTGCAACGTCATCAGCATCCATAGCTATTACAGTGCCTCTAGAGACCTCGTGTATCCTGTGACCTGCACGTCCAACACGTTGCAAGAGCCTGGAAACCTGTCTGGGAGAGCCATATTGTACAACATGGTCAACGTTACCTATATCTATACCCAGTTCCATTGACGATGTACATATCAGGCCTCTGATATCCCCGTTCTTGAAAGATTCCTCAGCATCTATTCGCGAGTCCACTGAAAGTGAACCATGGTGTACTCCAACAGGAAGATCAAGCATTTTAAAGCCTGCAGCAAGAGCTTCTGCACTTTGTCTTGTGTTTACAAAAACAAGAGTTGATACATTCTCCATTACTATATCTCTGATACTTCGCAAATGTGAAGCAAATCTAACATCACAAGTGAGTTTCTTTGAGATAACAATATCCTCATTATTTGCAGTGGGACTTAAAACCCTCAGATCAAGCAACTTCAACATGGAAACCATAACAACAGAAACTTCCCTTTCTGTCCCTGCCATAAACTTTGCCACCTCATCAGGATTACCCACAGTAGCTGAAAGCCCTATCCTCTGGAACTCGCCTGCAAGTTCCACTAGTCTTTCCAGTCCAACTACCAGTTGTGTGCCTCTTTTAGATGAAGCCATCTCATGTATCTCATCAATAACAACATGGCTAACATAACTGAGGTTCTTGCGCAGACGTGAGCCTGTGAACATAGCCTGCAGGGTTTCAGGTGTTGTTATAAGAAAATCAGGTGGTTTTCGCGACTGCTTTTGTCTTTCATACTGGGATGTGTCCCCATGTCTTACCTGTACATCGATTCCAAGCTCTTTGCCCCACCACTGTATACGTGAGAGCATATCACGATTTAAAGCACGCAGTGGAGTGATATATAGAGCTGATATTCCAATCCTCTGCTCAAGAGGAGTGTCAATTATTGCATCAAATATAGGCAGAACAGCTGATTCGGTCTTACCAGAACCAGTGGGTGCAATGAGGAAAGTGTGATCACCGTTTAAGATATAAGGGAACACTTTTTCCTGGGGCTCTGTAGGAGCCTTGAAGCCCTGTTTTTCAAGTGCAAGCTGTATACGATCACCAAATGAATCAAAAATATTGCCAAAGCTCACTTTTTTTTCACCTTGCTACATCTTTTTGCCCTGTTTTGCCTGCTTTCTTCCATCTTCCTGATGTTCTTAAGTTTTCCTAGATTTGTCCCATTCAAAAGATAGGCTTCAGCATTGTCAATGTTAACAGCCTTCGAGGAGAAAAGAGGACCCAGCAGATTATCATACAAAGATTCATTAAAAGCGACTCCTCCACACAGTTCGTTAAATGCAGGAACTATTATCAACAAAGGATTCATCCAATTCCCGTTATCTATTGTAATATCGAGTGTTTTAAAATGTCTTTGTATCACCTTAAGATCCAGATTTGTCCTGATCCAGCTTTTTTCTACTGTAGCATACCCCAATGAGTCGGTTAACCTTATAGTTGGATGGTTGTGGGCAGTTATGATGTTTTTGGCCTTGAGAAGAGATGGATCTGGCCACGTATGACCGTGAAAATAACCAACCCCATCTATTACAGCACCACGTGACTTGTGTACGGTTATATCCTTGCCTCCAGGCAGCAGGAATTCAATACCACCATCATGATTACCAGGTAATATGTCTACGGATGCATATTCACATAAAGAAGAGAGAAAATAAGGTATTTCGTCCCTCTCCTGCCAGGATACCTGAGGAACATTGTGCTTAACATCACCCAATAATATAATCTTGTCAGGGGATTCTTTCTCTATGCATAGGAGCATGCGTTGAATTATACTTTGTGTGCGACTTGGGATCGAAAAGCCACTTCTGTAAAGATCCCACTCTATTCCTAGGTGCAGATCAGCAAATACCAGTGCCTTTGCATCACTATTAACCACAAGAGCAGACTCATCAAAAACCGGCTGAATATCGATATTCATGTTATCATTACTTGCTGCATGTTCTTTCATTACAGCCATAAAAGACTTTGCTGAAATTGGTTTACATATTGACTTCTTTTTCTTGTAATGTATTTACAAGATTATAATACTGTCTATTAGAATATGGTACAATATAGAGGAATTATATAATAGATAGCAATACATTGGTACAAGGGGCAGAGATCACATACATAACGAATTCTGAATAACTGTGAGCTAATTAGGTCTCTATATTTCATGTTTGTTTAGTATATTGTACAATAAATTTCAATTGGATATAGTATCTATTGATCAATACCATATAGATGATCATATAACATTTAAATAAACAATGCAGAGATATTAGCACCCAATTCACCACAACAAGTTCCTGAGATAAACTCAGTGATAAAAATGATAAAGAAACATTCCAGGGAAGTTCTTGAAGCGATTAAGAATAGTATTAACAAAGGTTTTGCAAAGGGATTGACAAACAAGGTCTGAGCAGATCTCAAAAGACCATAAGTCTGAAGACAAATAGTTACAGGATACCCTGATCAATCTGGTGGTAGGGAATGTGACATTCCCCCACAATATTGAATAGAACCAAAAATACATACTGATTTTAAAGATTTGTCTGGATCGTGAAGGATAGCATTTCAAGTGCACGATTATATTTGGCTTTTAGTTCTGATCTGCTGTTGCTCCCTATATAAATTTCAGCGAGTTCATAACTATAACTGTCCTGGAGTTCAAGTTTTTCAAGTGCTTGTCCTTCTTCCACTAACACATTGATAATTGTGTCAGGTATTTCTTTTTCTACTTTTTCTATTGAATCTTTTGATGGAATACTTACTACAGTTCCAGCTTCAAATGTCCGTAACATGAACTTAGAAGCATATTTAAACTTTCCATTGTTTCCTAAAGGTGTTGGATGTTCGCCTAAAGCTATTTGTAACATAACTTGATGGTTAGATACACCATGAACTTTCTCAAATAAATCTGCATGAGATTGAGATATACGTGTATTTACTTCAAGCAAATAAACTTCCTCTGTAAAGTTGTTATAGAAGAACTCCATATTAAATGCAGAATTGTCAAGTTTAATATGCCGTATGAAAGTAGTGGCAACGTCTATTATCTTATCCTGTATCCATTGTGCTAAAGAGGAAGGATATTCATAGGAAGAGAATGATGAGAAATGGTTTTCTTTAAGAGAGTCTACAAGACCATAAAAATTTATTTCATTATTAAACACATAACCTTCAATAGTACACTGTCTGCCATATAAAGAACTTTCAATAATACAACTCTCTTTTATCTTAGAAATTGAGTCTGGTACTTCATGCATTTCTAGTAATTTGACAAAAGGCCTATGAATAAACTGAATATTATTTCGAATCTCCTCAATATTTGCTTCAAATTGTTTTCTATTTTCAATTTCAAACGCTAAATAAGATCGAAATGATCTAAAAGGTTTGATCCAAAAAGGAAATGGTAATTCGATGTTATCAAAAACATTCTCATCAAATGGGTCTACTGTCGCAAAAGCTGGGATGTGATTAGGTATACATTCTTGTTGTGCAAGTCTGCTCCAAAACTTATGCTCACATTTCAATACGCTTTCAAAATCAGGACCCTTCAGACCAAATTTACTTATTAAAATAGGCACAATATCCTGAGCTGGAAAATCAAAGTAAGTTATTATTCCTCCAGGCCCACCATCGACTGCATTTATACGCTCTTCTGCAATAGAAATTAGTTTCTCAATATCAAAATCATTAACATTTCGAATCTCATTGATATCTATAGCAGCATGAAATTTACAGTTTTTAGCTGCAGGTACATTTTTAATTTTCTCTAGATTGAATTTGTCCATTCCTACAATAAAAATATTTTTTTCCATAACAAACCCCAGTTCAAATCATATCGCGTGGGATGAGTTCATCCCAGCTTTGACTAAATATCCTTACGTCCCCTAAATAAGCATCAAGTGTTGCTCGTATCTGAAAGCCAGTCGGTGTAGAAGTAAGCACAGTTCTTGTTATAGTTTTGACATTCCAGTCGCCACGTTTCAGGGTTCTTGTGCTTTCAACTTCCCCCCGAACAGTATTATAATTATTGTTAATATATGAATATATCTCTGTGGTCTCTTTTCCAATCTCCAGATCGATCTGATCAAGTTTTAAGAGCGCATCATTGTTGATTATTTGTTGTTTAACTTCATTTGTTGCAAGATTGTGCTGTACGGTCCATTCTCTCTTTGCAGGAGCAAGAAGCGTAGTTTTAACTGGTTCTGCTGATACTGATTCTCCAATAGTGCGTAAATTGTCGTCAAGTTCGCTTTTTTGTCTCACGGGCAGTATTAGCCTACCTCCGCTTTTGATAGTCAAAGATGCAGGTTCAGGACTTGGCCATGCAAAAGGCCAGTAGGAAGTTGATATGGCCAAACGTATCTTATTTCCCGCAGGGAGATTTTGTGCAACATCATTCATCTTTATCGTAACCCTGTAACAATTCTCAATCTCCAGAGCTGAAGGAGTCTCATGACCATTTCTGTGTGTCAGATTAAGAAGTCCGTAAGTAATCCTTGTGGAAGTACCTTCCCTACATAAATCATTAAGCCGAAGAGCAATCATAGCTATAGGCTTATCGGACTTTAATTCAAGTTCGACTTGTGGACAGCCAAGTATCTCAATATCTTCTTTAAGTTCAGGTGTGTCAAAAACAAGTGCCCCTCCGTCTTCTTCATTCTGGTCATGGGGAAGGTCAGTCGATTCTGAATATGAGTACCACTTGCCTGCAAAAAGCCCAACGCTTAAAGGGCTTTTGATGGTTGTTATTTCGTTTTTAATATTCGTTTTATGGAGATGGATCCTGCCCGGAGATAATAAAAATGTTCTTTGTTCAATATTTTTGGATGGCCAGCTGTTCTCTGCTATCCATCGACCAGGACCTTTTGGAATTAGAGGAGAGACACTGTCCTGCATCCAGAGGCGCAACATGGGTTCATCGGTAACGTTATTATCAATGCCCTTAAGCCATCGATCCCACCAGATAACAGCCTCGTTCAAAAAATCAATTCCTTGGTCCCCTCCACCTAAATTGGGGTACTTATGGCCCCATCCACCAATAAGGGCTTTACGAGGAACACGCAAGTTCTCCATAAGTCTGAAAACTGTGTTGGAATAACCATCTGTCCAACCACTTACAGCAAAGACCGGACATGAGATAGCATCGTAGTTCTCTGCAATGGAAGCATGTTTCCAGTATTCATCTTTTCTCTGATGCTGAAGCCATTTTTTGAGCCAGAGGCCGCTACCCTCTAATCTTTCAAGCCACATCTCTTTCCATTTATTACCAACAATAGCAGGGTCTGGCGGGAGAGAATTGTAAGAGAACATAGTGGATGCCCATGAGAGGTTATCTGTTAACATGCATCCTCCCATATAATGTACATCATCTGTATATCGGTCATCAGAAGATGAAACCGTAATTATGGCCTTCAGATATGGCGATCCAATTGAAGCTATCTGAAGAGCATTAAAACCCCCCCATGAAATACCCATCATTCCAATATTTCCGGTACACCATGGTCTTGATGCTATCCATTTCAATGTTTCCAGTCCATCTTGTAATTCCTGCGGCAGATATTCATCCTTCAAAACACCTTCTGAATCACCACTCCCTCTCATGTCCACTCTGACAGATGCATAACCACGTTGGGCAAAATATCTGTGGATCATGGAATCGCGAACTGCTTTAAAATCACGTTTCCTGTAAGGAATGTATTCCAGAATAGCAGGTACGGGGTGATCATTGGCATTCTCAGGTAACCATATCTTTGCCGCAAGTTTACAACCATCAGACATAGTTATCCATTCATTTTCGATCTCCCTGAAATTAGAATCACATTTATGCATTTGAACCCCTTTTCAATCCTATAAAATAAAGCTTTATAATACTTAATTAACCCTACTTCTTCGAAGAAGAATACTACTTTCATCACAAATAAAAACAAAACTGTTATATTAACACATGTCAGTAAAACACTTAACTTTATTGGATAGTGGTTTAGTTATCTTCATTCGATCTTGCTTTAAAAAGGTCTTTGGAGATAATAAAATCCATCTATTATAGTAGGTAATATCACTGATATATCGGCTCTGTAGAGATCAAGTTCCTACATAAACCAATTATAAAGAATATAAAAAAAAATATAAATACTACAATAAGAAATACTAAATATCGTTACTTTCTGAAAATATTCCTTATGTTCCCCTTTAAAAAAAGGATACATATACATTGATATTCACTGGATATGTTCATGATCTACCTTAGTAGAAGCCTCTCTCATGAATTCATGGAATATATCCTTATCTTTTCCATTTACGCTATATATGACCCTTGATTCGTTGATAGCATAGAACAAAGTGACATCTTTATACCACTTGCTACAGCTTTCTCGTCGGCTCCTATCTATCGAATATTTGAGAAGTCACCCTTTCTTTTGCTTTTATGAGTAGTCATGTGAAGTCTTATTTTGATAAAAACAATAAAATCCAGTGAATAAAGAGAGGCACTTAATATGAAGAAAAATGGCTATTGTCAAAATTATCAGGGGATAAGTGGAGACATCGTGAAACAAAAGATCGATGCTATAGTTAATGGGGCTAACAATGCTCTTCTTGGAGGAGGCGGTGTTGACGGACCATCCATCTTGCCGCAGGGCCAAAGCTTCTTGAAGAGTGTCGCACCCTTGGAGGATGTCCCACCTGGGAAGCCAATATCACAAATGATACCTTCTCCCGGCAAAATGGGTGATCTATACTGTCGGACCGGTCTGGAATGATGGTAGTTTCCATTAGCATGAGCTGCTTGGTGTATCTTACAGTAATTCACTGGCCCTTGCAGAGGAATATTGAATCAGGATTATTGCCATTCCTGGAATCAGTATAGGAGCATATGGTTTTCCTATAGAAAGAGCATCATAACTTGCTGTATCCAGTGTAATTGAGCATCTTTGTCATGGCAGTTTAATGGAAGAAATCAGGCTCATATGTTTAAATGAGAATGCATATCATTTATATTCGAATGCTTTGAAAAAAAGTGCTTTTGTTGATATGAAATAATCAATTGGTAAAAGATTTCGTCATCGTTAGAATAATAATATAAAAACTATATATATATATAAAAAAATAAATGAACGTTGTATTATTATACAACATGAGTTAGTAAATTAAGACCAAAGCAAAAAAAATAAGATTTGCTATTATCTATATAGCAGCGTTGGTTGGTGGTCCAGTA
>PXAV01000024.1 GCA_003565715.1 Methanosarcinaceae archaeon
CAATAGAATGTGTTATCTTTGATGGTGTTTGCATAGCTGTATTGCTAACAAGTATGAGACCCACGGGATACCCTGTATTTTCAAGAACGCTGTTTGTAGCAAGGGTTGTTGATACTGATACGTATGACACGCTTTTAAGATAAGCAGGATCTATCCCATCAATAGCATTGCTGATGCCATCCAGGATGTTAGGATATGTTGTTGGAGACTTGCTTGAATCTACTATGTTTTTGTCAGATTCACTTATTACCACAATATCGGTGTATGTTCCACCTGCATCGATTCCTAGGCTGTATTTCATTTTGGTGTCTCCAGGTTTTTTTATGAGGAAATATTTTTTCTTGTTAATGGTATTTTATGTTTAGGGCCATGACCGAATGTAAAACAAGTTTTTTTTAATAGGTATTTTCTATAGGCAAGACAATAAAACAGGACAAATGTTAAAACCCTAATTGATGTAGAAATTCTTGCTCCTTTTTTTCAGTGGAGGTGAACAAAGGAGCAATTTGTGGAGGTAGAATCCCTACTGAGATCAATGCTACGATATAGACCCAATCTAAATCAAAATAGCTTGCTTAATCTCAAAATGTCTGTATGTGGGTACTATTATTTATATTTATCTATGTTTTTTTCTACTTAATATTAAATATAATAGTTAAATAATGATACTATGGTGTTATTTACTATATAGTATAAAATTGGAATGCTTCTGATTAAAAGAAATCTATATATACAGGTATTCTCACTCTGAACTACAAACCCATTTGCAGATTATTAAGAAAGCAAACAATTCTTGTGTTTTTTGAACATATTAGTTGCTGGACCAGGCGATTGAAAACCGTAACCTGATATATAGTTTTTATGGCAGCCAAACCAACATTGTATTTTAGAAAGTACAGGTCTGTTCTGTGAACTACACAAAAAATGAAGTATTTTATTTATTTGTTGATCTACTATTTTTACAGGTCTGTTTTATTTGGATATCTGGTGATTTTTGGCAATACATTTTATATTTTAACATTAATTCTTTTTTATTATGTTATCACAAAAATAACAACACGTTAACTTTACATACAATCCTCAATGTATGGAAATTCAGGAGTGATGAAAATCTCGTTTACTGAGGTCCCACACAAGGCTATAAATGGTAAATATGAAAGCTCTTCATACGACTCTGTGGATAAGAGGCTTGAGGCAGTTTACAACAGTAGCCCTGTGATATCGTTTCTCTGGAAAGCGGAGGGGAGATGGCCAGTTGAATATGTCTCTTCCAATATATCCCAGTTGGGGTACTCTCCTGATGACTTTTTATCAGGTGAACTTATTTATGGGGATATTGTACATCCGGATGATATTGAAAGGATTCTTATGGAGGTCAGGAAACACTCTGAAAAAAAGAACACTTCTTATTTTTCTCTCAATTACAGGATACTAACAAGGTCAGGGGATATCAGATGGGTTACTGAGAGGTCGTTCATAAAAAGGGATGAAAAAGGCAATATAACACATTTCCAGGGAATACTCATAGATAATACAGAGCTTGAAAGAACGGAAAAGGAATTACTGGAAACCGGAAAGAAGTACAGGATAATATTTGAAAGGTCACCCGTAGGTATATTATATTTTGATGAGAACGGCATGATAACACATTGCAACAAAAGCTGTTCAGATATAATTGGTGCCCCTGTAAAAAAAATAGTTGGGTTCAATATTCTTTCATCATTGCCTGATGAAAAACTAAAGAGGGCAATAGATGTTGTTTTTCTTGGATCGTCTGGTTATTATAATGGTGAATTTGTTTCCAGGATAAGTGGGAAAAAAATCATGGTAAAAGCCAGTTTCACTCCTGTGCTCAATGATGACGGCTCCTTGTTGGGAGGCATTGGTATCATTGAAGATATTGAAAAGCGTCAGAAGGCTGAAAATCTTATAAATTTGAATGAGATGCGTCTTGAAGCTCTTTTAAAGCTCTATCAAATGCAGGACTGTCAGATGCACGAGATAGCAGAGTATACTATTCAAAAGGGTGTTGAACTTACAAGCAGTAAAATAGGTTATCTTGAATTCCTTAATGAGGAAGAGAAAGTGCTTGAAACATATCAATGGCCTAAGGATATCTATGAACGTTCAAAGAAAGAGCCCTTTGTTCATCCTGTTAGGTTCAATGGTTTTTGGGGGGAAGCCATACGTGAACGCAGGGCCATTATAGTTAACAGGGCTGATGATCACAAACATCTGGATGATGCATACCCTCAGAAAATAGAAAAAACCTTGAGACACATTACTGTTCCTGTTTTTGATAATGAACAGATAGTTGCAGTAGCAGGTGTTTTAAATAAAGATACTGATTATGATGAGTCAGATGTACGTCAATTGACACTATTGATGGAAGGTATGTGGAAACTTGTCCAATATAAGAACACAAACGATGTCATCTATGAAGCCCTCAGGATGCGCCGCTTGCTTGAATCGATCATGAGTTCCAGTCCTGCAATAGTATTTCTCTGGAAACCCGAACATGACTGGCCTGTGGATTTCGTTTCAGATAACATTGAACAATTTGGTTACCAGGTAGATGATTTCATTTCGGGTAAAATTATATATGGTGATATAATACATCCTTCTGACCTGCAAAGGGTGCGTGATGAGGTAGAAAGGGCGACAATAGAAGGTTTTTCTGACTTTAGCCAGGAATATAGGATACTGACAAGTTCCGGTGAGGTAAGATGGGTCGATGAAAGGACAAAACTGCACTATGATGATGTTGGTATGCTTTCTTATTTGCAGGGTATAATTGTCGATATCACAGAAAGTAAGCATGCAAGCAATTTCATGCGCATTGGATCGAACCTTGATAATATTATTGAAGACACAGGGGATATTAGGGATACCTTAAAAAAGATGCTTGATTTTGCACTTGAGGCCAGGACAATAGATTGTGGTGTTATATATTCTGTTGACCAGAAAACAGGTGATTTTGATGCAGCAGTTTACAAAGGATTTTCTGAGAAGTTTGTGACATCATTATCCCATTTTAGTTCTAATACACTGCTTGCACGTTTTTTTACAACAGGTTACCCTGTTTACAAATATTTTTCAGAGATCAGTAAAATGCTGGGCTCATTTAGACTTGAGGACGAAGGCTTAGAAGCAATGGCATTCATACCTGTCAGGTTCAATGATCAACTTATAGCTGCCTTGCTGCTTGCTTCAAATAAGGAACTTGAGATTCCGGCTGATTCACGCAACCTAGTAGAGACCATAGCTAACCAGCTAGGCGTTATAATATCAAGGAAAAGTAGCTACCCTGTTTCCCATAAGAATAAGAACAATCTTATCTCCATAGTTGATATACTTGATGAAATGGTGTTTATCATTAGTATGGAAGGCGAGATCCTCTATGTTAACCCTCCTCTTATCAAGAACCTTGGTTATAATGAAAAGGAGCTTCTTAACAAGGATTTCCTTATACTTTACCCTCCTGGGCAAGAAGATAATGTCCTTTCGGAGCTTGATAATATCATGGATGGAAGCTCAGATACCTGTGACATACCCCTCATAAGTAAGGAAGGGTACCCTTTGTCCGTGAGGTCCAAATTCACATTTGGAGACTGGGATGAACAGGATGTGCTTGTTGTCATCTGTGCTTTTACAAGATCATTGGGTTTTGAAGACACCGATCAGCAGTAAATCTTTTGTAACTAGCATTGTTCTAAATACTGCTCGTAATGTATATATCAATTATATCTCAATCAGTAGATACATTCCTGGTGTCTTTTCCAGGATAAAAAAAGAAGAACTGGACTTGGTCCAGCCCTACATCTGTTAGATTGTTTTCAGGTTAGGTACTTCACTTAAATACCCAGTGCTGGTATTGCCGGAACTCCATACTCTATGAATCCTGCCAGCAGTCCAAGGCCGATCACAAATGCCTCTAGCGAGAACAAAATGATGCATATTCCACAAACCTTGGCAGATATCTTTCCATAGTCCATACCGGCTACTATCAGCAGGATGGCTACGATCGTCAGCATTATGATCGCCCATACAACGTATCCGAACATAAGGTCAACGATTGCGTATACCAGGAATATTGGGGCAGTGAACATTGCCAGGTGCCCGACACCCGTTGGTTCAAATTCCCTGTAAGACATGTACGCAATACCTACGAAAATCCAACCAAAGATAAGAACTGCATATCCTACAAGTCCGGCAGTTGCATCAGCAGTTGGCGAAAATATCATGGCCATTCCTGTTATGAAATGTACGATACCTCCAATAAGCAATATGATCCATATAGGTCTTGCATCCTTTCCAACGCCTAACAGGAATGCACCCACAGGCATCAACGCTACAAAGTCAGTTAAAAAAGCAGCTGCAAGTAATATAACAATTACTTCAAAATCCATATTTTAGTACCTCCTCTTTTATATGCTTCACAAATGTTATCTGAATTCTGATAATTTTCGATGTTATTATGAGCGCACACCTTGTTATTCAAAATTCAGTCATTCCTTGAATACAATCCAAGCCCTTCAATCACCCAATATTCAATATTTGGCTTTTTGAAAGCCTTGATATTTTATTGTACCCTAATAATCATCTAAATTTCTAGTATTTATAGTTATCGTTCTCTCAAAAAAACAAGATTAAGTTAAGCTATGAAGCCAGGTATTTTTTTATCATTTCCAGTGCAGTTTTCAGTATAAGCTCCTCTGAGCCTGTAATTTTAACAAATGCACTGTTTTTTTTCAATAAACTATTTATATGATCGTATCAAGCATTAATTCAATAAAAAAAGGTCTATACATTTATAAAAATTTATATGTTAAAATGCTATCATTTACAGGAATTTGAAGCTATTTTGCGATTTTATGACTGAGATTCCAAGCGTAAATATGATATATAAGAAGACTCGCAACAGCGATAGAAAAATATAAATACGTGTTTCATAGATAAACTTTATATACATGATTATTATACCTATCCTACAGGAACAAACTGCTAACAAGCATGTTCACTTCCTCAGGGACATCGGCACGGTGTCCTGTAAAACGAATTATATATTGGAGGTTAAAGAAAATGGTAAAGCAATATTTCCCAGGTAGGACTCCACTTGAAGGTGTTAGTCTTGAGCTCTTCACAGAAGATGATCTCAGAGCTATTCACTATGCAACAACGGATGTCTTACTGAACCCTGGTATACAGGTTTCAGATGCTGAGGCAAGGTCTATACTCAAAGAAGGTGGCTGTTTAGTTGACGAAAAGACCCATGTGGTCAAAATCCCTGAATTTGTGGTAAACAGGGCACTTCGTGACTGTCCTTCAAAGTTTACCCTATGGGGACGTGATAAGAAGAAAAATGTCAAACAGGAACACAAAGGAAAGGTTAACTGGACCTGCTTCGGTACAGGTGTACAGATGTGTAAATATCTGGGCCCTGGAAAGTATGAAACTGTAGATTCTACAGGAACCGATCTTGCAGACACAGCAAAGCTCTGTGACTGGGCAGAGAACATCAACTATTTCTCACTTTCAGTATCAGCAAGGGAATATGCAGGCCAGGGTGCACAGGATGTACACGAGACACTGATCCCACTGATGAATACAACAAAACACTTCCATCATATAGACCCTGTTGGAGAGAACGTTGAATACTACCAGCAGATCGCTACTGCATATTATGGAGGAGATGACGAGGAAGCCCGTAAGAAGCCTATATTCTCAACATTGCTCTGTCCAACAAGCCCACTGGAACTTGGTGACAATGCATGCCAGGTCATTATAAAAGGTGCAAGGTTTGGTACACCTGTTAACGTACTCAGTATGGCGATGGCCGGTGGCTCATCATCAGTTCACCTTGCAGGAACTCTTGTTACTCACAATGCTGAGGTACTCTCAGGTATTGTACTTGCACAGCTGGTCAAGCCAGGTGCACCAGTATGGTATGGAAGCTCAACAACAACATTTGACCTGAAGAAAGGAACAGCACCTGTAGGTTCACCTGAGCTTGGACTTATCAGTGCATCTGTTGCAAAACTCGGTCAGTATTATGGCCTCCCCACATTCGTGGCTGGCTCGTAGGCAGATGCCAAGATACCTGATGGCCAGGCTGGCCATGAGAAGACAATGACAACACTTCTCCCCGCTTTTGCAGGTGCAAACACTCTGTACGGTGCAGGTATGCTTGAGCTTGGTATGACATTCTCACTTGAACAGCTTGTCCTTGACAATGACATGATATCAATGGCAAAGAAGGCCATGCAAGGTATCCCTGTTGATGAAGAGACACTTTCAGTTGACTCCATACAGCAGGTAGGTATAGGAAAGAATTTCCTTGCACACAAGACTACCAGGAAGAACATTGACCTTCCATCCAGCCCAATGCTCATTGACAGACTCATGTACGGTGACTGGAAGATGGCAGGTGCAAAGGATATCGCAACGGTTGCTCATGAAAAGGTCGTTGACATCATGAAGAACCACGAAGTAGCACCAATAGATGCTGATCTGCTTAAGGATATGCAGGCAGTTGTAGATAAGGCAGACGAGGCATTCAGGGCCGGCAAATAATTGAGATGGAGGTACAAAAAATGGCAACAAAAGAACAGATAATCGCAAAGGCAAAAGAAGCGATCTTAGATTTTGATGAGGATGTAGCTGCAGAAGTTGCAGAGGAAGCCCTTGCTGCAGGTATAAACCCTGCAGAGCTCATTCAGGATGGATTCACAGAAGCAATGACAGAAGTTGGTGCACAGTTTGAGGCAGGCACACTTTTCCTACCCCATGTGATAGCAGCATCAGAAGCAATGCAGGCCGGTGTTGACGTATTGACACCTGAGCTTGAGAAACTGTCTTCTGAATCCAAAGGCAGGGGAACAATTGTCATTGGTACTATCGAGGGTGACATACACTCTATCGGAAAGGACATTGTTGCAACAATGCTCAAGATCGCAGGATTCAAGGTCATTGACCTTGGACGTGATGTTCCGATCACATCCTACGTAGAGAAGGCAAAAGAAGCAAAAGCAGATGTTGTAGCTTCCTCTGCACTCATGACCACCACAATGGTCAATCAGATACAGATCGAAGAGCAGCTGAAAGAGGCAGGCGTTCGTGACTCTCTGAAAACAATGGTTGGCGGTGCACCTGTTACCCAGGACTGGGCAACCAAGATCGGAGCAGATATTTACGGAGAGAACGCAACCGACGCTGTAACAAAGCTGAAGGCTCTCTTCTGATTGTATATTAAGTAGTTGGATCCCTTGGTTGTGAGGGTGTATCTTACACCCTCAACCAAATACAAAAATGTAAAATATTCCTTTAATGAGTGCTTTGGAAACTATGTTTCCTGATTTTTGTGCACTCCAAGAGAAGATCTTAAAATTTCGGTTAGGGTGCTGGTATGAAAAGATCTTTTTTTGAATATCCCCTTCGTATAGTTAATATCGGATAGAATTGTCAGCCATAAAAGATGGCAAATGATCTTTAAGGGTTTGAGGATTGGAGGTATAGATGTGGAACAGCAGGGTGTAATAATTAAGGTTCCTAGTGTAGGCTCAGGTAACCCTGGTCAACATTTATATTTTTCTTCGGAGACCACATTGTGTAAAATATACAATAGTTGTCTGGCCTTATAACTAACAAATTACCTGAACAAAATGAGCTGTTTAGGGTCATTAAAAACAATGAGGTGTATTAAATGAGCAAAGAAGAGATGTTTAAAGAACTTTCGGATGCTGTGATATCATGCAAGAAAGACACTGTCACTGCAGCCGTTGAGAAAGCAAAAGGACAGGGGCTTGAACCAGCTGAGATAATTGAGAAAGGTCTGGCAACAGGAATGAATGAAGTAGGTATCCTCTTTGAGAGAGGCAAATTATTCCTGCCACACGTAATGATGGCAGCTGGTGCAATGGAAGCTGGTGTGGCAATCCTGGAAGCAGATATGCCAAAGGATGCAGCTAAAAAGAAACTTGCAGTAATTGTAAATGGTACTGTGGAGGGAGACGTTCACGACATTGGAAAATCAATTGTTTCAACTATGCTTCAGTCAGCAGGTTTTGAGGTCCATGATATAGGCAGGGATGTCCCACTCCAGGACTTCATAGATAAGGCAAAAGAGACAAGTGCAACAATGATAGGTCTTTCAGCCTTAATGACAACTACTATGCAGGGACAGAAAGATGTCATAGAGATGCTTAAGGAACAGGGTATGAGGGACAATGTAAAGATCATGATAGGTGGCGCTCCTGCAACACAGGCATGGGCTGACAAGATCGGTGCAGACTGCTATGCAGAGAATGCCAGTGAAGCTGTTGTGAAAGCTAAAGAACTCCTTGTTTAAGCGTGGTGATAATTTATGGCAACTGAATATAAATTGAGAATGGGAGATGGAAAGCGCATCTTCATGACAAAGGAACAGATAATGGCCGACCTTAAGGAAGGTATGGCAGATGCTGCCGATCTTGGTAGTATCCCGGACATTAGCGCAGATGAGCTGGACAAGCTTTTTGACATACTGACCATGCCTTCAAGGATGGTAGGTGTAGAGCTTGGAAAAGAAGTTCCTGTAACCCACGACATTGGAACCCTAAGGATCGATGGTGACCAGGGTAACAGTGGTGTAGGTATTCCATCAAGCAGGCTTGTTGGTATAATGATGCATGAGCGTGCATTTGGTGCTGACACAATGGAGCTTGGACACATCGATTACAGTTACAAGCCGGCAAAGCCTGTAATTGCACAGGAGATGCAGACAATGGAAGTGGTACAGCAGAACACAATAGTTCCAATGTTCTACGGCGCAATGCCAAACATGGGTCTTTATTACACTCCGGATGGTCCTTTTGAGAATCCAGGCGACCTCATGAAAGCATTCAAGATCGAGGAAGCAAGGAAGTCCATGGAAGACTCTGCAAAGCACCTTACCAGGGATATAGTCTGGATCATGCAGAGAATGATGGCATCCGGTGCTGATGGTGTCAACTTCGACACAGTCGGTGCAGCAGGCGATGGTGACATGTACGCTTCCCTGCATGCTATTGAAGCACTGAGGAAGCAGTATCCTGACATCTATATCGAGTCAGGTATGGCAGGAGAGCTCATGCTTGGTATGCATGGTGAGATGGAGTATGATGGAGTAACCCTTGCAGGTCTTTGGCCACACCAGCAGGCTCCACTTGCTGCAAAGGCAGGTGCAAACGTTTTCGGTCCTGTTGTGAACACCAATACCAGTAAATCCGGAGCATGGAACCTGGGAAGGGCTGTTACTTTCATCAAGCAGGCTGTCAAAGATTCACCAATCCCCTGTCATGTGAACATGGGTATGGGTGTAGGTGGTATCCCAATGCTGGAAACCCCAACAATAGATGCAGTTTCAAGAGCTAGCAAGGCGATGGTCGAAATTGCTGGCGTGGATGGTATATAGGTAGGGGTCGGCGACCCGATGGGTATGCCGATCTCCCACATAATGACCTCCGGTATGAGCGGTATCAGAGCAGCTGGTGACCTTGTTGCAAGAATGCAGTTTTCAGAGAACATGCGCATAGCTGATGCAAAGGATTATGTTGCAAAGAAACTGGATGTAACCACAGATGACCTCAGTGACGAATATGTAATGAGGGAACTGAGAGAAGACCTCGGTATCGGAGTTATCACATCAGTTGCAGGTGCACCAAAGGGCATTGCTGCAAAGATGAACATCGAGAAGCTCCTGGATATCAAGATCAACAGCTGTGAGAGATTCAGGAACCAGCTGAGATAAGTTCAGTACAGGTCTTTAAGTTCCGTTGTTAACGGAACTTATTGACTTTTTATTTTAAAAAGAAATATTTGCACAAATACTATATACCTGTAATACGGTAATTATTATCCGTATGCATATGGTTTGTAATAGGGTCCCAAAAAAATTGGTCTGAACCAATCAAGCTATTATCCTTTACAGACCACCAAATTAAAACTAGGAGGCAAAAAAGTGTCAAATCAGGAAATATTAGACAAACTTAGGGATACAATAGTAACCCAGAACATCAATGGCTGCAAGGAAGCAGCTCAGGAAGCCCTGGATGCAGGCATGAGTCCTGTAGAAGCTATTGAGAAAGGGCTTTCAGAGGGTATGAAAATAATCGGTGATAAGTTCG
>PXAV01000050.1 GCA_003565715.1 Methanosarcinaceae archaeon
AAATAATATGAATACTGTCAATCACCCACGACTAAAGTTGTGGGCATGTAAATGCCCTGATTGACCAGCCTAAGTCAACGACTACGTTGGATTTGTCATAACACCTACGGATGCTTCATCAGTCCGTAGCTCTGTTGCATGGTATTAAAAGTCCTGAAGGGTAGGGACGGTGTACCATGCCTAACAAGCATTTCCAACATTGGCGAGATGAGACACAAAAGTGCGTTACCAGGTATGGGAGAGATCCTGTACTTGAGAAGGAAGAGATCCAATATGATATTTGTATTGAACAAAAATAAAGAACCATTAGCACCCTGTCATCCAGCTGTTGCCAGGAAGCTATTAAAAGAAGGAAAAGCTGTAATACATAAACAGTTCCCGTTTACCATACGGCTAAAAGAGCAGAAGGAACAGGATGATCAGCCTGAATACAGACTAAAGATCGATCCTGGAAGTAAACATACTGGTCTTGCTATCCTGACCAGGGAAAGAGTTGTATGGACTGCTCAACTACATCACCGTATAAACATCAAAAGCAACATGGATGATCGCAGAAATCTCAGAAGAAATCGAAGGAATCGGAAAACAAGGTACAGAGCAGCAAGATTTAACAATAGAAAACGATCAAGTAACTGGATGCCACCATCCCTACAGAGTCGTGTCCAGAACATTGAAAGCTGGGTTAATAGGTTAATGAAACTATGTCCTCTTACTCATATATCCTATGAGAACGTTAAGTTCGATACACAACTAATGCAGAACCCTGAGATTACAGGGATATTGTATCAACAAGGCGAACTGCAGGGATATGAGGTTCGAGAATACTTACTTGAAAAGTGAGGAAGACAATGCGCATACTGTGGAATAAAAAATGTTCCGCTGGAAGTTGAACATATCATCCCGAAGATTCGTTTAGGATCCAATCGTGTCTCTAATCTGACCATAGCATGCAAGGAATGTAACCTGAAAAAAGGTACCCAGACTGCTGAAGAATTCGGGTATCCCGATATTCAGAAACTGGCTCAGAAATCTCTCCGAGACGTTGCTCTCTTAAATTCAATCCGATGGAAGATATATGAAATACTGGCTAAAACAGGTATTCCAGTTGAATGTGGTACGGGTGCCAGGACCAAGATGAACAGGATCAAGATGAACTTACCCAAGGATCATCATTTCGATGCGATCTGTGTAGGGGAATCGACACCAAACAATGTAATATTCAGCACTGACCAAACACTACATATCAAAGCAAAAGGAAGAGGAAACCATTGTCGGACAACCCTGGACAAATACGGGTTCCCGAGAGCATACCTGAGTAGAAAGAAATCTTTCTTCGGATTCCAGACAGGAGATGTAGTCAAAGCAATAGTTCCAACGGGAAAATATACAGGGACAATCATAGGTTCGGTTGCATGTAGGAAAACAGGAAGATTTGATATTAAGAACAAAACGGGTGTTAGAATAGCACAAGGAATCAATCATATATATTGTAGAATAATAAACAGAATGGATGGATATGAATACTTTAATGAGAAGATTTCCAATAACGGAATTCCTCCCATGACTAAAGTCATGAGCATCCTTCCTTAATAGGGCGTGATTTGAGAGAAGAATCAGGAAAAAAATAGTTAATTATTTAAAATGTCTTCTCAAGGCATTTGAGTATGTCACTTGAATCATACACAGGAGTTACATACCGGGTACGTCCACGCATACCTTTACCCGAAAAATCGGAATCTACAAGCCTGGATACGTGCATTTTTTCAATGATCTCATAAAAACGGGTATATCCCAGCCCCGTAAGCTCGTGGAAAGTTTTGTAAAGCTCACCTGTCTGAAGACTGTTCCCTTTTGCAATTAGCTCAAGTAGCGTCTTTTCATGTCCGGATAGTGACCTTATGTTACGACAAAGATGCAAAAGCCTTGAAGATTCATAGGCCCGCTCAACATCTTCAAAGGAAATTGTTCTGCTAGCTCTGCGTTCTGCATTGAGCCCGGAACGCTTGAGCAGATCGATACCAACCCGGAGGTCACCAGTGAGGTCCACATATGAGACCACTGCGTCCCTTGCTTCTGAAGATACAACATCCTGATAAAAGGCATATCTTATCCTATTATCAATTATATCCCCTATCTCATCTGTTTCATATCTTGGAAACTCTATTTCCTCCGGGAGAAATACTGAACCAACGCGCGGGTCAAAAGTGTAGGGTATCCCTACATCGCTTATTATAGCTATTACAGACATCCTGACACCTGGATATTGCTCATGTGCCCTGAGCAATGAGTACATCAGTTCATCAGCATGTCCTTCAGGAAAAAGATAATTAATATCATCAAGAGCTATCACCAATGTCTTGTCCGCATCAATTAAGTACTTAACGACCTTTTCAAAAAGCCTTCTAAATGCTACACCTGAGGTTGGTGGTTTAATATGTGCAAGTTCTTCATATATCCTGGATACAACAGCAAATCTTGTTGGCTCCATCTGACAATTCACCTTCAGAAAGATAACCTTGTCAGTATACTCCTTCACCTCATTGAAGACCTTCATCACAGCTGTGGTCTTGCCAGTACCCGGGGGACCTTTTACCAGACAGTTGACAGGGCGCATGCTCCTTAATGCCGGTTTTAGACTAAACTTCATAGCCTGCATCTGAGAATCCCTGTGTGCAAAATGATCAGGGAGGTGATCAAGTTCAAGAACCTCTCCATTACTAAAAAGAGTTTCATCCCACAGAAGCATATCCTTGCTCAAATCTATTCTTCCTTTAGAGTTATGACTTTCAGACCATGAATAGTACACAGTTAGCAAACATTGATTATAGTCTATTGCATAGCTATCACAATTTATGTATCATCCCTGTTTTTTATGAGAGGCTATTGTATACGGACATTATAATTATTTGGACATAATAGCTTTTTGCTTCATTCAATGATTAATAGGTTAATATATAAATATATTGATAATATCAGAAATGAGGAGATCGATCAATATACCATTGAAGCTATTTCAGATACTGTGCTGGCAAGTTCCTCAACCTCATCTTCAGTGTTGTAAAGGCCAAAGGATGCCCTTACAGTACCTTTTGCTCCCAGGAGCTCAACTGCAGGTATTGCACAATGATAACCACTTCTAACACATATACTGCGCGTCTGATCAAGGATCATTGCAACATCGTGGGAATTCATACCAGCAACATTGAATGATACTACAGATGCACGATCTTTTGGACCATATACATCCACACCATCTATTTCAGATAGCATGGAAGCAGCTTCCCTTGCAAGCGAATGTTCATGTTTTTCAATTGCTTCAACACCTACCTCACTTACATATTCCACAGCACGGCCAAGACATATCACACCCGGTATATTGGGAGTGCCTGCCTCAAATTTTGCAGGGCTTAGCTCCAGTTTGAAGTTTTCATTAGTCACTGAGCTCACCATTCCCCCTCCAAGGGAAAGTGGATATATGGTTTCTGGTTCTTTTATGTAGAGAACTCCTGTTCCTGCAGGGCCAAGTAAACCTTTGTGCCCCGGGCATACAAAAAAATCAGGATCCAGTTTTCCAATATCAACTGGCATGTTACCTGCTGACTGGGAACCATCGATCATCAATTTGATCTGTTCCTGTTTTGCTATGGATGCTACTTTCCTGACATCCTGTATTGATCCAAATACATTGGAAACATGATTTATAGATATTAGGCGAGTATTTTCGTCAATTACAGACAAAATGTCTTCAGGATCCACAAATCCCTCACTATCTGGTTTTACAAATTTTATCCCAGCCCCCATTTCTTTGAGGGCCATCCATGGAAGCAAATTTGAATGGTGTTCAACAAGGGTAACTATTAAGTTGTCGCCCTTCTCCCATGGAAAACCTCTTGCTACTACATTGATACCTTCAGTAGCATTTTTTGTGAATATGGTCCTGTCGGATCCCATATTGAGAAATGAAGCCACTGTATCCCGGGCATCTTCATACCTATCTGTAGACTCTCTTGCAATCCTGTGAGCCCCTCTTCCATGATTTCCTGCATACTTGTAGAAATAATCAAGCATCTCACATACTGCCTGGACAGGCGTCTGTGTCGTAGCCGCATTATCAAGATAGGTCACATCCTTTAATACAGGGAAATCCTCCCTGATAGTGTGAACATCATACATATGAGCCTGTATGCAGATTTAATAAAAATAGTTTTGCAGGCTATTTTGCCTGCACTCCACCCACCATGAATCGATATAGCTCCATTTCCTCAGCATTGAGCTTATCTGCTGATACTCCATCAACCACATTGTGGCAGTTCTTGAACGCATCATTCATACGTATTCTTTTTTTCTCGTGTCTCATAATTTACCTCCTGTCTCGCATTTTTTCATGTATGTAGATTCACGCTTTGACCGCTTTAGTCATTATAAATGACACGCGTACACATATTGTATGGTGCATAATTATATATACATCATAACAATATTTATATTTGGCCAATGCGCTAAACACATATATACAACTTCATCATATAAAAACATAACTCATGAGTATATAAAAAAGGACAG
Organism: Methanosarcinaceae archaeon; assembly: GCA_003565715.1. Classification (GTDB taxonomy): domain Archaea; phylum Halobacteriota; class Methanosarcinia; order Methanosarcinales; family Methanosarcinaceae; genus Methanolobus. The sequence goes on from PXAV01000050.1 coordinate 4,564, forward strand.
ACTTAATACAAAGCAAACCAAATGAAAGAAAATTAATCCAAACAATGTCGTAAATGATTTAATACATGCAGGAGACTTTCGCTAAACATGCCACAGATACCCATTGACAGAGATCTCAGGTTCACTGAACGTACACAGAGAGTCCTTGATGAAAAAAGCACCCTTGAAAGAACAAAAGATAAACTTACAATGATAGGTGTTACAAGAATAGCAAGTATCACAGATCTTGACAGAGTAGGGGTACCAGTTTTTTCCAGCATCAGACCAAGCGCGGCAGATGGTGCCATTTCTGTATATTCCGGCAAGGGAAGCAACGAGACCCATGCAAGGATATCTGCAATGATGGAAGGTTTTGAACGATGTCTGGCGGAAAGGAAAGGTATTAACAATAATGTTCAAGAAGATATCAAAGCCCTTCATTTAATAGAGAGCTATGATAAGATCCGGGAAAAGCATCTTGCAGTTGAGCCGGGGTCCTTGCTTATAGCTGATAGATACATGCCTGGTGCGCTGATCGAATGGATAAATGGATGGGATCTTCTCCACAACAAAGATATATTTGTCCCTGCAAACGCAATCTACCATCCATATGATGCACCCGGAAGATCATTAAAATTGTTCAGAAGCAATACAAATGGACTTGCTGCAGGTAACACTATCGAAGAAGCAATATTCCATGGCCTTCTGGAAGTCATCGAAAGGGACTCACTTAGTATTGCTGAATTTAACCGCAATCCGGGAAAAGAAATCATATTAAAGGAGAGCGATGGAGAGAATTACAATATATTACGCAGGTTCTCTGACAGTGAGATAGACGTTAAATTGTGGGCACTGCCGCATGACACTGAAATAACAACCGTTGTTGCAGTTACCGATGACATGAGACTCAAGGATGCAGCATTACTTGTAATGGGAGCTGGTGCTCATCTTAAACCGGACATAGCTATAAGAAGAGCATTGACAGAGGCTGCACAGTCAAGGGTCGTACAGATACATGGGGCCAGGGAAGATACTGAGCGTGAAAGGTTTGTAAGAGAGATAGGATATGACAGGATTAAACGCATAAACAAGTACTGGTATGATTCAGGCGAACAGATATCCATGCACGATCTAAAAGATATCTCCCAGGACACACCGGCCAAAAGCATAGACCGGATACTTGAACAGTTAAAAGCCCTAACTGAATATGTTGTTGTTGTTGACCTTTCAAGAGAAAACATACCAGTACCTGTTGTAAGGGTAGTCATACCAACATTTGAGATGTATACCCTTGACAGGGAGCGCGTGGGAACAAGAGCAAAGTCAGGCAAAAGAAAGAAACTAGGACCAAATGAGAGGCCCTGGAGAACAGGGCCCAGAAAATGAAGGATACTATGAAAGAAAACGTGCTTGTGTTTGCCGGGACCAGCATCACCCATGAAGATGCTGCAAATATCCTTGATGCTACCTATATGCCCCCTGCATCAAGGGGAGACATAATAAAGGCTGCAAATCAGGGTTATGAACTTATAGGCATCATTGATGGAATATTCTTCAGCAGGGCAGCTGTAGCCCACCGCGAGATAATCGCTGCCATGAAGGAAGGTATCACCATCGTTGGGGGATGTAGTATGGGAGCTCTGAGAGCGTCTGAGCTGGATGTTCATGGAATGATAGGAGTAGGAAGGATATATGAATGGTACCGCGATAGCATAATAGAAGATGATGACGAGGTTGCGGTTGCTACAAATCCTGATACTTACAAACCCGTTTCAAACCCAATGGTAAATATCAGAGAAACACTCAAAAAAGCACTTCTTGAAGATATAATAGAAAAAAAAGAATGCATTATACTCCTTTCAATCGCAAAAAGAACACACTATGCAGAAAGGAGTTATTTTGGAATTACAAAAGAGGCCTTCAATGAAGGACTTATTTCCAGAGAAAGAACACAGGACATTTTAAACTATTGCAATGAGCATGAAGAAGACATTAAGAGGAAAGATGCCTTAATGGTCCTGGAAAAATTGAAAAGCTGCATCAAGGGTCATAAAGGTCTGACACCAGATACACTTTAATATGGCATAGGGCCAATCTGTTTGGTGTGACACCATATACCTTACATAGCCATTAAATACCTACCAAGGACAATGATCATTCCCATCCACAGGAAACATGCTTTATTTTCCCACACACGCTTACTGTAGGGTGACCCATTGATGTGCACATCTTATCAATGGACGACCTAGATACAAACGCTTCAAAACGCGACACCTCAGCACATGCCTCCCCGGAGGAAAGACCATAATGACTTAGCATTAGAGACAGTATATTGTGCCTGTTTGCAGAGAATTCAGCATATGACCTTCCCTTTTCCGTAAGCCTCACTCCCCTGTATGGCACGTGGTCCACATACCCGGAAGCAGAAAGATCATTTATGGTCTTTGTAGCAGTAGAAGGGTCAACATGAAGCTGTGAAGAAACATCTGTGGTCTTTACAAGACCGTCCTTCTTTAAGAAGAACTTCAAATACTCAACTTTTTTTGGAGATAGCTCTAATCCCGTGAATTCACTCATGGTTCTAGTAATAAGCAAAATGTATATATAATTTTTGAGTATGCCCCAAATTGGAAATTATTACATATTCCAGCTATTCATACCCTTATAAAGAAAGCATAGATCTTATTTTGCAACAAAAGGAACGATCATTAATATATCATGGAAGTCCCCTGAAGGTAAAAATATCCCGTACCATATGTAAAAATGCATTTATATCTTCCATGGACAGCAGTAAAAGCACCAATACCAGAATCAAGATAAGAAGTTGCGAATAATCCGGCAGTGTTTGCATAAGGTTTGCAAAAGAACTCCCATTCCCGTTTATGTATCTCACCATACTCCCCATGATTATATATCTGCCATGGTAACATAAAAACATATCTATGTATATAACGATTTATAGTGACATAATCCGTACTGAAGTTTTCCAGGTAGATTAAACAAAATCCATCAATTAGTTTGTGATGTGCGGCAGAAAAAAATTGCATACAACATCTGACTTATTGCTCTTTTGTTTACTAAAGGATACAGGTGTGGAAGATAATATAAAAAGGTAGCAAACATTAGGGTAGAGGACTGTAGTTGCAGTATTCTTTACGAAGCATGGATATCTGCTGCTAAGATTTGCTGTTACAGTTACATTATCCTTTATAGAATAGATACAGAGGTAATCCCACATGACACAAAATATTCAAAGTGCAAGCGACATTTTAAAAAAGCCAAATGAGTCTAAACTTATCAGGAACATGAGAGCCATCAATAAGAAGATCATGATAATGAGCGGCAAAGGAGGAGTTGGTAAGAGTACTGTTGCTGCAAACCTTGCTGCAAGACTTGCAGAAAGAGGATATAAAGTAGGACTCCTTGATGCTGATATACACGGCCCAAGCATACCAAAGATGTTTGGCATAGATGAGCAGAATCCCACTGTCGATAATGATGGAATTGTCCCCATAAAGGTTACAGATAACCTTTGTGTCATGTCTGTTGCACTTCTTCTTGAAGATAAGGATGCACCTGTGATATGGAGAGGGCCTGCCAAAATGGCAGCTATAAAACAGTTCCTTGAAGATGTCTCCTGGGGCAACCTTGACTATCTGATAGTGGACCTGCCACCTGGAACAGGAGATGAGCCCCTAAGCATAGCCCAGCTGATTGAGAGAATCGAAGGCGCAGTTGTTGTGACAACACCCCAGGATATAGCACTTATCAGTGTGAGGAAATCTATCAAGTTTGCAGAGATACTGAATGTGCCGGTCATAGGTATTGTTGAGAACATGGGAGGAATCGTTTGCCCACACTGTGACAAGAAGATAGACATATTCAATAAAGGGGGAGTAAAAAAAGCTTCAGATGACTTTGGTGTACCCATCCTTGGGGAACTTCCCCTTGATCCTGCAATTGCAGAGATAGAGGATATGGGAAGAGTACATATAGACATAGGCGGGGAGGGGCACTGGGTTAAAAACTTTGCTGCCATCGTTGATGCTGTAGATAATTTCAAAAAATAGTGTTTTAATATCTCAATCAATATTTATACAATAAGAACTGAAATTTCCCATATGGAAGACAACGATCACCAGACGGTTGACAGGCTTGACTTTATAGATTCTACAGAGCTTGTAGACGATGTCCTAGTAAACGATAACTGGCTGCTGAAAGAGAATTCCAATACACGCCTTAGTCCATCCATCATCGACCTGCACATTGCATCCCAGGTCAAAAAGAAGTACGCTCTTGAGAAGCTGTACTCAAAAAAGAGTGCTGAGGCTCATATAGAAGGACTGATCCATATACATGATCTTCATAACCCTTTCACTCCCTATTGCAATGGAATTGATGCCAGGGTCTTTCTAAAGGACGGACTAAGGTTCCCCGACAATATAAGTCATCCAGCAAAAAGCTTTGAGGCAGCTTTATACCATTCAATGTCCTTTATGCTACATTCCCAGCAGTTCTTTGCAGGGGCCCAGGCAATAGATATGTTCAACTGGATGCTCGCACCATACCTTCATTACAGTAAAATAGAAGAAGATCAACTGCTCCAGATAGTACAGGGCTTCATGTTCCAGATGAACCAGTCCAATCGCCTTGGTGCCCAGAGTGCTTTTACAAACATCGGACTAAGAATTACCTGTCCACCACTTATTGCAAACCAGAGTGCCATCTTTGACGGTAGGGAGATAAAAGAGGAATACAGTTATTTTGAAGAAGAGGCAAGGACCATATACAAGGCCATTATGGAAGTTGCCGCAAGAGGAGATGGACAAGGGTGCCCGTTTACTTTCCCACTGATAAGCACGGCAATAACAAAAGACATGGACTTAGATGACCCCCTGTGGAAACTTACAATGAAGGCAGCTTCTCAGACAGGTGCACCATATTTCCTAAACTTAAGAGCAGACTATCTGTGCGAAGATACCGTGCATTCGATGTGCTGCCGTCTTTTTGCAAAACACACAGGAGGTATATGGAATGCAGGAGGTTTTGGAAACGGGTCCAACAAAGTAGTTTCAATAAACCTCCCAGGTGTTGCATTGCGTTCAAAGGATATGGAAGATTTCTTTGAGGAACTTGACAGTGCATTGGACCTCAGTAGAGGGGCTCTTCTTGAAGGGAACAAAATAATAAAAAATGCCCTCTACAAATGGGAAATACTGCCCTGGCTGTTGATGGAAACTGAGGATGGTGTACCATATTACGATTTTGAAAAGCGCCATGTGACCATTGGAGTAGTTGGACTTAATGAGTGCCTTATCAATCTGACAGGGCAGGGCCTTGTTGAAGAAAAAGCCACTGGTCTGCAAATAATAAGTCACATAGCAGACAGGATAAAGGAATACTCAAATGAGGATAATATAGAGTACACATTGGAACAGACACCAGCTGAAAGTACAGCACATCGCTTTGCCATACTTGATCGCAATAAGTATCACACAAAAGCAAATATCCAGGGAAACAATGATGCACCATATTATACCAATTCAACCCACATACCTTACAGCAGT
>PXAV01000030.1 GCA_003565715.1 Methanosarcinaceae archaeon
AGAATGCCACCAAAACAAGCCTTTCCTGAATATATAAAAATAAGATTGATATTAACTATGTTTGAAAAACGCTATCATGCAAAATTGTTCAAAATGAAATTATACCTGCGGAATGTGAGTTTTATTTCTTTATATATTCTATTTATCTATTTGTTTCACTCCTGCTTTGATATACTACTATTGTAATGCTTCTTTATCCTGCTTTGCGGCGAAAGAGATAAGTATTATTGCGCTTATTGGAGTGTTGCATCGCATTGCAATGCCTTGCAGAGCATAACTAATTGGACCCGCCTTAACTCAGTGGTAGAGTGCGCGGCTGTAGTATGGTTCATGTGACATTGTCACACATACCGCGCAGGCACCGCGATGTCCCCGGTTCGAGTCTGGGAGGCGGGATCTGTTCAATCAGGAAAAGCCTTATATTCCAGTACATCTATTAAGGGTTGCTCACAAGCGAAAGACAATATGTCCGAATGGTGTAGAGGCCTATCATGGAGCCCTGTCGAGGCTCCGACCCGGGTTCGAATCCCGGTTCGGGCGTTAAAATAAGTTTCCCGGTTTCGGGAACATTTTTTATTCTCTATTTTTTATGGTCTTTTTATGAATTCAAATCCACAAATGTTTAGATAAAGTTGCTTGTTTTCCAACTTCAAAGATAATGTTTTTTTTGCATATATTTTATTTTTGCTTCAGTATTAGCAGTATAAGAAGAAACGTATTGTTATGGATGCAATACATTCATTGTTATTGCCATATACTCTGTTAATGTGGTTCCATCAATATTCTCTGAAGACCTGGTATCATCTTTGTTGATAACAATTTTGTACTAGTAGCTACTAGATAACATCATGACATATTCTACAGTTCCCATTGATATTTCCACAATGCTGGAAAGCCACAGGTCAGATGCATATCTGATGGTAGGGAATTCCAACAATGCAGACCTCTATTATGCAACGCGATTTTTTGTTTCTGACCAGATAGCTTATTTTCATACAAAAAATGGTGCTGAAACACTTCTTGTTCCAGATATGGAAAGGTCAAGGGCTGAAATGGAGTCCAGGGTATCGGACATACGTTCATTAAATGAGTTTGAATACCGTTCAAAGGTGAAAGACAGGAAGGATGCAGCACTTGCATATAGTGACTGCCTTTCCATGATACTTCAAAAGGAAGGTTCAAGGAGAGTTGCAGTACCTCGGGATTTTCCCTATCATATTGCACAGCTCCTTAAGGAGGAAGGCTTCTCCATAGAGGTTGTGAAAAGCCCCTTTGCAGGTATGCGCTCAAAAAAAGGACCATCTGAGGTCCAAGTGATAAAAAAGGTTCAGGATGCCTGTAATACTGCCATGGAAACTGCGGTGGAGATGATAAAAAAATCAGAAGATGTAGATGGTACATTGAACTATCATGGGTTTGCACTAACTTCTGATATCATACGCAAGGAAATAGATATAAAGCTTCTGGAACATGGCTGTGAGTCTGCTGGTACAATAGTTGCCTGCGGTAAAGCGTCTTCAAACCCTCACTGGGAAGGGACAGGCCCTCTCAGGTCCAATGAAATGGTGGTCATAGATATTTTCCCTCGTAGTAAAAAAGAAAAGTATTATGCGGACATGACACGAACAGTGCTTAAAGGGACCCCTTCTGAAAAAATGGAAGGTATGTACGAAGCTGTCCTTGCAGCCCAAAATATCGCAATAGAGATGGTCAGACCAGGTGTCAAATGCAGTGACATACACAACAAGGTCTGTGATGTTTTCAAGGAAAAAGGATATGATACACCAAGTGATAATTCAAGTGTAGGCTTTATTCACTCCACAGGACATGGTGTCGGACTTGAGATACACGAATTTCCCTTCATAGGCAACAATGAAGAACTACTTGAGGAAGGTAATGTTATTACCATTGAACCAGGACTTTATTACCCTGATATTGGTGGCATACGCCTTGAGGACCTTATACTTGTGACCCCGGATGGATATGAGAATCTTACAGAGATGGAAAAGAGGTTTGTATATTGATATTTGAAGCTTATAGTGTCAACTGTTCATCAAAGGAGCATTTTAATGGCAGACAAAGTTCGGGATATTGAAGATATCGTTGATAAATACCTCAAAGCAGGAAAGATACTCTCTCAGGTAAGAAGTGAAGCAAGGGACCATATAAAGGTCGGTGCCAGTTTACTTGGGGTCGCTGAGTTTGTAGAAGCAAGGTCAATAGAGCTTGGTGCTGACGGCTCGGCCTTTCCATGTAACATTTCGCTTAATGATGAAGCAGCACATGAAACTCCTGTGCGAGACGATACTGAGGTGTTTGCTAAAGATATCATTAAGGTGGACATAGGTGTCCATTTAGATGGGTACATAGCAGACTCTGCTATGACAATAGATCTTTCAGGGGACCATTCCGATCTTGTGAAAGCATCCGAAGAAGGTCTAAGTGCAGCTATAGATTCGGTCAGAAGTGGTGTGAACACAGCTGATATCGGTGCTGCAATAGAGGATGCAATAACTTCGTATGATCACAGACCTGTTGTGAACCTGACAGGACACGGACTTTCTCAGTACATACCCCATGCACATCCAAGTATTCCCAACAGAAGAGTAAGCAATGGTGTTGAACTCAAGACCGGTGACATCATAGCTATAGAGCCATTTGCAACAGATGGTGTTGGCAAGGTTGTTGATGGTTCACTCACTGAGATCTTCCAGGTCATAAGCAAAAGACCTGTACGTTTGCCTGCTGCAAGAGCCCTACTAAAAGAACTGGAACCCTATAGGACCCTTCCCTTTGCAAAAAGATGGCTCAAAGTCCCAAAGCTTGATTTTGCACTGATGCAGCTTCAAAAGGCAAAGGTTGTCAATTCGTATCCTGTGCTTAAGGAAGTATCAGGAGGAATGGTCTCTCAGGCAGAGCATACAGTAATCGTTACCGATGATGGTTGTGAGGTTACTACCAGATAACAGGGATATACATATTGCTATATTCCAACAGGTTTAAGACCTTGCACACTTACTAAATCATCAGTGGTAAAATATGCTGGTAGAAAAGATAGATCTGGATAAAGGGTCTGCCATGGCCTTGGGTTTTCGGATGCAGAGTGCACCTTTGCTGGTAATAAGGGCGGATAAAGGATTTCTTATGTGTGGATATCTTGACATGGAAACCGCAGAAGCCCTGGGAGATGTTGCAGTCAAGGTTAAAGGTGTCAGTACATTTGATGAGATGCTCAGGACTCAGGTGGTCGGTGCAACCCCCAAAGCTATAGAGCTTGGTATCAAAGTAGGTATGACTGGAAAAGAAGCTCTTGAAATGATGTTCTGAAACGTTTCCTTTTTCTTCTCAATTGAAACGATTTAAATAGCACCTCTATTATCTATTCCTGTTATTATGCTGTTTGCATTTGAGTTATCAGGGGAACACGATGTGCTTCCACGTAAAGAGGTCTTTGCATGTCTTTCCATGGAAGGGCTTCAATACAATGAGTATGCATCCTTTGATCAGTGCCTAGTGCTTGACATCACAGGGGAAGCTATTGAAAAAAAGCTTATTTTTATTGCAGGCAGACTTGCTATGTGCCATCACATAATTAAGACAGCGTGTATTTCTGAGCTGTTTAGTGAAAAGATAATAGAGATGTGTGAAGCATGTGATCTAAGTGAACATTTGTCCAAAGGCCAGACATATGCCGTCCGTGCAAAGAGGATAAAACATCATGGGGGCATCAACAGGGAATCTATTGAGGGCAAAATAGGAGGAACTGTTTATCGTAGGGGCTTTAGGGCAGATCTGCAAAATCCCGATGTTACATTTCGTCTCATAATGACAGATAAAGCTGTATTTGGGTCGGTTATTGCTTCTGTTAACAGAAGTGATTATGAACTCAGGGCTCCCCACAAAAAGCCATTCTTCTACCCAGGTGTATTGATGCCCAGGGTTGCAAGGGCACTGGTCAACATATCACAGGTGAAGGCAAATGAGGTTCTCTTTGATCCATTTAGTGGCACTGCAGGTATTCTTGTGGAAGGCGGAATTGTGGGTTCTCATGTGATCGGTATTGAAGTACGCCGTAAAATATCATATGGTGCAAGGGCCAACCTGGATGAGTGCAAAGCGGACTACTCATTGATCGTTGGTGATGCATGCCGCGTACCCTTGAAAAGTTCATGCGTCGATGCCATCGTAACAGATCCTCCATATGGCAGATCTGCAGCTATTAAGGCAGAGTCTCTGCATGAGCTTTACTCGGAGTCCTTTTGTGAGATGTACAGGGTACTGCGTAGTGGAAAGTTCGCAGTGGCTGTATCTGAGAAAAACGTCTCAGAGTTTGCAAAAAAAGCAGGTTTCTCAATGGTTGATTCATTTGATCAGAAGGTTCATAAAAGTCTTACAAGAACCTTTACTGTCCTTTATAAGGATTGATAAATGTGCTCTTTTTTTATAAGTGACCAATAGGCTGAAAGCAACTCCTCATATTCAGTGTAATCCGAAAAACGTTCTTTAACATAACTCCAGAAACGGGGGCTGTGGTTGAGCTCAATGAGGTGTACCATCTCATGGAAAACCACATATTCGATCATCCTGTACGGAAGATACATCATGTAGCTGTTAATATTTATATTCCCTTTTGAGCTACAGCTTCCCCATTTACTTATCATTTTCCTGAACCCTGTTCTCCTTGGTCTGACCCCAAGTTCCTCTGAGATATTATCTACCAGTGAATGCACGATCTCTCTGAATTCCGGGTATTCCCTGTTCTTTAATGGCTCAACATTCACAGCTATTTGCTCTATCCTCTGCATTCTTGAGTAACGGTTATAGATCCACCGGCTGTGTTTTTTCAGTACCTTATCATGCGAATTGTAAAAAAAAGGTACTATAAGATACAAATGCTGGCCTACAAATTCAAGTCTTGGGTTTTTCACGTGTTTGCGGATAAGTTCATATTCTATGACCATATCCTTTATCTTTATTGTACAAAACATCTTTTTCTGGGTGTAATGCTATCATTCTCCGGGAACAAGGTGCTCCATGACCTCTGCCATTACACGATGGCGTACCATATAATCATGCACATGCTCGTTTGCCCGCCTGATTGCATAGGCATCCTTACACCAGTCGATAGGGTCTGGGTATTCCACTTCCATCAATGTTAATCCGTATGCTGGAGAAGGCTCAATACCCTCCTCATAGAACTCCGGTTCGAGCATCTGTACAAGCCAGTCCTCATCCCTTACACCACTGCCTACCATTGTGAGTGCAGTGACTATCTTCCTTACCATGTTCCAGAGAAAACTGTTTGCCTGGATATCGATCTTTGTAAGGGTGCCATTTACTCTTACATCTATTCTTTCAACATTACGAGTAGTTGCCTTGTTATCCTCTTTTGTGCAGAAGTTAGCAAAATCATGTTCTCCCAAAAGTATTTTTGAAGCAGCCCTTATTCTGGAGATATCATACTGTTCTCCACTCATGATGTAGCGATATTTGCGGCTGACAGCCTTTCTTCTGGGGTCAAAGTCATCAGTAACAACTGCATGGGCCCAGACCCATATTGAATTTGGTAGTCTGGAGTTGATTACCCTTGGTATTGCAAGGTTTTGTTTATCTGTGTCAAAAGCGACTACTTGCTCCCTTGCATGAACCCCGGCATCAGTCCTCCCGGAGCTTGAGAAACGTGAAGTTTTTTGGTCCTTTATGATATCAAGTTGCTTGAGCGCATTGAAAAGTTCGCCCTCAATCGTTGCAACATCCGGCTGAATCTGTGATCCGTGATAACCTGTGCCTACATATGCTATTTTCAGAGCAACTCTCATACAATCACTCTGGCTTCATATGTTCTTTCCTCTATTATACATTTCTCTTAAGAACACCAAAGCGATGATAAAAAGACATCCAAAAAAGAACCAGACACTGAAGTGTGATAGTATATCATGTTGCAACATTTCTGCAAGAATGCCATTTGCACCATTTACACTTTCAGGGGCCATGTGTGATGCATCCATTATGTCTTTCTGGTGCTCAATATTGTTAAGGTCTTCCCAAAGGGGGGTCCCCTTATCATCGATTACAGGATAGGTACCCATATCACTAGTGTTAAAGGCATCAGGCTCGATATTAGAGGTACCTTCTTCTGTAATGTTATCAGTTCTTGTCCGAAGTTCATCTCCATGACCTGGCTGTGGTATGTCCTCTTTCATGGCAGATACAGGTGTGTCCTCAGCATACATAGGGGCTGCAAAATCTTCTGCCATGGGTTGATCTGTATTGATCCTCCTTATGATTCCCTCAAGTCCGGCAGCTGCAAACACTGCCCCAGTTACAAGTCCCAGATACTTCTTAAGCATGCTTATTATAGATGATCTGTCATTTTTCATGCTACCCGGGGCGACAACAATGAGCTTTTGAACTGGCTCATATATTTTCACTTCTCTTCCCTTTCGGCTCCATTTTGTCTCCTTGATTTTTACAAGGTCCGCCTCTATAAGCCCGTCAATATTATACTTTACCGTTGTAAGTGGGAGTTCAAGTTCTTCAGCAACATCACTTGATGACATTGGTTTGTCTGCAAGCAGCTCCAGCATCTTCATTGCCTTTTCATTTGAAAGTATCTGCGTGATCCTTTTAGAATCCTCACTGAGGGGTAATATAAGGACCTTTTCAGAACTTGTGATGTCTTCTTTGTCTCCCATATGGTGCACTATATGTTCAGTTGCTTATATTGTTTCCTTTTACTGCAGTTTGATCTGAAGTAATCAGGTATATAATATATGTGGCTACATTTTGCTAACTAGACCAATAAATTCGTGTACTTGCTTTCTTAAGCTGTGCTGATGAATTATTTTTACTGTGAAGTCATTTTTTTAACCAAATTCCCTGTTTGTCGTAAAGTTAAAAAGGAAATAGGACAATATGTGCTAAATTTCAGAGGCTATTAGAACATGATCACTAAAGAACGAATAATGGAAATCGTTGAGACCTATGACATTAATGATCTGAGTGTTGCCACTGTTTGTTCTCACTCAAGCCTTCAGATATTTGATGGCGCAAGGAAGGAAGGTTTCAGAACAATAGGCATCTGTGTGAAAGAGCCTCCCAGATTCTATGATGCTTTCCCCATGGCAAAACCAGATGAGTTCATTGTTGTTGACAGCCATAAGGATATTCCTTTGATAGTTGATGAACTTGTGTCAAAGAATGCAATTCTTATTCCCCATGGTTCATTTGTTGAATATATGGGCACAGATGCATTTTCAAAGCTAGCCGTCCCAACGTTTGGTAACAGGGCTGTCCTTGAGTGGGAATCAGACCGGGATAAGGAGCGTGTGTGGCTTGAAGGTGCTGGTCTTGAGATGCCAAAACTGGTATCCCCTCAGGATATAAGCGGTCCTGTGATGGTCAAATATCATGGTGCTAAAGGGGGTCGTGGCTTTTTCGTTGCCAAGAACTATGAAGAGTTCCAGGAGCACATACTTCCAAATGAGAAATATACCGTTCAGGAGTTTATTGTGGGGACAAGATATTACCTTCATTTCTTTTACTCTCCACTGAGGGAAGAGGGTTACAGACTTAGTACGGGTATACTTGAGATGCTGAGTATGGACCGCAGGGTAGAATCAAATGCTGATGAGATATTTAGGCTTGGTTCTCCAAAGGAGCTTGTAGAGGCAAGGATCATACCTACTTATGTTGTCACGGGAAATATCCCACTCATTGCCCGGGAATCTCTTCTGCCCAAGATATTCACTATAGGGGAACAGGTAGTTGAGGAATCCCTCAAGCTCTTTGGTGGTATGATAGGTCCTTTTTGTTTGGAGACCGTGTTTACCGATAAGCTGGACATAAAAGTTTTTGAGATATCTGCGCGTATAGTAGCAGGTACCAATGTATATCCTTCAGGATCTCCTTATTCTGATATGATAGAGCCTAATCTGTCCACGGGAAGGAGGATAGCTCAGGAGATTAAAATAGCCAGCTCAACAGGTCAGCTGGATAGAATCTTATCCTAATAGCTCTAATATTACCTGTGGTCACTTTAAAAATGGCCACGGGTGTGGTATAATTTCCATTGGTACTATTGAAGATAATACATATGATGTTATTATTGTGGGTGCAGGACCCGCAGGTCTATTTGCAGCTTATGAGCTTGCAGGAAAAGATCTAAAGATACTTGTAGTTGATGCCGGAAATGATATAGAGAGGAGACATTGTATGATGTCTTCGGTTTTGTCATGTGCCCATTGTGTGCCCTGTTCCATTCTTTGTGGTGTTGGAGGTGCAGGCGCTTATTCTGACGGCACTCTTAATCTAAGACCTGATGTTGGTGGTGATCTGGCAGAACTTACGGGTACTGATGAAACTGCATGGGAACTTGTAGATTACGTCGATAGTATCTATCTCAAATATGGTGCGCCTGAGAAAGCTTATGAAGCAACAGGCGCAGATGCAGCGATCCTTAAGCGTAGGGCAGCATCTGCAGGTGCAAGATTCATAGACATAAAACAACGTCATATTGGCTCAGATAATTCCATGGCACTCATCACATGTATGAAAAAGGATCTGGAATCAAGGGGAATATGCTTTTTGCTTGGAACAAAGGTAGATGACATTATTGTAAAAGAGGGAATATGCAAAGGTATACTTGTAGGTGGCAGAGAGATACATTCCCGGTATACACTACTTGCTCCTGGAAGGGTTGGATATGAGTGGATGAGTTATCTTGTATCCTTTCATAAGTTGAAGTATTCTTATAGAGGAGTTGACATTGGTGTGAGGGTTGAGGTGCCTTCAATTATTATGGACCCTGTGACCCATATAAGCCATGACCCTAAATTTCACATATACACAAGAAGATATGATGATTTTGTACGAACTTTCTGTACTAATGAACATGGCTTTGTAGTCAAGGAGGAATATGATGGATTTGTTGCCACAAATGGTCACTCTATGCATTTTAAGAGATCTGAGAACACAAATTTTGCATTTTTGGTGCATGTGCAACTCACAAGACCTATGGAGAATACAATAAAGTATGCAAGATCAGTAGCAAAACTTGCAACAACAATCGGTGGCGGTAAACCTGTATTACAAAGGTTGGGGGATCTTAGAAGAGGAAGACGCTCAACTGCAGAGCGAATATCAAAGAATGCTGTTTCCAACACTCTTAAAGATGTGACCCCTGGCGATATCTCTATGGCCATGCCTCATAGAATAGTAATGGATATCATAGAAGGACTTGAGGTATTGAGCAGCATAATACCGGGTGTTGATTCTGATTGTACACTTCTTTATGCCCCGGAGGTTAAATTCTACTCATTGAGAATAGATGTTGAAAGCACACTTAAGACAAGTGTTAACAATCTTTTTGTTGCAGGTGATGGTGCCGGCCTGTCACGTGATCTTATCAATTCATCGGCCACAGGTGTGCTTGCCGCCAGAGGTATAATCTTGCACATGAAATATCCTGGTAAGATTAGTCCATCCAATTAGGAGTTTGGTTTCAAAAACTGTATTTTTTAACACTAATGGTGCTATCAAGAATACGATTAGCTGTATTTCAAAGTGAACTGCCCTGAAGCTAAAGACTTCGTAGCTTCCTGTTTCATCCCTTGAACCATTGTTCACAGGTCCGCAGGCTCTTCCCCTTGTCCCGAGGGTGCTTATATTCCAATTAAGTTCTGCTCTTGAAGAGCGAATTTATTAATGTTGATAGAGGCATTTATGTCCCTATCATGATTGGCATTACATTCCGGGCATTTCCATTTTCTGTCTGCTGATGTCATGTAACTGTTGTAGTAGCCACAGACGTTGCAGATTTTTGTACTTGGCTCGAATCTTCCGATGCGCAGAATTGTTTTTCCGTACCTATTATTGGGGAGAACGTACTTTATGGAGCGGGGGGTATTTTTGTAGCACTCTTGGAAAACATTAGCAAAGAAACGGTAATAGAATACATAAGGAATCAGGGGTAATGGATGCTTACGACTAGTGGGGTGTAGGGGTAGAGAAAGCCCACTGCTTTAGCTGTGGGATGAAGCGTACCCCACCTCTTAGTATTCTCCTCTAAACACAATCTTTTTAAGCAAATAGAACGTATTA
>PXAV01000140.1 GCA_003565715.1 Methanosarcinaceae archaeon
TACTGTTGACTTTTGTAATTACCATCTGTGGTGAAAGACGCATAAGTGAGTTTTCTTTTTGTGATAGGATCACAGCGCCGTTCTCGTACGTATACTTCTGGTTAACAAAGTACATGTTATCTGAGACATAAGTGATACTTCCCGGATTAAGGTCTTCAAAGAATTCTCCATTATTGACATCAATTCTAATTGCATTGTTCTCTTCATTTATCACTAGCCTGCCACTTGACCTGTCTGCACTGAAAATGGGTACATCTCCACCTCCCACCCTGATCGGTACGCTAAGTGAAAGGTATGCAGGACTGCCTGTTCTCATGTAGGCTGATACAATATCAATATCCTTTTTCATATCAGCCATATCTGAGTAAACATCATCCATGTGTGATTTCTCTGCCGCACTTTTCCATTCAGGTACATAATAGGCATTGATAACAGTTATCACAGATACGATAATACCAAGGAGAAGTACAACCGATACAACAGTTGAAACAGCACTCTGAGATGAAAACAATTTTTTAAGCATGTGTAGTATATCTCCGTGATAATCTATTAATGCGGTTCATATCAACAATGTAAATACAATATAAGCTACTGACATCATAAGTATAGAGTGTTTCAAACCAGCCAGTATTGTTCCACTTCCCATTTTTCCTGCAACCATTCCTGAACAGAAACCCTGTATCATGGCTGCATGGAAAAACAGCAATGTATACTTTTCAAGATCGAAACTGACTGCTAAAACCATTCCTTCTATGTGGCTATCAGTAGATGCAGGCATTGCAGGCAGGAAATAAGCTGCAAGTATGTAAACGATGAACAAAAATACCATAAATGCAATATATATTATGAATACATAAACAAACATCTCAGCATTACGTTCTTTTTTAAGCTGTCTTTGTATATCTGCATCTGTTGCAGCTATTGTCAACACACTCTTGACATCACTTGTTGTTTCATTAGCTTTTATGATAAGTGTTATTATCCTCCTTGTCATATCGGTTCGGATCCTGTGTTCAAATTTCCTCAGTGCGTCATCAAGCTTAGTTCCCCATGATATGTCGTTCACCAGACGTTTTACCTCTGAGTGCAGTATTCCAATTTTCAACTGGGTGCTCATTATAATAGCATCTACAAGGAGTACACCGGCTTCATTGATACCAGCAAGCTTATCGAGAAAGTCCGGAATAGTGGATTCTATCTGTCTTATACGATATCTTTTCCACTCATAGAATATTATAAAAGGGGCAAGTAATATGACAATGGCAACGAAAATATGACCATCTATAGCAGCAAGTGTCATCATGTTAATGTTACTTACATACATGATACTTGACAAATCGACATGATCCTTGATAGTGAAAGACAAATATACAAAAGCCACAGGAATTGAAACAATGAATGTATATGAGGGATTGTTGCTAAATAATTTAAGAGGATTCATCAATGTTTCAGTAAGTTTTATGAATATTACATAGTATTTCATTTTCTTTATTTTTTTGTCCTCGTCAACACCCCCGCTTTTTACTGGTATGTAAGAAAAACGGTCAAGTTTTTTTTCCAACATATATTGATCTGGTACACCAGGGTTATCATTCGTAAGTGAATTAAGAAGTATTAGAAAGATCGCAGTTCCAGCTGGTATGAGTATGTATATAACAAGATCAAGTATGCTGGATGAGGCTGGACTCATAAGCCCAAGAACCACTAAAATAGTAATAAGAAATAGGGGACCTGCAACAAAGGCTGATACATATACCTCAGCCATTACTCCCAGTGTTTCAAAGAAGATCTTTTGTTCTTTGCTGGCAGTAAGTCTGTATTGGTCATTCTTTGACTTAAGATATGAAGTAAGGTCTCCTCCACTTGTAACTACAGAACTGAGCCCGTCCATAAAACCTTTGAATTTTTTAGAAGGTGTTCTATGCCCTGCTCTTTCAATAGCTTCTAACAGATCTGTACCATAACATTCCATATCTTTTACAATAAGGCCAACCTCTTCTGCAGCTGCACCATATATATGGTAATTCTCGGCCAGAGATTTCATTATGTCAATGAGATTCGCTCCTCCTCTGCTCATTGCATAAAGATAAGCAGTGGTATGGGGCAACGATTGGTTGACCATTGAACCTCTTATATTAGCCTGTATCTCAGGCATTGACATAAAGATATAATAAGTAAGATATGCCGCCAGCAGTGCAAATAAAACAGCTACTCCAGTGCTTACAATAAGATTGAAATTGTTCATAAACAATGGGTGCACGTTCTCAATACCAAGCATATAGGGTTGTATGCCCGCTAAGAGAAAATGGCCTGTTAGCATTCCTAAAAGTCCAGCTAATATTGCCATCAAAGTGGATAGTAGGTATATCTGAGCTATGTATTGCTCGATCAGGATTCCCATACCTGCCTTGCGTATCAAGGTGCGCTGCTTATCATATCGTCCAATATGCTTCCTTGCAATTTTCCCAAAGACTATATGAGCTACAGCATCAATGACGTTCATATAAGGACACCTATATATTCTGTCCTGTTATTTCTTCAAGATCATCGTTTTCAATTGCATCAAGTACATAATCAGGATCTGCAGCGTATGCCTGTATTACCAAAGATATACTCACATAATCCCTCAAGTTCTTAGTGCAAAGGTATTCAAGGATTCTTTCCCTTCTATTCAATTCCTTTGACAGTTTCTTTTTATCCCACCCTTTTGAGACCATTACTTTATTAAGGGTATATGAATCACCGTTGCGATTAAAGGTGTCAGTTACAGGATCCCATCTGTAAAGCTCGTTTATACGTATATACCCGGTTTTTGTATCTATTCCTGTAAACTCTACTATGCTTTGGGTTCTGCGCACTCTTCTATCATTTACAAATGTCTGTGTCTGTATGCTTAGTATGTCAAGTGACTGGAGCATAACATGTGGGACATTAAGAGGAGGACTGTCGAGCCTGTTAATGACAGTCTGCACGTCTCCAGCATGCATTGTTGAGTATGTGGCATGACCTGTTGATATGGCCTGGAAAAGTGTCATTGCTTCAGACCCTCTAATCTCTCCTACCAATATATATTCGGGTCTTTGTCTTAGTGCGGCACGTAACAGATCATACATTGATATCTCTCCCATATTATTGATATTCAATGGTCTGCGTGTAACTCCAGCTATCCAGTTCTCATGGTGCATGGTTATTTCTCTTGTATCTTCTATGGAGATGACTTTGGACATAGGTGGGATAAAAAGAGATACTGCGTTTAAAAGAGAAGTTTTTCCGGATGCTGTACCACCCGCAAAAATGGCACAGTCACCATTCTCAACTGAAAGCCAGAAGTAGGCCATCATTTCAATATTACACGTGTTGTAGTTGATAAGATCAACAGGGGTTATAGGATCTCCACGGAACTTCCTTATAGTAAAAGAGCTTCCTCTGGTGGTAACTTCTTTACCAAGGGTTGCCTGCAGTCGTGATCCATCAGGCAATGTTGCATCTACTATTGGTTCACTAATTGAGATGTGTTTTCCGCTTTTCTGGCATAGTCTTATAACAAGTGAGTCCAGTTCCTCTTCTCCAAAAGAGATATTTGTCTTCATGTTACGATATTTGTTGTGATACATAAAAACAGGGACATTTATACCGTCACAGGATATGTCCTCAATATTTGGATCAAGCATTAAAGAATTTATACGATCATGTCCAAGGAAATTACGCTTGAGGTAATAGAGGATTCGGTATGCAGATGCAGTATCAAGGCTTGCGTGATATCTTCCAAAAAGTGATAAAGCCTGTTCTGTAAGGGTTTTATCTTTATCCTTTTTAACATCTATCCCTCCAAGACTAAGTATATCCTGCAGGTCCTCATATATTCTTTCCAGTATATCTTTCTCATATAATGTTAAGCTTGGTTCAGCAACATAATAATGGTGAACATTGCCTTTTTCGAGTATTGATATAAATGAGAAGGGCTTGTTTACCCAATACCTCTCTATTTCATTGTAACCTTCAGGAATATCAAAGTCTACCAGCTCCCCATGTAACGCGGGATCATATTCAGGAAGCTTCTTGAGAGGGTCCCTTAATTTCATAAATCTGGTCTTGATTTTTCCCAGAAACGAATGTGTACTGTTTGGTTCCTTTACTTTGTTCTTTTGCACGGTGACTTGACCATTTTCACAAGTGGTTTTTTTTGTGACTTCCTGCTCCATTATCTATATTATATATATCTATCAATATAAAAGATTTGTTATTTTACAAACGCAATGCTACTTTCTAATATGTGACATATGCCTGTTGCTAAAAGAAGCTAGTAATTTCTGAATTAAAGTTCTTCTAAGGCTCCAAAATATTCTTCGTACCTGGTCTTCATCTTTTCCCACGTAGGCAGGTTTGTTTGACAACCAATCTTCTCAACTGCAAATGAAGCTACAGTTGATCCAATCTTTCCACAGGTTTCCAGGGAGTACTTGCGTGTGTAGGCAAGCAGGAAACCAGCTCTGTAAGCATCACCTGCTCCAGTTGGATCGATTGCCTTGACAGCTACCACAGGTATCCTTATCTCCTGTGCAGAATTATAAATGCAGCTTCCACTGGCATCATAGGTTACAATGACTGTCTCTATCATATTTACGATATCTTCCATTTTCTTTCCAGTCATATTGCAGACACGCTCAATTTCATGCTTGTTAGCAAAGAGTATATCTGTATTATCAAGTATGTTCTCAAGGTTTTCCTTTGAATAGGTTATTAGATCCTGTCCAGGATCGAAAGAAACAAAATCAGCTTTTTTTGCAATCCTCGCATTATAAGTAGAATCTGAGGTTGCAAGATGTACAAAGTCAACACCATCTGGTTCAATACGCTTAAGCTTTTCAGAAGCCCCCCAGTGGAAATATGTACTCTGGTTTTGTCCCCTGTCTGTAAATACAAAAGCTCTGGTACTTTTTTCTTCAGGGAACCTATATAGAAGTGAAAGGTCCACACCGTTCCTTTCAAGTTCACTTTCATATCCTGAGGATCCAAAGTCACCCCCTACAGCGGATATTAATTGTGCCTTCCCTCCTAGCACTGCTACAGCCATAGCAATATTAGCTGCTCCTCCTCCATAATACTGGTTATAATCTATAATTGGATAAGACTCATTGTGAAGAGCTATATTCTCAACACCAAATAGCATATCAATGGCAGCATGACCGACAATTGATATTGTTTCATTCATGCATATTCTCCTTACTCGAACTCTTCTACATCCACAATATCCAGGGGTACATCCCGTAATGCCCTTCCTATGACAGACTTTGCAATTCTTGCAGCATGCTCCTGGCTTTCTGCATCATAGACCTTCATCTCAAGCACAAGTCCTACAATAGCTGTGTTAGCCACTAAGAAAACACTGTCGATCTGCTCTTCACAAGCAGGACAGAATGTAGCTCCAATATCCACCTCTACATAATCCAGCTTTGGATTAAGTCGTTTGCCTGATTCTGATATTGCAACTCCTATAGCATCATCTGCGCTTTTTACATCCCTTACCAACCAGGCAGCTTCAAGTGTAACATGATAATTTGACATTAGATATCTCCGGTTTATACTTCATTTCTTCTTCAATTATATTTGCTTTATACATCTTATATGGTAAATAGCACATCGTCGTCAACATTGAACAGACCAAGTCTTGCCCCTGCATCAAGCCACGCATGTCCGTAGCTGAAACAGACAAGCGCATTGACAAGATCACCATTTTCAGCAAAGTAAATTCCATCATTGTAGTATGAACTTGCCATATTATGGAAATCAACTGCAACCTTGTACATGTGTGACCTGGAAATTGGAGCAAATTCTGCCATTTCCAGTGCTTCCCTTAATAATCGCTCATATCTCTTAACTTTTTCATTCAGGTCAGCGGTCATAGTA
Organism: Methanosarcinaceae archaeon; assembly: GCA_003565715.1. Classification (GTDB taxonomy): domain Archaea; phylum Halobacteriota; class Methanosarcinia; order Methanosarcinales; family Methanosarcinaceae; genus Methanolobus. The sequence goes on from PXAV01000140.1 coordinate 5,908, forward strand.
ATTATATCTGTATCAACCGGGCCTATATTTAATTATCTGTTCGCGCCGAACAACTTCTTGAAAAGCCTACCGCCACCTTCGTTAGTATCCCCACTCCCACTTTTTGGTTCCCTTGATGGCTGTCTCTTTGGAGGGGGTGTAAGATCCGGGCCTATATTATTGGTGACTGTTCCATCCTCTCCCGGGATTGGATTTGTTTCTTCTGTTTTGGTATCCATATTCTGTACATTGTTTTTTAGATGCGAAGGAACAGATATCTCAAGTTCATCAGGTACATTTATTGGAGGTGGTGGAACTTTTGAAGTTCTTGCTGCTTTGAGAACATTTACAGACTCTCCTCCATGCTTTGATTTCCTTATCCGTATGTCTACAAGAACAGGCCTCTCTATCTCATTGCTAACAAGCATTGCAACACCAGGAGGTAGACGCATGAGCTCTTCTTCAACATAGGACGTAACACCCTCAAGCCCTTTACTGATAGCCTTCAGATCATTGGGATTTGTTACTTTCATGATCACCTGGGTTCCACATTGTGATAACACATTCTTGTCAATTCTTGCAGGTCTTTGTGATATCACCATCATACCAAGGCCGAACTTTCTTCCTTCTGATGCTATGGTCCTTAGTATTTCTGTGCTTGTGGTCTTGCTGAAACCTTTTTCCGGGGCGTAGTTGTGGGCTTCCTCGATTACCAGCATTCCAGGAGGTATCTTGTCCAGCTTGCGTGCCTCAAACAGACTGGTGCAAAGACGAGCCACTATCATGCTTTGCATATCAGGCGAAACCCCTTTAAAATCAATTACTGCTGCTTTGCCTTTCTGGAATAGCCCCTCTATAGACGTTGGGTTTGGGGACAGTATTCCAGTTTCGCGTATCTGCTCAAGAACATTTATAACGTTCCACTTGGCTTTGCTTTTATCATTGCGTACCTCAAATATGATATCATCTATAGTGTATGTTTCCATCTCTGCACGTATCTTTTGTATAGCCTCATACAATATGCCTGTGTGGGTGGTGGAAAAGTTTTCAGGGAAAATGGATGTCAGGTCTTTTACTGTCAGGTTCATCCCGTTCAACCTGAAAAGCTCGTCTGCACTGGGATTTATCGTGAGGTTTGCTGGTGTGTAAACCTTTATATTCGAACCGTATCCTTTTGGCTTAACACCAAAACGAGCAAAATCATCAGAAGTTCCTTCCCCGGCACTCTTCAGGGATGAATATTCGCTGTGTGGATCTATTATAAGAAGCGGAACTTTCTCTTCAAGCAGTTCTTCAAGCAACACAGATGCAGTATAGGATTTACCACTTCCTGTCTTTGCAAGTATACTGCAGTGCTTCTGCACAAGGCTATTTACACTGAGTTGCACTTTTATGTTTGTCCCCTCAAGCATACCAATGCTCATCTCATTTCCAGTAAGGCCAAGTACAGATATTATCAGTGAATCATCGGCTGCAAATATCGGACTTCCTGGACTGAATGGGATAATTGGTGCCCTGAGTGTTCCTGTTTCATCCCTGGAGCCTATTATCATTATCTCGGCAACTATCTTATCATTGCTTTTATCAACTCGTTGTCCTTTCATTGCCTCTTCTATAGAGAATGAGTCACTGTGTCTTTTGATCTCCATTACCTGGCCAAGCACCCATGTATGGTCCTTTTCATCTGATGAAGCATCATGCCATACTTTGATGTATGCTCCTCTATACACTTTGGAGCTGTCAAAAACCATCACTTTAAACTCAAAGGTTCCCGTTTCTCCAAAAATAACACCTACTGAACCTCTTACCATTTTTCATCCCTCAAATTCATTATCTTCACTATTATGTTTATTATGTATTATTATATCTTCCCCTAATTGTCACAGTTCTTTATTCTTTAAAGGTTTCCATTATTAGCGCTGGCGCATCGGCAAGCCGTACAAGGGCTTCTGCTTCAACGAAATGAAGTGATGCAGGTATTACTATTATATGCAGTGGGCTTCCAAAATCATCATGTTGCAACAGATTGGCATATCCGGCCTTTACAACAGGATAGTCCGATCCTGCTCTGGCAATTCCCACTGCGATTGTATCTTTCATAACACCTTCTTTGCGTCTTTTTTCCACATCAAGGAGCAAGCCCAGGGCCTGGTCAATGGTCATATAACCTTTTTCCTTATCTATATCAAGAAAGATCAGTGTATGCATATTATTTTCTTTATTAAGCTTAATGGTCTCATAAGGGCTCTCAGATATTATTGTTGTTCCTCGGCTTGTTGTATATGGGTGGGGTATTGTGCTTGCTTTTCCAAAGCGATAGTTCTGTAGTCCGGTGAGTCCACATACTGCTGAACTTATCGATGCACCATGTATCAATCTTGTTTCTATCCCCATTTCCTTTGCCCTTAATCTCAGGTCTACATGGGTTGTAGATACCATTGTGTCACCACCTGTCAGGAAAACAATATCTTTATGCTCTGCTATTTTGATCCATTGCGGTTCTATCTCCACTTCTTCCCTTGAAAGCACTTCAATGCATTTTCCGTAGAGTTTCTCAAGCTTATCGATCGTAGTACCCATCATAAAGGATGTGTAGAATTCTGCAAATACAACCTCTGCATTTTTAATAGCTTCAAGGCCTTTTAAGGATATATCTTTCTCATCAAACAGGCCAAGTCCTATGAAAGTCAGCATAAGACGCAATATGTTCTTATTGGTTAAATGTTTTGAGAGAGCAGGATAACACTACCATTCGCAATGTTTTTATAGAACCACATACAGTTAGTTTCAACCATAGAATGTTACTAAAATTACAGTACTATCGGAGGTCCTAAATTATGTCAGGATATGGTAACCAGCCCGTAATAATTGTTGATCCAAGCAAACAGCGTACAACAGGAAAAGATGCATTATCTATGAATATAGCAGCAGCAAAAGCAGTTGCAGGTATAGTAAGAACCACCATTGGTCCAAAGGGTATGGACAAGATGCTTGTCAATGTCATGGGTGATATAACCCTTACAAACGATGGGGCAACAATACTTGAGGAGATGGAAATAGAACATCCCACTGCAAGGATGATAGTAGAAGTTGCAAAGACCCAGGAGAAAATGGCAGGTGATGGTACCACAAGTGCAGTTATCATGGCAGGTGCTTTGCTTGAGAAATCACAGAAACTGATAGAATCCGGTGTTCACCCAACGGTAATAACCAAGGGTTACACTATGGCTACAGAGCATGCTCTTAAAGTTCTCAATGACTACTCTATTACTGTTGACAGGAATAACAGGGAAATGCTTGAGAGGATAGCAAGTACATCGATCACAGGAAAAGCATCAGAGATGGCAGGTGATCACCTTTCAAAGATATGCGTTGATGCTGTCTTTGCAATCGAGAAAGATGGGATTGTCAATGTAGATGAGGATATTGTTATAACAAAAGAAATAGGTGGTAGTATACATGATACTGAGCTCATAAACGGGATAGCTATCAGAAAAGAAGCCCTGCATTCAGAAATGCCCCGTCGCATTGAAAATGCAAAGATAGCTCTTATTGACACAGAATTGACATATGGCAAGACAGCTACCAAGTCCAAACTACATGTTGATAGTGCTGAGCAGCTGGAGAGCTTTAAGGAAAAGGAAAAGGCAAACCTGCGTGAAACTATACAGAAAATAATTGACACTGGTGCCAATGCGGTGTTCTGTTCAAAGAATATAGATGATTATGCACTGCACTTCTTCAAAGAAGCAAACATGTATGCTACAAGACGTGTAAAAGAAGAGGACATGGAAACACTTTCACATTCAACCGGCGCAACTCTTGTGAGGAATGTAAACGAGATCACTGCAGATGACCTTGGCTATGCTGAACTCGTAGAGCAGGAAGACATCCACGAGGAAAAGACCTACATAAAAGGGTTCAAGAGCTCAAATACAATGACAATTCTCATAAAGGCAGGTACAGAACACGTTGCAGACAGCGTTGAACGTGTTTTTGATGATGCACTACACGTTGTAAAAGTTGTCTTTGAAGACGGGAAGATAGTTCCTGGTGGCGGCTCATCTGAAATCGAGGTTGCACAGTCCCTAAGGCACTTTGCATCATCTATTGAAGGCCGTGAGCAGTTGGCAATACTGGCTTTTGCAGATTCAGTTGAAGAAGTTCCAAAAGCAATA
>PXAV01000047.1 GCA_003565715.1 Methanosarcinaceae archaeon
CATTATCCTTCTTAGTGCATGTTGTGAATCCGAATTCAGGGATTCTGAATTATCAATGAATATCATTTTAAAATCAGAGTCTATCGGGGACATACTTGCATATTCATTTATGATCTCCTTGAAGATGTTGATTACACTCTTATCTATCTTCTTGGGGTCATCTGTCCCAATGATGCGTATGAATCTCTTATCACGTACCAGGTAGTTTTTGCCCTGCTCAAAAAAGTCAGAGGCATTGAAGTAAGCCATATTAAGCTCATAACCATCTCCATATATCTCTCTGGCAAGTGCAAACGCAGTGCTCGATTTTCCAGAGTTCTCCGGACCATGCATAATGAGATGTGGAAGGTTCCTGGACATGGCCAGTCTTCTGACCGTGTCCACAGACTGCTCATTTCCGATTATTTCTTCAAGCTTTACAGGTCGGTATTTTACAGTCCACAGGTCCTTCAATTTATCACACCTTTTCTTTTACTCAGCAGTGCTACCTCTTTCCTTTTCAAGGATCTCCTGTATCACTCTTGCATATACTGGTCTTGCGATGAATATGCCTATGAGCACACCAACAATGGTCGTTATGGCAAATCCCTGCAGGGCGCCAAATCCCATGAACACAAGTGGTGACATTGCAATGATAGTCGTAGCTGCAGCTGCCATTATTATAGAAAATGCCTTTGTGATCCTTGCAAGATAAACCTTTTTCGGAGGCAGCTTTCCTTCATACAGTACTTCATCGGTTATGATCACAAGATGGTCTATTCCCGTTCCTATTACAGCGATAATAGCAGCAACACTTGCAAGGTCCAGCTGCCATCCGATGGCAGCAGCAAAACCAAGTATCATGAGTACCTCGCTTAGTGAAGTGGCTATCATAGGGAAAAGTATATTGTTCTTTCTATACTTTCTCTGTATGACAAAAGCAACCGCGAACAAAGACAGTATGCCAGCCACAAGTGCCTGCATTCTGAACTGCTGTCCAAGCGTTGCATCTACCTGTCCAGAACCAACAATCTCTACCTTTACCGGCAAAGCTCCTGCACGCAGATGTATCTGCAATTGCTCTGCCCTTTGTTTGCTCTCTTCATCAGGGCCGGTGGATGCCTGCCAGGAGTATATTGGTATTTCCTGCAGCCGGGCTGCAGCGGAATGACTCAAGGGTGCACTGTATACTTCGTTATCATCCAGGTACATTACAAGGTTATGTGCGGAAGGGTTACGGGTCGCACCCGTTTCAATTGCAGCCTGCTGGAGTGCAAGAGCACCTGCATCTGTCAGTGTGAAAGGTACGTACCATTGTCCGTCGTTATCATTGAATCCGACTATACCTACACTTCTTATCTCATCGCCGTAAAGCACATGTCTGGTGTCATTACCCTGTGTGACTATCCGTATCTCAAACCTTCCAGGCCTTTCTGCTATCTCTGTTGCAGTAGCCAGGTCCAATCCTGCAAAATCTATTATTATGTAGTCATCACCTACAGTCCTGACAGGTATGTCCCGCAGTCCAAGGGTGTTGAGCTTCTCTCTGAGTATCTCTGCTGTAAGATCCCTTGTTTGAGGAGTCACTCCATCTCTGTATAGTGGTTCTCCTCTGTTGTCAGGCAATATCTGTCCATCAACGGCGCTCATAAGCTCTTGGAGCTCTTGTTGTGAAATTGATGCCCTTATCTCATACTGGACACCATCAGGAACTGACATAGGCACTACTTCGGTCTTCAATGCTTCTTCAAGGTAAGTACTTATGAGCCTGTCCTTTGAAGTTGTGAGCCTGACCTCAGTAAGACCATTGATCCTGGAAACAGAAACCTGCCCCATTCCTATCCTTTCAAGCTGATTACTTGTAAGTTGTGCTTCCGATGCAAAAACCACTGTTACCTGATCATTGGCTGTTTCAACTGAACGTATATTAACCTCCTCTCCAAGATTCATCCTGATGATCTCTTTTAAAAGCAGGCTTGTGTCAGCATCAAGCTGTGCAACAGCTCCCTGTGGTTTTACCTGCAGCCATGATCCTCCCTCAAGATCAAGTCCGTACTTTAGATTTGTAGTTAAACCTTCATCTGCTGAATACCATGGCTGTATGAAGAATATGGATGCAAGCATTACCAGTGCGAACAATATTACTCTGTAATCCTTGTAAATGCTCTGTTGTTCATCCTCCTCTCTCATGCCTTTCGCCTCCTGGTACCAGCTTTATTAGTAAGATGCCATCTTAGTATGGATGTGTTAAGCATCCATGTGTTTATCATATCTGCTATAAGTCCAAATATAAGTACAATGGCTATGTTTGAAAGGAGTGTCATCTGAGAAAGTGTTGGTACAAGCACATATGCATATGTGGCTGCAAGATACATCACTATAAGGGCAGAAAGTGTTGTAGTTGTCATGGTGACCCCTGTTCTAAGGGCATTGCTTATGTTCTCATGCACGGTTCCACGTCTTTTAAGGACCCTTGTATTAAGCAATATGTCACTATCAACCGAATAACCTATTATCATAAGCAGTGCTGCAACAGTTCCCAGGGACAGTTCAATTCCCACTACGTTCATGAAAGCTGCAGCTATAAGGATATCCGACATGGCTGACAACACCACCACAAACGATGGCACAAATGTCTTGAATATCAAAAATACCAGTATGGCCATTCCTATAAAAGAGATTATCACAGCTGCAATTGCCTGCTTTTGCAGACTTGCACCGTACACAGGGCCTATCTGATTTATCTCAACACCTGTATATCTGTCTATTACAGAGCTTACAAGTTCCTGCTGCATTTCATCGCCCATTGGCCCAAAATGCATTATTATACGCCCTCCGGCCTGCCTGACATCGGTTAAAGGGTAATCTGCATATATTTCCTCAAAGGAAAGTACACTTTCATCTGATGCAACGGAAATCATTGTTCCGCCTTCAAACTGTATACCAAGCTTAACAGGTGCCCCGCTGGTTGCAAAAGTGAATGCGAGTATCAATAATGCAATCAATAGTAATGTGAGCGGTATTGCTGCAAGCTGACGATCGCTATGCTCCCGTACGAAAGAATCCAAACGTTCAGTCAAACCGACTACCATGTTTCTATACTCCAAAATACTAGATCCTCAATCCAATAAAATATTTATTGCAACTGATGCTAACCCTTTACACTATAAGTTATATATACAACTTACTGCTTCTCTTAAGCAATGACCCACCGTCCCAGTATAGATGAATATTTCCTTGAGATAGCAACAGTTGTATCAAAGCGCTCAACCTGTCTCAGGAACAGGGTTGGTGCTGTCATAGCAAGGGACAAACGTATATTGTCCACAGGTTACAACGGTGCTCCCAGGAATATGAGACATTGTCTTGATATTGGGTGTATCAGGGAGCAGAACAACATTGCTTCTGGTACACGCCATGAGAAATGTCGTGCAGTCCATGCTGAGCAGAATGCTATTATACAGGCTGCACTTCATGGTGTGAGCACAGATGGTGCCACAATCTACTGTACCCATCAGCCATGTATACTGTGTGCCAAGATGATAATAAACTCCAATATTAAGAAGGTAGTATATCTGCAACCTTATCCTGATACGGATGCTCTGGATTTCTTTTCGGACGCATGTGTTGAGGTAATCATCATCTCTTCAGACCTTGCTTAAAGACCTGAGTCCCTTTTTTATTACATCTTGCCTTTCACTGCGATATATGTCTTTTATGTCTCCTCCCTCTGATCGGATATTAAGACCTCTGATAATGACAACAGGGCATCCTCCATCTCCCTCCCCCATCAAAAGGTTAGCAGTGCCTGCAATCTCATCAGCGATCGCTTCCTCGGTGATTGCAAGCATATTACCAAAGAGATCCTTTTTACCTATCCAGTTCTTTACTGGATGTATTTTATATACACCAATGGCAATACCTGTCTGTCCATTCTTAAACGCCCTTCCGTTTGTGTCTGTTATTATTACGCTGATATTTTTTCCTGTATGCGCTTCTATTCTTTTACCTATCTGTCTTGCACTAAGGTCCGGGTCCGGTGGGAGGTCTATCAGGTAACCTTTCTCCACATTTGATTCATCTATGCCTGCTTTTATGCACACGTGACCGTTATGTGTTTCGACAAGGAGTATGGGGTGTTCGACCAGTACCTCACGACTGCGGTCAAGAACGGCCTGTACAAATCTTGGGTCCAGATCATGCCTGGCAGCTATATCAATGGCCCTTTCACCTGCAACTATATCCTCAAGTCTGAACACCCTGCCTTCTGCCTTTGCAATGATAGTTGATGCAATGACTATGATATCATTGTCCTCTATACTTTCTCTTTCGCATATAATGGATGCAATATCATTCCCTTTTTTTAACAGAGGGATACCGTCAACAGTGAATACATGTATTTTCAATTTAATTCTCCAAATTCTCCAAAAGAAGTTAACAATAGCTCAGTTAAATGAAATCCTTTTTTAAGTATTTATAAATAATCACACATGGTAACTTCATGCTGATCTGGTGTTGGTATGTAATGTGAAAAGATGATATAGTATATGCTCATATTGTAATATGCGGCGATGATGATAGTTACCCCGACTGAGCAAAGGATGATGATATTTCGTACTGATGCCGCAAAAAGAGCAATAAAAAATAAAGCAGTCAGTTAAAATGCCTGACTTTCATGTATTGTTTTATTCGATCATTATCCTGCGTTTCTCTTCTATCTCGGCTTTTGGGAGTGTTATTATGAGCACTCCATCCTCAAGCTTTGCTTTTGCTTCCTCTTCCTTTACAGCAGAAGGCAGATTGAATGCACGTGCAAATTTGCTATATGTACGCTCACGCATAAGGTATCCTTCCGTCTCTTCTTCGGATTCCCTATGTGTGTTTGCACTTATCCACATCTTGTTGTCACTTATATCGATACTGACATTTTCTTTGTCAACGCCAGGCAGGTCCGTTGTGACTATTATATTGTTTTCTTTCTCTTTTATATCAACAAGAGGTGAAACTGTACCCGGGCCGGATATCTCTGCTTCCTCTCCTTCGCCGAATAAACGATTTAGTCTTTCATGCATGCGCTTCATATCATCAAAGGGATCCCACCCCGAAGCTAAGGCAGGACTCCTTGGTGTCAATCCGAACTTCATATCAGAACTCCTCTTTTTTCTATAGGGATGGAACTACCCATTGCAAAGGATACTCCCACCAAGTACTATTATCTTCTTTGACATATATATTGTTTAGCCCGGAACTATCCTTTTTTTGCTGGTAATATCAGGGATCAAGGAAAAAACAGTTTCTATGATCAAAAGAAAAACAGGGAAAAAAGAACGAACTATGAAGCTATCTTTTATTCATTTTTACCATCATGCTTATCAGATCCGCTGCGTATACCGTCCCAAGTGAGCCCTTTTTCACGGATTCCTCATCAAAAGCATCTGCATTATCCGGGGTCATTCCTGATGTGCAGTATATTGAGACCGGCACTGGCAAAGAAGTATGTGTCCTTATGGAAATTGGTGTGGGATGATCTGGCATGACCATTATAGTGACGTCCTCTTCCATCTCTGTCGCAATCCTGAGAACGGTACCGACAACCTTATCGTCAAAATCCTCGATTGCCTGTATCTTAGCCTCTATACTTCCCATATGTCCTGCTTCATCAGGTGCTTCCACATGTACGAACACGATATCGTGATCATTGAGGGCTTCCATGGCATACTCAGCTTTGCCTATGTAGTTTGTATCAAGATATCCCGTAGCTCCAGGTACATTTATCACATCAAGTCCTGCATATATCCCAATTCCCTTCACAAGGTCAACTGCCGATATGATGGCTCCTTTGAGGCCATACAAATCTTCAAATGGAACAAATGAAGGTGCAGATCCCTGACCCCAGAGCCATATGGAATTACCCGGATTCTTCCCTTCCTGTATTCTCTTTATGTTAACAGGATGATCATTTAGTATTTCCCTGGATCTTTCTATGAGTTCTGATATTATGTCACTGTCCTTTCCATTTGGCATGTGATCTTTTCTTTTACCATCTATTACATCATGTGGCGGAACACATAAAGTCTCTTCACCAAGTCTATTTTTTGTGATCATCAGGTGTCTGTAACTTATGCCGGGGTAAAATATCATATCATCACTCCCAAGTTCAGATCTGATGCTACCTATAAGTATTTTTGATTCATCGCTGCTTATATGCCCTGAACTGTGGTCAGTGATATGACCATCTTTTATGGTTATAAGATTGCATCTGAATGCAACATCGTCCTTCTCAAGCTCAACCCCCATGCTTACAGCTTCAAAAGGAGCTCTTCCTGAGTAGTACTTCTCTGGATCATATCCTATAATGGACATATTTGCTACGTCACTTCCCGGAGCCAGTCCATCCGGAACAGTTCTTGCAAGGCCTGCTTTACCATTAACTGTTATATGGTCCATATTTGGCGTGTTAGCTTTTTGAAGAACTGTGACCCCACCTATCTCTTCAAGAGGCTCGTCAGCCATACCATCTCCAATAAGTACTACATATTTCATTCTTTCACCTTTACAGTAGAAATAGATAAAACCAATAAGGTAATATCAAACTACTTAATTAAAATGAATTTCTACTATTTTCACATATAGATAGCTTTTGTGAGGTTTCGATGAGATATATATATTTTGCAATAATATGCATTTGCCTGATCTTAGCTTGTATCCCCCCTGCCCAAGGTATAGATACAGGGGCCATCATTCACTATTCAGAGACCAATGTTGGTGTTATGGACACCCTTGCCCTTGAGCAGGATTATTCCATAAAGATAGTGGATATGAACACCAGGAATGGGGACATGTGGGTGGAAATATATCATAATGGGGAAAAGCTACTGCTTGATAGGAACATCGCAAAGAAAAACCATCCTCTGGAATATGTACGTAAGATTCCCCAAAAAGATGATGATGAGACAGAACATCGTATACTTAGGGTGACACCCCATGGATCTGTGACAGGCTCAGATGATCTGGTGTATTCAAAGGTGTATATAGAGCAATTTTTTGATCCATTGGGGAGCACAGATGAGTACCTGGTTCTTGATAGTAGCTACTCTTTTCAGAGTGTATCGGCTCTTGAACTTCCTGACAGTTATGTTCTCAAGGTCACAGAAGCTGTTGATAGAAAAGCAACTTTTGAACTGATGCACAATGGGAGATCATTGAAAAAAGATGGAATTGATCAGGGGGATATTTTTTACTATACAGTTCATTCAGAGGCTGGACCACGTACGGTGTTCATCGCAAAGCTCAACACAGTTTTCCATACAGAGGAATCCAGCACCATATTTCTGGATCATGTGACATTGCGCAAGAACACAATAGCAACAGAGGGAACATTCAGTAATGATATAGAGATCTCCCTTTTTTCCTCTTCACAATACAAGAGTGGTAATGGATCCATAGCTGTTGTGACCTATAACATAGATGCACCATTTTCACAAATACGCATTCTTCTTGATGGAGAACTGCTGGACTCTCGTAAGGATGTAAGTCCGGGGACTTATAAAGCAGTAACCAGTGAATTGATTCCCGGTATCTATGAACTTAGCTTTATCAAATTCCGGGATGATGGGAAAGTAACCCATTATTCTAGGGAATTCTCAGTGCCAGGCACAGGTTCGGGTTCCCTTGACGGAATAGCAGGCTCAGTTGCTGATGGTATAGGAAACAAAACCTTTTCTTCAGTGTTGCCTGACGATCTGGCACTTCATTCAGCAAAGAATACTGTTATTGTGGCTGTAATTTTGATGGCTTTACTGTCAGTGATATTCTTCAAATTTCTAAAGAAGTTCTGGTAACTTCCTGCTCGATTGTATTTAAATATTCAGGTATATACATAATATTTATATTGGACTGTATTGTTATATCCAAAATCATCTGGAAAATAAAAAGTGGTCTTATCATGAGAATCGTAATGAAATTTGGCGGCACATCTGTGGAAAACGGTGAAAAGATCCGTCATGTGGCTGAGCTTTTAAGGCAATATCATATGGATGGCAATGAACTTGTAGCAGTGACTTCAGCTCTTGGCGGGGTTACCGATGGACTTTTGAACACTGCACGGGAGGTATCTGTAAATGGAAAGATAAGCCTGGTGAAAGAACTTATAGCTGATATATGCAAAAAGCATTACGATGCTATAAATGCTGCAATTGATGATGATGATATAAGATCAGAATGTATAGAAGCTATAGATGACAGGGTTGATGAGCTTGAAAAGGCTCTTATAGGTATATGTTACCTTGGTGAGCTAACCAATCGATCCATAGATTACATATCCTCTTATGGTGAGCGACTTGCAGCTCCTATAGTTAGTGGTTCTATTCGTTCACTGGGAATCTCTTCCAGGTCTTTTACAGGCGGAGAGGCGGGCATTGTGACAGATTCGAACTATGGCAGTGCCAGACCACTGGAAGATAGTTATATGCGAGTTCATGAAAGGCTTTGTCCATCGCTCAATTACCAAATACCCGTTGTGACCGGTTTCATTGCCCAGAACAAACAGGATATTATCACAACTCTTGGGAGGGGTGGGTCTGACTTCTCAGCTTCTATAATAGGTGCCTCCATTGATGCTGATGAGATATGGCTCTGGAAAGAGGTACATGGAATACTTACCACAGACCCAAAGATAGTTCCAAATGCACGCCCTATTCCCCAGATATCATATGTGGAGGCAATGGAACTATCTTATTTCGGTGCAAAGGTACTTCATCCCAGGACGATAGAACCTGCTATAATGCATAAGATCCCCGTACGTGTAAAAAACACATTTGAACCGGATTTTCCGGGTACTCTGATAGTTGCAGAACAAAAAAAGATACAGGATGTTGTAAAAGCTGTTACCCTTATCAACAAAGTAGCACTTATTAATATCAGTGGTGCAGGAATGGTAGGTACAATTGGTACTGCAGCAAGGGTATTTTCAACACTTGCAAATGCAGGGGTTAATATTATCATGATAAGCCAGGCCTCATCTGAGTCAAATATGTCCCTTGTTGTAAATGAGGAACATCTTGAAGATGCTGTGGCTGCTGTGAGGTCTGAGTTCACGACCAATGTCGTTGGTGATGTGGCATATGACAGAGATGTATGCGTAGTTGCAGTGGTAGGTGCAGGGATGGATGGAATTCCTGGAGTTGCAGGCAAAGTATTCTATAGTCTTGGAAAAAAATGTATAAACATCATTATGATCAGCCAGGGGTCATCTCAGCACAACATATCCTTTGTGGTCAGCTCTGATGAGGCCATCGAATCTGTCAGGACCCTGCATGAAGAATTCGAACTAGATAAATAATACAGGTTATTCCTATGAAAGATAAACACCTTACTTATGCAGAATCAGGGGTTGACATTGGAAAGGAAGAAGGAACTATAAAGGCCCTGACAAAAGGAATGGACTACAGGCGTAAGGGACTGGGGGCTCCATTGACAGGTATTGGTCACTATGCAGGGCTCATTGATTTTGGAGAATATGCACTTGCCCTTGCAACCGATGGTGTTGGTTCAAAGGTTCTAATAGCAAATGAGATGAAACGCTGGAATACTGTTGGTATTGATTGTATTGCAATGAATGTCAATGATCTGCTTGCCATAGGCGCTGAACCTATATCGTTTGTGGATTATCTTGCCCTTGAGGCGCATGATGAGGATTTTGCTGCCCAGATAGGTGAAGGGCTTAAAAAAGGTGCAGAAATATCCCGTATGTCTATAGTCGGAGGTGAGACCGCTACACTCCCGGATATCGTAAAAGGTTTCGATCTTGCTGGTACCTGTCTTGGAATGGTAAGAAAGGAGATGATAATCACAGGTGAGAAGATAAGGCCTGGGGATGCCATTATAGGTCTTCCAAGCTCTGGAGTGCACAGTAATGGATATACACTTGTTAGAAAGATAATGGAACGTTCCTCATATTCATACAATGACCCCTTTCCTTATGATAATTCCACAACCATCGGGGATGAGCTTCTGATACCCACACGGATATATATGGAGATACTTGATGCTATAGGGGAATGTGATGTTCACGGGCTTGCACACATTACCGGCAGTGGGCTTTTGAAACTAAAAAGGATTACAGAACTTGGTTTTGATTTCTATGACCCCATAGAACCAAATAATATTTTCAGGTTCCTTCAGGAAGAAGGCAATATTGAAGACCTTGAGATGTACAAGACCTTTAACATGGGTATGGGCTTTGTCATAATAGTTGCTCCGGATGATGCAGAAAAAATTGCAAATATCACAAGGGGTAAAGTCGTAGGCCGTATCACAGAGAAAACTATAAAAGTAGGGGACCTTGTTATAGTTGAATGAACTATAAAGACAAAAAATTATGTGGGAACAGGTATTAAAATGACTTGTATCAATGATCTTCCCTTTGAAATACTGCTTAAAGGTGCTACGCCTTCACAGTGCAGCGAGCTTATAACTGAGAGATCTGACAAGGTCTATCGTGTTACAGATGGCTACCGGATACGTGGTGTGCCTCTGATGGGCTCCTCTGTACCGGTGGGTGTTAAAGGGGATGAGGTTTTCTTCCAGTACATAAAACCATGTACGGGGCTTTTCGTTCTCAGGCTTCCGGATGCTGCAGATGTTGTAGAAAAGCTTAGCAATGATTTTGATAAGTGATCTGAACAAAAGGATTGGTGAATGCTCCTACACTTGTTATTTTTATTTTTAATATTTCATTTTTTTATGGGCAACTTACAAGCGGGTACTTTTTGCATTCTGATCGACCCATTTAAGGAACTGAACTGAAGGAAACTCATGTATGGTAGTGGCGATCACTTTCCCTTTTCCCAATTGTTTAACTACCATCAGTGCTTTACCTTTTTTGTCGCTGAAAATAATTTCTCCATCTGTCTTTGAAAAATATCCATCGAACTCGACGTCTGAACATAGATTCTCCACAAGGCACTGTGCCTCATTATCTTTTGTTGTGCATATAGTGGTTACCTGTTGTTGTTGAATATATTCAAGTTCCATTGGAAGCCAATCATAGACATATTTATCAACCATGGGACTGAAAATCACAAGGTTACCCCCTTTGCGTATAAAATTTTCAAAGCGCTTAGCATTTTTTTTAAGTCCGGGAAGAATGTTTGTGTATTCCCTGTTTGCAAAACCTGTTGGTATGATAATACATTTGCATGCTGGTATAAAAGGAGTTCCAATAGATTCTGATATAACTCTTTGACATTTGATATTATGCTCCCTGAAGAGATTCTCAAAGAACAACGGACTATCCCATATCAGCAGTACTTCAGTCATATTAGCTGATAGGTAACTGTTGACTTAATTATTTTGCTCCTGTCAATACAGGATCTAATTAAAGAGCTATATTTAAAAAAGAAAAAGAGCTGGTCGTTCAAACCAGCTTGTTGATGGGGTGGTTCGGATCCTTGATCTCAATACCGAGCTCTTTTGCTGTCTCTGCAAGCATGATGTCAACCATTGCTGTTGCAGGGAAGACCTTGTCAGTGTTCTCTATGGGTCCAAAGAGCTGGAAGTTTGATCCAAGTACTTGTGGAACAAGGTTAGTTCCAATGTCTGCAGGCATATATATGGCCTGCTTTTCTTCTCTTGTCTCAAACTGCTTCTTATATGTCTTCATCCAGTCCCATGCAGATGCCATGTTATGGTATCCGCCACCAACAGGAAGCCCAAAGTGACCCTTAATGGCAATGACCGCTCTCATGGATGCACCAGAGCCAGCACCAAGGGGTGTTGCTGCAACATCTATGAGTGGTTTTGTTATGCCACATTCCTTTGCGATTTCAAGCATTCCCTTTTCCTGTCCAGTACCTCCGCTCTCAAGGATATCAAGTTTTCCTTTAACACTTGGGTCAGTTGCGTTAAAAGCAAGGACAATTGAACATTCAATGTCACTGTCCCTGATGGCTTCTATCTCTTCAGCATGCACACTTGCATTGATAGAATTGTAGATGGCTCTGTCAGCCACGCCTATCTCTGTTACGTACTCTGCTGCAGCTGCACGGACATCTCCCGCTGAGGAGTCTATAAGGAACGGTGTCTTGTCATCAAGTTCAACGAACCAGTCAATGTATCTCTTGATGGCCTCAGGGGTTTCACCTACTATCTGATTGACATAAGGGTTTCCGGTAACTTCTCCCATATCTACGATACTTTGCCAGAGCTTATCTGCCGCTTCCTTGTCAAAAACTCCCTTGTCCTCATCAGTCACTATCTTGTGTCTGTTATAGAACATTGTTCCAACAAGTACTGTGGGGTATTCACCAGGCTGACCTCCTATATTTACTCCGCCTATATCGAATACTTCTTGTTTCTTGTCAAATTTGAACATATGAAAACCTCTTTATTTAAATTCCAAGCATAGGCCCTATGAACAGTATATATAACAGGAATATAATAATTCCTGTAACAGCTCCATATAATATGCCTATGTCCCTACCTACTCTTTTACCAATACGCTGTGATACTTCACTGTTAACGAACTCGATCTTCTCATCTATATTGTCAAGCTTCTCAAGTACTATATTGAAGTCATCCTGGTCAGTAACCACACTTGGTATCCTGTCACTTCTGTTATCTGTCATCTTAGATCACACTCCAGATGAGCATAGGTATTATTATTACCATTAACAGTGCAAATACAAAACCAGCAATAAAACCGGTCATGGATGATGCAGAACCGCCGGAGTCCAGCTTCTGGTTCCTTGCTATGAGCTGGGCTCTGTAACGGATATCATCCACCATGCTCTCAAAAGGCCCCATCTGTGGATTTATGACCATTGGAACGCCTTTACCATATTCTTCTTCTGCCATATCAGTTACCTCCAAAAAGCAACATTCCAAGCAGTGTAAGTGAGATCACAAGGCCTATCATGATACCTTCTATCTTACCTGCATGCACACCAGAATGGAATTTGTTGAGATTACCGATGGTTATCATTTCCTTTTTGATGTTAATTATGCGGCTGTTGATAGTTGCAAGTTCAGCGGCCATTGGTTTAATTCCACCGGCTTCGGCATCTTCGCTACCCTCGCCTTCACCTACAGAGAGTACCATAGGCTCAGCGTCAAAAGCTCCGGGATCATTTGCTGCATATTCTTTTATCTTTGCAACTATCTTGTTCATGTCTTCAGTACCGATAAAATCGATACATTCGATTTGTTGCTGGAATCTTTCGATAGCTTCCTGTGTCAGGTTCTCAACATAGGGAATAGCACCTGATGCGCCCACGATCCTGTTATCCTTGATACCATTTTTGTGGATCATCAGGAAGGCTTCGCCGGTTATGTGGCCCTTTACCTCTGATCCTGTCACTATAAGGTATCTTATATTCGGATTTGATATTATGTGGGCAACCACTTTTTCAAGACCCAGATTCTCTGTCTTACAGGGTCCTGTAATACATGCGCCGGCATCCAGTTGTGGTTTTCCCGGAAGGTGTGAACCACATGTAATGACTGCAACACAGTTATTTACGTCACCAACATCGTATTCTCCTTTAAGCATTGGCCATCCGGATATTGGTTCTTTTTTATCTGGCATTTTACATCACTCCTAATGCGCTCATGACCAGGAGCAAAAGCCCTGAAAGACCAAGACCTACTATAACTCCATAGAAGACGTTACTGTAGAACCCTGCTTTCATTGAAGCGGTCTCACGTCCTGGTAAGGAGCTAAGCAGTATTTTGTCCGGGGATAAAGAGTTGACAAGGTCATCTGCTATCTTGTCCAGTTCATCTATCTGCTCTATTATAGGATCCATGGAATATTCTATTATATCTTCTCTCTCTTCTGCGAGAAGTGATGTTATTGGATCCAACACAAGATGTGCCTCTGGTACCACACGTACTTTGCTCATTCCAGTTCCTCCTTGGATGGCAGAAGTCCTGCACCACTGATCATATATGCATCTCTTTTTACACGCTTGTAATATTCACTGAAAGCAACATACCATATTACCACACCTACAACGATCGTAACGGTTCCAGATGCAAGCGGTGTTACAGTAGCCACTATTCCTGTGATTATCATTGCAATGCCTCCCTTCTCAAAGGCGCATGCCAATGTTCTGTCCTGCTTCTCATCTGGTCCGAGGTTTGCATTGTATGGGTGCAGTATGGCCAGTGCGCCCATTATGAAAATTACAGCTATGTATCCTGGTTCCATGACTGTGGTCGCTACACCAGGAACTGTCAATCCATTTACTACTTCGTCAAAGAACATGAATGTACCAGCCATAGATGTACTCAGACCAACAATAGTTATGGCACCTGCGGCTGCAATTTCAGTTGTTGACTGTACCATTATGGGGATTCCCATATTTAGTACCTTGTTACCAAGGAACCCTACTACCAATCCTATAAGGGAGGCAAATATGACTGCAAGTATAGGTCCTATTATTCCGCCTACAGCAAGTCCGAATATCGTTGCAATGATGCCAATACCAATGGCAAGCATGCCAATGGATGGTACACCCGTACCCAGTCCATAATTTGCAACCCTTCTTACTGCTGAAGCACCCCATACAATACCACATATCGCACCAAGTGCTCCAAGAAATGACATATATGGACCTGCTATCTGAACAAGGAAATATGCCGCATATATGAATACAAGACCTCCGACAACTCCGAAGGCTATCAGGTTATTCTGGGGAATTGCCGCATGGGCTCCTCCGCCTCCTCCGCCTGCTGACATATTACATACCTCCTATAGCTACAACACCCATTATAGCTGCTAAAAACGTCGCTATAAAGGATGCAAGCACTGCGTTTGGAAATCTCTTGAACTTTGGATCATGGAATCCTTCGATAGTTCCACCTATGTTATATGAGGGTATAACTGCATTAACAAAGAAAAGTCCTACAGCAAAAATACTGGCAATTCCTATGAACTTTGCCTCAGGAAGGCCGTTATCAATACTTAGGAGAGCATAGTATATCATAGAGCCGCCCAATCCTCCAAGGCCACCACCTATTATACCACTGATGTAGGATGCTGTTGGAACGCCGTGTCCTTCTGTACCCTGGGATACATAAAGATCCTGTCTGTCCTTTGTTATGGGGTCATATTTGACCTTTGCAGACGCAGGAGGACAACCAACACCATAAACGTACATCATCTGTCCAACAAGCATAGTTACTGATATCATGATCATGGCACCGATTGTACCTGATGCAATGATAAGCCCCATGTTGTCAGTTACGTTCATCATAAAACCTGCTGTCACAAGACCTGTAAGTCCTGCTCCTGCTGCAAGCTGTACGGTACCGGTACCGACACCTGTTGCCTGGGCCATAGCTGCCGGCGCTCCTCCTACAGGAACAAAATGCACACCCAAAGAAATCAGGATTCCTCCGAGTGTGATCAAAACGATGGTAAGGATATTATCTGCTAATATTCCAACTATATCTATCAAGCTCCCACCTCTTCATCATCTACTTTGTAAGGTCCGTATCTTTTCCGGGCGTCTACTTCTATCTTCCTGTTAAAGGCGATAAGTATTAGCACTATCACAACACCGGCTATGATGGCCTCCCATCCAAGTGTATCGCTGATCGATGGGTCAAATACAACAGTTATCCATCCACTGAGGAATACTACCATACCAAAGGCAAGCCCTGTGGCAGGTCCTCCAAATTTAGCGCAGAACCATGAATTGTCAATACCGTTCCTGATTCCGGACTCTGCTTTTCTAACAATGTTACCGGAATTTGCAGCATTCAGCCCCGATCCGAACTCAAAGTTCTGGAACTCGCGCTCAGCACCGTAGTGTACATCGCCTGTAGATGAACCAATAGCACCAATGGCTATTCCCCAAATGAATGCCAGAAGTGGAAGTGGGAATGGGTGACCCAGTGCGCTAATCATAAGATATGATATTACAAGGATACAAAAAGTAGTTATAAATGCAAATCCCATAATTACGGGCGTGTGGCTTCTTATTATATCTAGATAGATTGGTTGTTTAAAACGTTTCTGACTTGCTGATCTTCCAATATATGGTGTTACTGAGTAAGTACCGTGTACTAACATAGCGACAAAAGATCCAACTATCAATGCCAGTATTGCAGCTGCACCTGTTACCATTAACACGGTTGCTACTGTTCCACCTATTGCGCATATAAGAGCGTTTGAAGGTGGTTCTCCAGAAATGGCTTTGTTATAGATCCTGTGTGGATACATCATCTGGGGCGCTAATTGCACCTGAGAGTTGGGATTGCTCTGTGACCCGACATCTGATTCAAGGTCCTCAGAAGCACCTGCTATAGTCGCAGCAGCTCCCATAAGCGCTAGTACGCCCATACCTGTGAGTGGTTCCATTCACATTTCCTCCTTTTTATATTAATTAAATTAGCGTAAATCGTGCCAAATTACAATAACGATTTTAGATCTTATTATTATTGATATGGCATAGACTAACGTCAGGTGTTTTGCATTATATTAAATACTTCTTAAAGCTTTCGAATGGAAGGTGCAATAAAGGATTTTCCTATAATACAAAATAAAAAAATAATAAAAAGTGTTCCATTTACAATGTGAATGTTCTATTGTAAAATTGTTCTTTGAACATCGTTTTTTGACATACTATATAAAGTATGTGACTGATCACTGCTCATTCACGGTAAATAAATTCAAGTATTTAAATATCATGATTGATCTTTTACTACTCCTGCGGGACAATTCCATATAGCACCTGTTGAAAAATAACATAACTTTTAAGAGGGACCACTGCTGTGCCATTCATAAGCCTTGCAAAAAGAAAAAGGTTCTATCTAAAGTTCATTTGATATGCTTATGAAGTATTCCCCTATATTCTCTTAAAAGACCTCAATATAATCGTATTGTTATCCTATTAATTTATTGTTGCCCCTTGCATCCACAAGGCAGGGCAAAGGTATCTATCTCTATGGAGAAGACAGGATCTGCAATCAGTTCCCCGGGACGACTGAATAAGTGAATTTACAGAGGACACGACCTAAAGATCATGGTTCCTGAAAAGCATCTCAACAAAATAGGTTTCTTCAAGGGTGCCCGAATCAATTCCTATGTTATTGAGCTGATTGAAATATCAGTTGATCATGTTCTGTCCTTCAGATGTCAGGCGCAGTTCTTCCATACATGAATTATTACCCACTATGCTATGTATTTAAGTATCATGTCCTATGGTCGTAAGGACCTTTCATTCTGTTCAGTGCTTTAATTCTAGAACATGGTCTATTTTGTATTCTGTTTTCCGGGTAAAGCAAAGAATTTATCAGTTACAAACATTACTTTTAAGCATGATATTAGGTGCTTCTTCCTTTGCAGGAAGTTTTTGTGAAATATCCTCTGAGCTGCAATCGGTTGAACTTTACATTCCACAACTTGATGTCTATAAGGGTTCAATATTGCAGAAGGATATATTGAGCTCAGTCATTGACGAAATTTCGGTGTTTGATCTTAAAACCTCTGTCCATGCACCATATTTTGCGGACGTTTGTACATATCCTTCTGATATGAACGTTGATATTGCAAATATGGGTGACAGGGATTTTCGTCTTATAAATGAATCCATAGATATAGGTGCAGAGCTTGGATCAAAAGTTATTGTCATTCATCCTGGAAGATATGGAAGTGACAGGCATGCAAGCTTTAACAGTATGGTATGCAATTTAAGGTACCTTGCAGATCAGGCAGAGGATAGTGGTGTGATGC
Source organism: Methanosarcinaceae archaeon (assembly GCA_003565715.1). GTDB lineage: Archaea > Halobacteriota > Methanosarcinia > Methanosarcinales > Methanosarcinaceae > Methanolobus. Next base: position 17,720 of record PXAV01000047.1, read on the forward strand.
TGGGTCTTGAAAATAAAGAAGGCACTTCAACTGGCAATATGTGTTGCGATGCCCGGGAGCTTGTAAAGGTTGTAGATGAGGTCAACTCTGATAATCTGGGTGTAACTCTTGATATAGGGCATGCCAACCTCACCTGCGGAGGAAACGATATAAGACTTCGTGGTTTTGTAGATTTCCTTTCGCCCTATATTGTTCATGTGCATGTACATGATAATAACGGTATGTGGACCGATCGGTATGATGGTGATGAGCATCTTGCTCCTGGCCTGGGTGCCATCGACTACCATGTTCTGCAAGAAATAAAGGGATATAGGGGCATCTACAATATGGAGGTTTTCTCAATGGATGATGTGTGTATGGGCAAAAGAACCATTAAACAGGCCCTTAATGGTCTCTAAATGGTCTCTGAAAGTTTCTGAACTCCATTTTGCTTTTTCCGGCTGTCTATATTTAGATATTTGCTTTTTTTAGATGTTATCGGCTTTATAATTAGGTGGAACGACCAGTACAAGTACATCAGATATCTGCAGTACCTTCTCTGTTACAGACCCAAGCAGCGTTTTTAAACCACTTTTTCCCTGAGTTCCTATTATTATTCGGTCAACATTCTTTTCCTTTGCAACCTCTACTATCTTCTCCGCTGCATTTCCATCCTCTGTAAGGTGTTCTATTCTGTTCTTGTCACATCCGGCTTCCACAAGGATATCCTCTATAGTGCCAATAACCTTCTCTGCTCCTTCATTTTGCCACTTCTTCCTTGAGAATCCTTTGTCCGGGATCACATGGAGAATTATCAGTCTGTAATCATGGTCTAAAGCTAACTTTGCTGCAACCCTGGCCGCATTTTGAGAGTATGTGGAGCCATCCGTGGGGATAAGTATTCTCATAGAACATGTTTTTGTACTGGTTATTCTTAAATATGTTGGAGTATTTCTTTGTAATTCAATGGTTGCAATACATGACTTACGGCTTTAATTAATAATATCTACATCCGGGTGGTCAGCAAGATGTCAGCAGAAAAATATCAGAAATTCAAAAAAATGGATAACAAGAGTTATTCAGATGTGACGAAGTTCTTAAAAGGGAGCACCCATCTTACGGCCCGTGAATGGGTTGTAGCTCGTATGTGTGCGGATTTTAAGAACCTTTCAAACCATTCAGAAATGACATGGATAGGTGAGAAGCTTCCGGAGATGGTGCCTTTCATGGACGATACATATTCAAGACAGGAAGTATCAAATGCAAGGGCATCCTTCAAGAAGAAGGTACAGCGCAGTGGTACAACTTTTTTCTATGCATACTATGCAGGTCTGGTATCTCAGGATGAGATCATATCCATGGTCCATCAGATGGTAATGGATATAAGGAAACTTATTGACACTGAAGGGAGCGAGGTTCCAACAGAACATGCAACAGAGGTACAGATGTTGGTTGCTGAGGTACTAAGGAACATCAATGAATCTCTGGATGAGGAATATTGATATAACTCAGGCTTAAAAAAAAGACTTCAAAACCAGGAATTGAAATATGTCATATATGTAGATCGATATATGGCCTTTATCGATCCATTCCATATCTTTGTTGATATCCAGTTGCTATTTTGAGCTGCTCAGCACTCTTCAATTCCCTTCCTTTTACAATAGTTGAGGTATCCTCGCAGCATTCCCATCTCCACCTGCCTGATATATCTCGCCTGGACCCTGGATATATGAAGGGTATTTTCGCCTATCTTTGTTGTGATGTCGGACTCCTTGGGCATGCTCATTCCCACAGGAACAATAGCAGGTCCTCCGCATGTAGTACATAAACGATAGCTATTGGATGAATTACGTATAAAGTCCTCTACCTGGTCTTCTATCTTTATTTTTCTTGCTGTTTCTGGCATGCATACTAGGCAGCATTCTCTATACTTAAAGCTTATCCATTTCTTACATCTCTAATGACTTTTATTGTCAACTACACATCCAATTGTTAAATCACACACATATATATATATATATATATATGTTTTGTTTCACTTTGTTTGTTTTATTTTGCTTTAATTCAAAACAAAGCTACGCGTTTTTACAGGGCAAATTTAAATTTAATGAGCTGCATTGTATGAAGCATGTTGATGAAAGACAGAGGTAAACTGGTCATTTGGCCTGCATATCTAGATAAGACAAAATCCAGAAGTAAGGGCCGTATTATTTCAAGACGGACTTCTGTGGAGACGCCGACCCTGAATGAGATCGATATGGCTGCAAAGAAGCTGGGTCTAAATCCGGAAGTAGAGGAGGATAAATCTTATCCCAGAAGCTGGTGGGAGCCCCGGGGAAGGGTATTGATAGATGATAATGCTCCAAAGACCCACATTGCCCGAAGGATATGCGCCACTATCAAGGAAATGCGCTCAGCTTAAAAAAAGGGCTGGTACCGGATAGGTGACAATATGAAAATATCATTATTGTATAATTTATATAAAATACCGGAAAACATTAAAAGATAGAAAAGGAAAGTTATGGCAAAGGCCACCTTCCAAAGCTTATCTCAAGCATAAGGATGCCAATACCTATCAATAATCCTACAATCATTATGGTCTTTGGGCCTATCTTCAGTGCTCTCTTATCATCAGCATCATAATATCTCATAAGCCCAGCTGATGACATCAGACCGTCGCCACTGGATTTTTTCTTTGTCATTATATCTCCGCTCAGTATTTTTATTTATTCCATCTACTATTATAAGTGCCATACTTAATAACAACTTCGTTATTTAATTTGGCCTTATATTGTAATTATAGCTAATTATAACTCTTCTATGGTCATATGCCTATATACTTTTTTGGCACTGTAGATAAAAGCCTCTATAAAGGTCATGGTTAATGTATTTATCCCTTTCAACCCTGCATTTCTTGCTATAAACCTCTCCTCTTCTATATACTCCCTACAACATAACCTCATCCAGCAGGAAAGGGGGATAGAACACTCCTTTCTCTGTGATGAGGGCGGTAATGTTCTCCATTGGTGTTGCGTCAAATGCCGGATTATATACTTTAACATCATCGGGGGCTATCTGTATATCCCTGAAGAAACGTAGCTCATCTGAATCCCTCTCTTCTATCTCAACAGTATCTTCCCAGTTGTTTGGATCAAGGGTTGATGTGGGGGCTGCAACAAAAAAAGGTATCTCGTGTTCTTTTGCAAGGACAGAGTGTGTGTATGTGCCTATCTTATTGAATATCGCATCTCCTGTGATCCTGTCTGCACCTACAATGACCTTGTTGACCATTTCTTTGCTCATCACATGCCCGGACATAGAATCTGCTATAAGTGTCACTGGGATATTGTCCTGCATAAGCTCCCATGTGGTTATCCTTCCTCCTTGGTTAAGGGGTCTTGTCTCACATGCGATCACACTTATTTCTTTACCTTTTTCAACAGCGGAGCGTATTACTCCAAGGGCAGTACCCCAGTCAACACACGCCATCCTGCCAGCATTACAGTGTGTCATTACAGTGTCACCATCCTCAAGTAATTTTTCTCCGTGTGCACCTATCCTTTTATTTATCTCTACATCCTCATCTGCTATCTTCTTTGCCTCTGACATGACTATATCCCGGATGCCATTAAGGTCAAATGCATCAGATATCGCATCCATGACCCTGTCAACCCCCCCTGCAAGGTTAACAGCAGTTGGTCTTGTGGATTTTATTGTCTTTGCTGCTATCTCCAGATCCTTTGTCATGCCTGCCATATTCTTTGCACTGCTGAGCGTTGCAGCCAATGCAATTCCATATGCTCCTGTAGCTCCCAATGCAGGAGCCCCTCTGACCCGTAAAGACCTGATGGCTTCACACAGGGAAGCAAGTGTTTTGCATTCAATGATCCTGTACTCAAGAGGGAGCAGTGTCTGGTCTATCATAACTATTGAACCAGCTTCTTCGTTCCAGTCTATTGTTCTCATATTATCTGCTCCTGTAAAGGTATGGAGGGAATAAAAATGTAAGGTTTGGGATTGAAGGTTTTTTACGGTTAAGCGTAATAGTTTTAAAGATAATTTCCTTTCCTTTTATATACACCCTTATCGTAATAGCACTCGATGCAAAAGCCAATGGTTATCCATGATCCTGTACACAAGACCATAATACTTGACGAGTTTGAGCAGATCCTTCTGAATACACGTCATGTGCAAAGACTTAGGAATATACAGCAACTGGGTCTTGCGGATCATGTGTACCCCGGTGCTAACCACACGCGCTTTGAGCACAGTATCGGAACAATGCATATGGCATCGGTCATCGGCCATTCATTGTCCCTTGATCATGAGGACATTCTTAAGATAAGAATTGCAGGTCTGCTACATGATGTGGGACATTCAGCTTTTTCCCATGCGGTTGAGAACGTTCTGAGGCGAAATCCTCAGTTGCAGCCTGTTATCAAAGGCAGGCAGTTCATAAAACACGAATCCTTCTCAAAGGACATCATCTCAAGGATATTTCCAGAAGACAATTACATTGCAAGACATGTTGAATCAAAGATTGGTGCTGATCCTTTCCATTTCTTTGATGAGATCTCAAAGATAGCCACCGGGGATGAACTTTCCATATCCAGACCATACCTTGCCCAGATTATTGCAGGTGATGTGGATGCTGACAGAATTGACTTTCTGCTGAGGGACTCCTATCATACCGGAGTCTCATTTGGCCTTATAGATGTGGACCAGATAATTGGCAGCCTTTTAATAAAGGATGGTAATGTTGTACTGGGCAGTGTTGAAGGTTCCGGATATGGCAATGATATGGCACTGACTGCTGCAGAATCCTTGCTCATTTCCCGTGCTCATCATTATACGGCTATAATACACAATCCTAGGACCCAGGCAGCAAGAGTGATGCTACTCAGTTCTCTTGAGGACGCACTGGAGCGTTTCAGGAACCTGCATGGGCTGGATGCAACCAAAAAAGAGATAATTTGCTTTTTCACTGAGTACAATGACAGTGATATGCTTAACTTCATAAGGTCCAATGCATCTGAAAGTTCTGTCAAGCTTCTATCTGACCTGCGTGATGGGAGACTTTATGAACCAGTTGCAAGGCTTAGTCAGAAGATGCTCAGGCCTTCTACCCGGATGTCTCTATCTACGATTGCCCGCCATGGAGTGGCAACAAAGCGTCTTGAGCTTAGGATAGCACGTGAGCTTGGTGATGTACTTGTCGATCTGACAGTAGCATCCGGTGTCCCAAAGAGCATGCGTATTGCAATGGATAATGAGGATGGCTTTTTCTATGATGAATCAGCACTTGCAAACGGTCTTGTAAGGGCAATATCAAGACAATTATCTCTGACAGCTTTTTCCCATCCTGGTATTGTAAAGGATAGTGATTCAGGTGCTGTATTGTCTGAATTACGCCGTGTTGTGGATGAAATATCTCCAAGGCTTCTTAATTTCACACGTGAGGATCAATATCTGCCCATTGAAGGGATAATCCTGCTCTTCTATGCAGTGCACACACTTTTCACAGAGCAAAAAAGGGAATTTATCTCAGTTCCCCGCTTAAGGCATATAACATGGCTTTATCGTACCATCCGCGAACTTGGGGCTTTTCAAAGGCTTAAGAACCTCTTTGATTATTCTTTTCACGAAAGATATGGCTTCCCTTATTCTGAAAAGGTATTTGAGGATATACAGGTGCTTGTTGCTATGGGGATTGTTGATGAGGACCTGCGGTACTATGAAAAGGATGGTCGTTTTCGGCAGAGTTATGAATATGTGCTCACATGGGAAGGTGTACAATATGGAGGTTCACTTTCGGATTCATATCGTATGGAGTTTGATGAGATGATATCTTATCTTTCAATGAACAAACACTCTATCAAAAGAGATATGGTTACTATTCCTTCAAATCGTTACGTAATAAAAAAACGTTCATGAACAAGTTAAAAAGGTGTGAAATTATGTTAACAGATGAATTGGTTTTGCTGAAGACCTCTCACAGAGATAAGGTAAGAGAGTTCATTGTGAAGGTTTGTGATGATCAGTTGCACACAGATTTTGGTATAATTGAACTGTCCTCTCTCAGGGGTAAGGTTTTTGGAGACATCGTTTCATCTCATAAAGGCAAGGAATTCACTGTACAGTGCCCCAAGATGCCGGACCATTTCCGTCATGCAAAGAGGACTGGTGCTCCACTGATGCCAAAGGACATAGGCATGATAATTGCCTATACCGGGCTTTGCAAAAATGATACTGTCCTTGATGCGGGTACTGGTTCTGGTATACTTGCTATGTATCTTGGTTCTATTGCAAAACGTGTTGTTTCATATGAGATAAGGGAAGAGTTTGTAGAGGTGGCCCGCATGAACATAAAGAATGCAGGTCTTGATAATGTGGAACTTCGTTGTGGTGATATAGTTGAAGAAATAAAAGGCCTTGATGAAAAATTCGACGTGATCACCCTTGACACGCAAAATTCCGGTGTTGTGGTCTCTGCTGTAAAAGATGTTCTGTACCCGGGGGGTTTTCTTGCAACTTACTCACCCTTCTTTGAACAGACAAAAGAGATACGTAATGCCATATCAATGGCCCGGTTCAATGATGTGGTGACCATTGAGTGCATGGAGCGTGAGATCTCTTTTTCAGAAAGAGGGACAAGGCCCTCTACATCAAAGGTAGGGCATACTGGCTTTATAACAATAGCAAGGGCCTGATATAACTTTGTTTTTCTCATTTATATATAACATGAGTGTGTATCAGCGGACGCCTTCGTTTGTTATGGAGAACTCGCATGTACCTCCTTCCGGAAGAGAGCGGTGTTTCCATAGTTTTGCACGCCTTTTACCTTCACCTGTTCTTTCAAGCTGGATTATTGTTTTTGATATATGTTCTATGCCGCTGCCACCTATGGGTTTTACAGAGCCTGTTGTTATATCGTTGTATATCTGATTTGTTATGACAGCTACTATTGCGTGCTTGCGTGCTATGGCATGTACAAAACCTATCTGGTTTGAAAGTTCTCTTCGTGTCCTTATACTTGATTCTTCATGGTCAAGTTCAAATCTGTAGAAAGCTGTTGCCGAATCGATAAGAATAAGTCCTATTCTGTCTGAAACAAGTTTTTCTATTTCTCTTACTGCTGCATACTGCTCTTCAAAAGTGTGTGGCTCAAATATGATAATATGCTGGGCTATCTCTTTTGCATTCTCTCCTGCTATCTGCTTGAACCTGTCCGGGGATATTGCCTCAGTGTCTATGTATATGACCTTTTTGCCTTTTTTGACACACTCTACTGCAAGCTGAAGACACAGGTTTGTTTTACCACTACCTGGTTCACCAAATATCTGGGTTACAACCCCTGGCTCCAGTCCTCCGGCAAGCATCTTGTCAATAGGCTTGCATCCGGAACTTAGTTGTTCTTTTATTTTGTCCACCTCTTGGTTGGATTGTGTGCTGTGAACTACCTTCCATTAGAATGGGGGCTTCCTACTTCATTCCTCTGGCCCAGGCCAGTGAGTTCATAGGGTATTCTCAACTTTTTTGTGATGCTTAAATTATTTAATATGATCTTCTTGATGTTGATAGCTGCATTCAGACATGTATCTGTGATTTTTACAGGATGGAACTTACCATTCTCTTATTTTACGAGTAGGGTCCTTGTTCTTGTAATAACAAATATTACACAATCTTGATGAGATATCAACCCTGCTAATTTTCATTATGGTCTTTCTAAACCATTCTGCTTTGTAGGTTAATTCATTAACATGTCCATAAAAACCAAGGTCATTTATTGACTGAGCTAAACTATGGTCTTTCATCATTCCTTTAGCATTCAGATATTCAATAGCGATTGCTTGACTTTTGCTTATTCTTTTTGCTTTTGCCTGATGCTGGAAATGCTTTATCTGGTTAGCTATTAGATGATGCTGTTTTGCAAGTTTAATAACAGCTTTTCTTCGGTTCATTGAACCATTTTCTTTTCTGGATACGTCTAGTTGTAGTTTTTTCAATTTATTAATAGCTTTTGTAGGAATTTAGGATCTTCAATCTTTTCACTTGTTTAAAGTACAGCAAATGACTTTATACCAACCTCAATTCCAAAAGTTGTTACTCAGTAAAAGGTTCAGGCTCACTATATGGTTCATTGTTTTCAAGCAATATAATTACATTATATCTTCCAGCTGATGTCCCGGAAGCAGTTAATGTTTTATAAGAACCTTGAATTCTTTGTTTACTTCCTGGTCAGGGATTATCTCAGCATTGACTTCTTTTGTTATGAGGTTATTTTCAATGAGCTCCCTGTTAGGAAAATCTCTATGGAGGACAATTTTCATTTTGTTTATTTTGGAATATATCTGAGAAGCATTTAGGTTGATCTGGTAATTCTGAGGAATCTGAAATGAGAAATGATCATCTTCTTTATTTTTTCCTGTTAGATAAGAATAATTTCCTTCAAAGAAATTCTTAAATCCAATTAGCAAAATTCGGTTAGATTGATTCTGAATTGTTTTATATTGGAAACTATGGATAAAATAGGTTGTATGTATTGGCTCTTCATGAACAAATATGTGTTATAGGTGAATCTTACAGCTCCAAAACGTTGCTCTAAACGGGAGCATTGCTTTTAGTCAGGATATGTTCGATGTACACTACCTTTTTTCCATATGAGGTCAATTAATTGAGAATTTATTGGTTAGTGATTTTATATGTGCATGGGATATATGCTTTTTTTGTTTATGGCGCAATTCATCCCTGTTCCATTTCAAAGAGATCAAAGAAATATAACTCTCATTACTTCTTTCTTATTTTTTTTTTTTTTTGCTGAACTCTGTAATCTATAATGTTTTAATTTTAACCATGATCTATACTATTTCTATATGTTATATGTCATCTCATATGCTAGTTTATATTTCTTCTTTATAATTATCATATATGTTATCATATATATTATCATATTTATTACTATATCTGTTTTATTTTTGTTTCATTACTGGTACTATATGTCTGAGTGTATATTCAAACGAAGTTTGAAAAAGCATTATTAAGCTATAGTTCATTTGTATAATTTACCATCCTGTGAAAAAGACAATAACAACAACAGTGCCTTTTGATAATGTTCTTTCATTTGGCATTGTTGTTCCTCTTCAGAATGGCTTTAATATATAAATGTTATTATATACTATGAAGGGACGTGACAAAATGGTTGAAGTGGTAATATATACAACAAAGACTTGCCCAAAATGCGAGCAACTTAAAAAGGTACTATCATCGAAAGGAGTTTCTTTTGCAACTGCAGACATGTCAACTCCTCAAGCTTTGACCGAGCTTAAATTCAATGGTGTTTTCACCATGACCGCTCCTGTACTTCAGATCGGCGATGAGTTTTTAACTCATAAGGAACTGTTCAATGGTCCTGAAGTTAACCTGGAAGCACTGGTCAACCTGATCTAAAATATAAGATTGTGATTTTTAATAGGAATGAGGTGGGAATTATGGATTTATGTGCTACTAATATAAAAGGAAAGTTAGAAACTGATACTGAAGGATTGGGAAATGATCAGGTTCTTTCAGGGGAAGAGCAGAGGAAGGATATCGGTATGACAGGCTTCACAAAACAGCATGCTTTACAGAAGACCCTGGATGGGCATATTATCTCTATAATGCCAAAGGTACGTACAACCGCAGGGCATATGGTAGACTGGGATCGCAGTGTCATTGTAAATCAATTGTTAAAGGAAACACAGCTTGCTGAGAGGTTCCATGGCAAACCTGGCATAGAGAAGGATGAGGCGCATGAAATCGCAAAAGATGTTGAACGCCGTATCAGGTCTCTTGATCTTAAGTTCCTTTCAGGACCGCTTATCAGGGAGATCGTCAATATGGAACTTCTCCAGAGGGGGCATGTTGAATGGAGGAACATATCTACAAGGATAGGTACTCCGGTATATGATGCCTGTGAGATAGACCTTGGAAGTGGTTTTGAAGCAAGGGACAATGCAAACCTTCAGGAGAATGCAGAAACCTCCCATAAGAAGAAGGCAGATAAGATATCCAAGGAACAATATCTGCTTTTGCTGCCTCCAAAGATAGCCGACATGCATCTTAACGGTGATATTCACATCCATGATCTTGAATATCTGGGGACACGTGCATTCTGCCAGGACTGGGACCTCAGGTATTTCTTCTATTATGGCCTGATGCCGGATGGCTCAGGTGCAAAAGCAAGTGTTGCAGGCCCTGCAATGAAGGCAGAGGTTGCAATACTCCATGCTGTAAAGGCTCTTGGAAGTGCCCAGACAAATTTTGCTGGCGGACAGGGTTTCTATAACTTCCTTACATTCCTTGCTCCTTATCTTGAAGGGAAGGATTACAATGATATAAAGCAGCTCATGCAGATGTTCGTATATGAGATGACCCAGATGATGGTGGCCCGTGGTGGGCAGGTAGTGTTCTCCTCCGTACAGCTGTCCCCGGGTGTACCAAAGCTGTGGAGAGATAAACCTGCCGTTTATAAGGGGCGTGTAAATGACGGCACAAAAGGTACTCAGAAAAGGACATATGGTGAGTTCGAACGTGAAGTACGTCTCTCATTCAAAGCACTTATGGAGGTTATGATAGAAGGTGATAACTGGGGCAAACCCTTCAATTTCCCAAAACCTGAGATATCTATTGAACCTGACTTCATTCAGGAGGATGAGTTTTTCAATAAGGCACATCCTGATCTTCCTGGTTATGAGGAACTTTATGACATGACCTTTGAGCTGGCAGCAAAGTTTGGAACTCCATACTTTGACAACCAGTTGCCTGAATACAGGGGAGCTGGTGAGGGTATATCATGCTATCAGTGCTGTGCCTATCAGTTCTCTGCAAATGCTGATGCAGATGACAGTTTTGATGACAAGCTTATGTTCAGGGATGGAAAGCATTTCTCCATGGGTTCATGGCAAGTGGTTTCCCTCAACTGTCCAAGGGCTGCGTACAGGGCAAACGGTGATGATGAGGTCCTGTTCGCTGACCTGAAGAATCTAATGGACCAGTGTATAAAGCTTTTCAAGACAAAGCGCAGTTGGATGGAGAGTATCATTGTGAGCAACAGGATGCCCTTTGCGACCCAGAGGCCAAAGGACCCTATAACAGGTGAAAAAGGTGCTATTGCAGTTGATATAGATGCTCTGGTATGCACTATAGGTGTTATTGGTATCAATGAAATGGTGCAGTATCACACAGGGTCCCAGATACATGAGTCCGGAGATGCTTTCAAATTCGCTATCCGGGTGATGACCGAGATGGATATATATGCAAACGAGCTCAGTCAGGAACATGGAATGGAAATAGCTCTTGCACGTACACCTGCTGAGACCACAGGTCAGAGGTTCTCTGTATCAGACATGCTCCATGATGAATACAGGGACTGTGTGCTTGAGGTCGTTAAGGGTGATAAGGAAGCTGCCCTTGCTGGGCTCAGTAAGACAACAGATCTTCCTGTCTATTATACCAACGGTACCCATGTACCACCCGGGGCCAATGTTTCACTTATCGATAGAATGAATATAGAGCATGTGTTCTTCCCTATAGTTGATGGGGGAAATATCTGTCATATATGGATGGGAGAAGGTGCTCCGGATGCCAGGGGACTCAAAGAGTTTGCAATGAATATAGCAAAGAATACTCAGATAGGTTACTTTGCCTTTACCAAGGACATGACAGTATGTCTTGATGATTTCCACATGATGTCAGGCCTGAAAGGTGCATGTGAGAACTGTGGTTCCAAACATGTCGAACAGATGTCCAGGGTAACCGGTTATGTGCAGGCTGTAGGCGGCTGGAACAATGGTAAGAGGCAGGAGCTTGCAGATCGTATGCGCTACAGCTCAGGGGACATGATCTGAAAAAGTCAGTAGATAGAAATATTATGAAAATAAACTATGGGAACACCGTTCCCATATCAACAGTTGATTGGCATGGAAAGGTGTCAATCGTCTTTTTTTTACGGGGCTGTCCATACAGGTGTCCCTATTGTCAGAACCATGCCTTACTTTTTGAAAAAAACATGGTGGATGTCTCTGTTCTTGAAGAAGAGATCAAAAGTTCCCGACCTTTTGTCAGCAGTGTAGTTCTCTCAGGAGGAGAACCTCTTATGCAAAAGGGCGCTGTGGTGCATCTTGCAGGCTTTGCAAAGAAGAACGGCATGCTTGTAGGTATCCATACATGCGGTCACTATCCCGGGGTAATAGAAGAGCTTATAGATGCAGATCTTGTGGATAAGTTTTTCATAGACGTTAAAGCACCACTGGACAACAGCAGGATGTACTCAAAGGCTATAGGATGCCAGGATTTCAGTGATGTGCATGTTGACCCGAAGATCTCAATGGAAAAAGTTTCAAGGTCCATATCAATTGTGCTTGGAAGCAGGGTGGAACTTGAGTTAAGGACGACCCTTATCAGGGATCTTATAGGTAGTGATGATGATGTCCGCCTTATTGCAAGGTCTATCTATGATCTGACAGGCAGAAGGGATATTCCATATGCTCTTCAGCAGGGGTCAACTGCTGATGCAATGCTTGGATCTTTAAGGAAAATAAGGCCACTTAGCAGAGATGAGCTTGTGGACCTTGCGTCGGTTGCTTGTGAATTCCTTGATAATGTGTATGTCAGGACAAGGGAGAAGGGCAATGAAAAGATTAACTTCGAATCGATTTGAAGTTTAAACAATTTTTTAATACTTCCATGTCATTCATCAGATCATATAACATCATATACCGAAGATTGTCCCGGATAATATACAGGTTGGATTAAAATGAAGATAAAAGATTTTGCTTTGTTTCTTATTTTACTAATGGCAGTTCTGGTTTCCGGCTGCATGACAGTAAATGAAGGAAGTTATATGGTATCAGAGGATCATGTAGCTGTAGATAGCCATGCTACCTCATCTCCACGGGGAGCAGTTGAATATGGGACAGATGATCGTATGATGACCCATACTACCCTGGCAGACCGCAAGACAATAACAACAGTGGACATGACAATAAGGGTCACTGATGCCGCTGGGGCCGTAGACGGGATCTCAGGGTTGGCTGTATCATACGGAGGTTATGTTTCCAGTTCATCTGTCTATGACTCATACAGAGGTGAGTCCGGTACACATAAAGAGGGTTATGTTACAGTGCGCATACCGGAAGATGTTTACACTGTCTTTGTAGAGGGGGTAGGAAATCTTGGGGAGGTGACACATAAGAGTGTAAATGCCCAGGATGTTACAGAAGAGTACGTAGATATCAGTGCACGTCTGGGTAACCTTAAGAAACAGGAGGCACGCCTTCTGGATATTCTCGATATGGCAGATTCAGTAGAAGAGGTCCTGAGTGTTGAAAAGGAGCTTGAAAGGGTAAGGGGTCAGATAGAGAGTCTTACTGGAAGGCTAAATTACCTCGAGGACAGGACCGATTACTCAACAATCAATATACGTGTCACAGAACCTCGTCCAATAAGCGGTTCATGGGGTATAAGAGATGCGGTATCGGACTCTTTCAATGCATTTACTTCAACAGTTGGCGCGCTTATAGTGCTTGTGGGGTATCTTCTTCCTTTGATCATTGTGTTTACTGTTACAGGGGCTATTATCGTGATGGTCTGGAGGAAGGTACGCCGATAAAGTAGTGATATGTGGGTGCATGGTATTCTAAGACAAAGGTGCTTTTATATCAGGAACATTTATTTATCATGCCCCTTTTCATTTACGGCTCACTAATGTACTGTTTATACAAATAAAAAATAAATGTATATAATATATATGTATCTTTAATATATGGAGTTATAACAACAGGTAAAATATGAATCCCTTTATTCCTGTTTCAGAGATTGGCGAACGTGCACTCATAGAACGCATATCTGGCATTTTCAATGCCATTTCAAACCCGGAGATCATCGTTGGCCCGGGTGTTGATGACTGTGCGGTATTTGATATCTCAGAAAATGAAAAGCTGGTCATAACCACGGATATGTTACATAGGGATACAGATTTTCCTGGCTGCATGACCCCATGGCAGATCGGGTGGATGTCAGCTGCTGTCAATTTCAGTGATGTGGCCTCTATGGGTGCAAGGCCTATAGGTTTCCTTTCAGCCATGGGGTTTTCAAAGGACACAGATATTGCTTTTGTCGAAGAGGTATCAAGAGGTATGCATGAATGTGCCAGGTTCTGTAACACTACTGTCATAGGCGGGGATATAGATACCCATGATGAGCTGACAATAACAGGCACTGCGCTTGGGCTTATCAAAAGCTCAGAATTGCTGACCCGCAGGGGCGCCAGATCCGGTGATAAGGTATGTGTTACAGGTTTTACAGGCTCTGCAGGTGCTGCACTCCATGCAATTGAAAAAAAGATAGATGTTCCTGATATCCTGCTCAATAAACTGCTTGAGCCGGTTCCCCGTGTTGCAGAAGCCCAAAAGCTTGCACGGTCAGGTGCCGTAACATGTATGATGGATACAAGCGATGGACTTGCCATGTCCCTGCACGACCTTGCAGATCTTAACCATGTGGGTTTCACCATCCATGAGCACTCACTCCCCATACAGCCAGAAGTCTTAGAACACATAACTAAAAACCCCAATGAGATACTTGACATGGCACTCTACACAGGAGGCGACTTTGAACTACTTTTCACAGTCTCCCCTGATCTGCTGAACAATGCCCAAAACGCATGCAATTTGACTGTGATAGGCGAAGTTGTCCCCCACGAAGAAGGCATCAATATAGTATGCCATAATGGGAAAAACTCGACGATATATCGAAAAGGTTATCTTCAATTGGGGACTTAAGGTTACACTATAACTAGGTTACACTAACTTAAAGGAAGTTTAAAAATGCGAAATAAATTCAGATTGATATTAATTGCACTTTCAATATTGATTCTTTGCAGTACTATAGTTTCGGCTGCAAATGTTACTGCCAATTTTACTGCCAACACTACAGAAGGTATTGCTCCACTATCTGTTAGTTTTAATGATAAATCTGTTAATGCGGTTTCTTTACAATGGAACTTTGGTGATGGGAGTCCTAATTCCACAGATTCCAATCCTGTCCACACCTTCACAAATCCCGATACTTATGCGGTTACTCTGACGGCATACAATGGAACTGAATCACACACTTTCAGTCAACCAATCACAGTCAATGTTCCTTCTACACCTCCTGTAGCATCCTTTGATACAAATGTAACTGAAGGTATTGTTCCTTTGACTGTCCAATTCAATGATACTTCAACCAACAGTCCAACTTCGTGGGAATGGGACTTTAATGGTGATGGTACAGTAGATTCAACGTCTCAGAACCCTACTCACACCTTCACTTCCACAGGTACTTACACTGTTACGCTTAAAGCAACCAATGCTGACGGTTATGACACTTCAAGTAAAACAATAACAGTGCGTTCAAAAACCTATTACACAGGTAATCGTATATGGGATGAGAATGCAGATCAGTCCACCACTTACATATGGAACGCAAAGAGCTTCTCAGGTTTCTTCTATGACCTTGACTCTGGATTGACATCTGAAACAATGACAATCAATGATATTCAGAGAAATATAGGTGACAGGGACCTTGTTTACAGAACAGAGCCTGTTGAAACAGGTTTTGAGCGTAGCGGATGGGGCGATTATGAGGTGATCGGTTTTATGGCCGAGAAATACTTTGCAGGATATACGGCAAATACATCAATTACTGGGGTTGATCCTGTCAGTCTTATATCATCTGGTGTTCTATCTAAAATACTCATAGATGATGATAATAGGCAATCACTCTATACAGGTTCATCCCTTATCCTTGAGGAAGGTTACAGACTGAATATAGTTGAAGTTGATGTAAATGGTAATAATGTCTGGGTGACACTTACAAATGGTGGCAATGAACTTGACAGTGCTATTGTTTCTGCAAACAACGACTATATTTTTGAAAAAGAACTGGGATCAGAAGATGCTCCAATAATTGCAGTTCGCTTTGATTCTGTATTCAGGGGTACCGAAACAAACGCGGTGTTCATTCAGGGTATTTTCCAGATATCAGAGGAGTACATAGAATTAGATACTGGTGATAAATATGGCAAGATGGAGATCACAGGTTATAGCAATGATTATATTGAGATGAAGAATGATGGACATTTTACTCTTACAAGAGGAGAAGTA